>DASTBQ010000169.1:0-8997 GCA_035711995.1 Acidimicrobiia bacterium | reverse complement strand
ACCGATGCTCTCGAACAGTCCCGCCACGGCAAAGGCGCGGCCCTGAGCCGGAACCGCCCAGGTGGCGTCGAGATCGGGCAGCGGCGCCGACCTCCAGTCAGCAAGCAAGGGCCGAAGGGAAGCGGACATCGGACGGCCGATCGTAACGATGCGTCCGCAGTGTGCTCCTCCGTATCAGCCCGCCCCAGTGAGCCGCTCACCAAATCGCGGCGTGTTCTCCTTCTGGGCGACGCATCGGTGTCTGTTCCTCGACCTCGAACGCGTCGGCAAACGGAGGGAAGTTCGACAGAGGGCCGTTGACGCGAACGAAGCTCGGTGAGTGGACGTCGACATTCGCCAGCATCCGGGCGTATGCCTCGGTGTAGTTGGTCCTCCAGATCGTCGCATAAGAGACGAAGAACCTCTGCCGGGGGGTCATTCCTCCGATCTCGGTCTCGTCACCATCGAGAGTCGAGGTGAAGGCGTCATAAGCAAGCTTGAGACCACCGAGGTCGGCGATGTTCTCCCCGAGCGTCAGGCGGCCATTGAGCTTTTGATCTCCGGCGACATCGTATTCGGAGAATTGGTCGGCAACCACCTCGGCTCGGCGTTCGAACTCGGCCCGGTCCTGTTCCGACCACCAGCTTCGGAAGCGTCCTCTCTCGTCGAACTGACTTCCCTGATCGTCGAATCCGTGTGTTATCTCGTGCCCGATCACGGTGCCGATGCCGCCATATATCAGCGCGTCATCGCCATCCTCGTAGAAGAAGGGGGGCTGGAGGATCCCGGCGGGGAAAACGATCTCGTTGAGGAGCGGGTGGTAGTACGCGTTGACGACATGGGCGGGCATCTCCCATTCACCCTGGTCGACCGGTTCGTCGAGTCTCCCGAACTGCCGCTCGTGCTCGAAGACCTCGCAACGTATGCGGTTGGCCACGAAGGCATCCGAGCCGATCTCGAGACCGGAGTAGTCACGCCACTCGTCGGGGTATCCGATCTTGTAGTCGAATGAGTCGAGCTTGGTGAGCGCCGCCTTCCTGGTGTCCTCGGTCATCCAGTCCAGGTTCTCGATAGAGCTCCGCATGGCCTCGATGAGACGGCCCACCATCTCCTCGCATCGAGACTTGGCCTCGGCGGAGAACTCCGAGTCGACGTAGAGACGGCTCACCTGTTCGCCGATGTCGGCCGACGCCGTGGCCAGAACTCGTTGCCAACGAGCCCGTTGCGTCTGCTGGCCACCGAGTGTCCTGCCGTAGAAGTCGAATGCTGCGTGCTCGAACCTCGCCGGCAACGACGAAGCGAACTTGCGCACGAGGTGCCAGCGGAGATAGGTGCGGACAACCTCGAAGTTGGTCTCCCGCAACGTCTGATCGAGGTCGGAGAAGAACGAAGGGTTGTCGACGTTCACCGTCTTCGAGGACACACCGTGGGCTCGGGTGTAGGAGGTCAGGCCGAACTCGGGCATCAGTTCGTCGAGTTTGTCGACGCGAAAACGGTTGAGAGTCAGCTTTCTGTCCCTGAGCTTCTCCGCCGGGAGAGATGCCGCGGCGAGTCTCTTCTCCAGGGCAACCACAGATTCGGCGGCTGCTTCCACTTCGTCTTCGCCCAGGTTGGCCAACTGTGTCCCCACATGCTCGGTGTAGGCGGTGAGCAGAACGGTCGACCTTTCGTCGTCACGGAGGTAGTAGTCCCGCTCGGGGAGACCGAGACCTCCCTGACCGAGGTAGACGAGGTACTTTCCGGCATCATCGAAGTCCGACGCGACAGAGAGCGAATGGAACGCTCCAACTCCGATTCGCTGCAACTGGATCAAGGTCAGGGCGAGCGATTCGAGATCGACCACGGTGGCGATGCCTTCCAGGTATGGCTGTAGCGGGATGATGTCCGCCGCATCGATCGAGGCCTCGTCCATGCCTGTCGCGAAGTAGTCGCCGACCATCTGCACCGGGGTTCCTTCGGACGCCTCTTTCTCCATAGATTCCTGGAGGATGCGGTGAAGGGCGTCCTCGTTGCGCACGTGGACCTCGTAGGCGGCACCCCAAGCGGGGTATTCGGCCGGGACCGGGTTGGCCGCCAGCCAACCCCCGTTGACATGACTGTAGAAGTCGTCGGAAGGGAGCACCGAGGTGTCGAAGTCATCGTTGTCGATGTGGTCGATGAAAGCCATGAGAAGTGTGTACCACCGTGAAAACCCAACGTCACGGTCGACTCAGAGCAGACCTTCCTCCTCGAACCAATGGAGGGTGCGGTGCAATGTCTCACCCAGATCGGTGTACTCGAGTCCGAGTTCTCTGGTTACCCGTGTTCCGTCGTAGCGGTGGCCGGCGAGCAGGACACGGACCGACTCGGGGCAGAGCGGTACCTCACGACCCGTGAGCCGGGACACTCCAGCCGCAATCGGGGCGAGCGCCCTGACGACGGAGGGTTTCACGAACCGGGGCCGGGTCTTTCTCCCTCGAAGGCGATTGATCATCTCGACGCCCGTCCGGATGTCGAGCACCGCACCGCTGAGGATGTAACGCTCCCCTGACATCCCACGTTCTGCGGCGAGCAGGTGGCCTCGAGCACAATCATCGATGTCGACAAGGGAGATCGTGGCGTCGACCAGAAGTGGTGTCGTGCCACGTGCGATGGCCAACAAGATCGCCCCTGTGCCGGATGATCTGCCCGGGCCCTGTACCGATGAGGGATTCACCGAGACAACTTCCACTTTGCCCGCCCTGTCGAGAACCAGACGCTCCGCCACGGTCTTCGACCTCTCGTATTCGGAGAGGAAGTGACCCCGATGCTTGGTGCTCTCGTCGGCGGTGATCCCGCGCTCCTCACCGATGGTCACCGCCGAAGAGGTGTGGACCAGACGCCTCACTCGGTTGCGCTCGCATGCATCCAACACAGCCACTGAGCCCTCGACATTCGCTCGCCACATCCGGGTGGGATCGCGCAAGCACAACTCGTTGACTCCGGCGACGTGGAACACGACTTCGTTTCCCGAGACGAGCCGGTCGAGCACATGGGGATCGAGAAGGTCACCGGTGACCACCGCCGCGCCGAGACCGTCGAGGACCTGGAGCGAACCCACGGAACGGGCCAGAGCCGTCACCTCGTGACCTTCATGCTTGAGACGGCGTACGACGGAACGGCCTACCACTCCGGAACCCCCGGTTACAGCGACCTTCACGTCTTGGCTTCAGTCGGCTCGCCGCGTACCACCGACCAGAATGCCGTGAGATATCCCCACGCCGAGCCCACCGTCGCGATCACGGCGATGAGCATGAGGTACTGATCGAAGTACCACGGGCCGAGCTTCTCGGGAAACCGCACGAACGCGAAGAGGATCGCGACGTACTGGCTGAATGCCTTCAGCTTTCCCCAGGTGGAAGGGGCGATCAGCCCGCCCTTCTGAGCCACCACCCCACGCAACGCCATGACGGTGAATTCCCGGAAGATGATGATGGCCGCTGGCCAGATCGACACCCGATCCACCGACACCAGGGCGAGGAGGGCACCGGTGACCATGATCTTGTCGGCGGTGGTGTCGAGGAATGCGCCGAGGATGGTGCCTCCCGTGGTGCGACGGGCCCAATAGCCGTCGAGGAAGTCTGTGAAGGCAGCGATGGCAAACAGGGCGCCGGCGATCACGAAGTTGTGCTCGATCTGGTCGGCGCGGGTGAATGCCATGATCGGCACAACCATGACGATCCGGAATAGCGCCAGAGCATTTGGGAAGTTCATCGCCATCGTCGATTCCTCATTCGATCATAAATGAGGTGCCGCCGACGGCGCGAGGGCTGATCGCCGATGTCTCAGACCCAGCCCAGTGAGCGTTCGACAGCCTCACCCCACCTGCGACGCAGATGTTCCCGCTCGGTGTCCGTGATGGTGGGTGACCAGCGGCGATCCTCGGCCCACATCGACCTGATCGCGTCGAGGTCTGGCCAGAGCCCGGTCGCCAGACCGGCTCCATAGGCAGCGCCCAGTGCAGTCGTCTCGGTGACAACCGGCCGAACGACATCGACCCCGAGCAGATCTGACTGGAACTGCATCAACGTATCGTTGGCAGTCATTCCCCCGTCCACTCTGAGTTGGGAGAGTTCGACCCCTGAGTCGGCGACCATCGCCTCGAGGACGTCGGCTGACTGGTAGGCCGCGGCTTCCAGGGCGGCCCTCGCTATGTGCCCCCTGTTGGCGAATCGGGTCAGCCCGACGATCACACCTCTCGCATCGGGTCTCCAGTGGGGGGCGAACAAACCCGAGAAGGCTGGGACGAAATAGACGTCCCCGTTGTCCTCCACCGAGGACGCCAGCTCCTCAACCTCCTCTGCCGATCTGATGAGGCCGAGATTGTCTCGTAGCCACTGGATCAGCGAGCCGGTGACCGCTATCGACCCCTCCAGGGCGTAGACCGGTCGCTCTCCCTCGATCGAATAGGCCACAGTGCTGAGCAGCCCGGCGTCGGAAGGCACTGGCTCGGTGCCGGTGTTCAAGAGCATGAAGTTCCCGGTGCCATAGGTGTTCTTTGCTTCACCGGGCTGAAAGCAAGCCTGTCCGAAGAGGGCGGCGTGCTGGTCGCCGAGGATCGCACGAAGGGGAACCCCGTCGAGGATGCCTTCGCAATCTGCGATGTGCCCGACCGATGCCACTATCTCGGGGAGCATGTGGGTGGGAACACCTATCTCCAGGCAAATGTCGGAGTCCCATGAGGTAGTGGCCAGGTCCATCAGCATCGTGCGTGAGGCGTTCGTCACGTCGGTCACGTGATGGCCGGTCAGCTTCCAGGTCAGCCAGCTGTCGATGGTCCCGAAGGCGAGGTCGCCACGCCGGGCCCTCTCGCTCAAGTCGAGTTCATCGAGCAGCCACCGGACCTTGGGGCCTGAGAAGTAGGTGGCCAGCGGGAGCCCCGTCGTCTGCTGGTAACGAGACGGTCCGACGTCGCCACCCAACGCAGCACAGAGGTCGGCGGTCCTGGTGTCTTGCCAGACGATGGCGTTGGCTACCGGATCACCGCTTTCGCGATCCCAGACGACAGTCGTCTCACGCTGGTTGGTGATACCGATGGCGTCGAGATCTCTAGCCGTCATGTCGGTCTGGTCTAGGGCCGCCTCGATCACCCGGACGGTCTTGGCCCAGATCTCGTTTGGATCGTGCTCGACCCACCCTGGCTTCGGGAAGAGCTGTTGATGCTCCTCTTGGGCCATGGCGACGACCCTGCCCCCATCGTCGAAAATCATGAAACGGGTCGAACTCGTCCCCTGGTCGATGGCTCCCACGTAGGCGGTCATGACCAGATAATCCCTTCTGGGCGGAGGTGAGATCCCTCAGTCATCACCCCTACCCCGCAGCGCGGCTGTCTCCTGAGCTCGATCACGATCATCCAGCCAACGCTCAACGACATCGGCGGCGTCGACAACCAAGAGGTCGACCTCGGGCCGCTCTGTCTTGGTGAAATTGCGCAGAACGAAGTCGGCGGGGTCTTGGGATCCGGGAGGTCGACCCACCCCGACCTTGAGCCTGGAGAACTCCTTGGTGCCCAAAGCCCGCTCCAGCGACCTGATCCCGTTGTGACCACCGCTCCCCCCGCCGACCTGGAGACGGAGACGACCGAAGGCGAGGTCGATGTCGTCATGGATGACGAGGAGGTCGGGAGGACCCACCTTGTAGTAGTCGAGGGCTGCCCTGACCGCGTCTCCCGACTCGTTCATGTACGTGGCGGGCACGACGAACAGGGTTCGGTCCTCGGCGATCCCGGTCGAGGCGATCATCGCCCTCACTCGGGAAGGCCCTCTCGAGAGCGTCTCACCGGCCCGGTCCAGGACGGCTGACAGCACCTCGAACCCGACGTTGTGTCTGGTGCCCTCGTATTCGGCTCCGGGATTGCGAAGACCGACGACGACTCGCACCGGATTATCCGCTGGCTTCGGGCTCCTCGCCCTCCGTCCCAGCCTCAGCCTCTTCAGCACCCTCTTCGCTCTCCTCACCCTCGGCCGGCTCCTCGCCCTCGAGCAACTCGTCCTCGGTGGGCTCCGGCTCCTCGATCTCAGCGGCAGGCACCGTCACTGACATGATCACTGCATCGAGCTCCTCGAGATAGACGACGTTCTCGAGTTCGGGGAGGTCTTCGATACGCAGCGAGCCTCCGACTTCGACGTCTGAGATGTCGAGCTCGATGAACGCCGGGATCTCGGTTGGAAGCACCTCGACAAGGACATGAGTGCGACGGGGGCTGAACACACCGCCCTCCTTGACCCCGATCGCTGTTCCCTCGAAGTGGAGTGCCACCTCGGCGTGGACCTTCTTGGTGAGGTCGACTGTCACGAAATCGATGTGCCGGTACTCGTTGCGGAAGGGGTGTCGATCGATTACACGGGCCATGGTGGTCAAGGTGTCACCGCCCTCGATCTCGAGACTGATGATCGCGTTGGACCCAGCCTCGGTATGGAGAGCCATGTGGAGATCGTGAGAGTCGATCTGGAGCGCCATGGGCTCGAGTTCGCTTCCGTAGACGATGGCAGGAACCTGACCGGTGCGTCGGATGCGCCGCGACTCGCGTGAGCCTGGCTTTCTGCCGGCTTGGGCGCGCAGGCTTACTTGAGACATTGAAAGAACTCCTTGCAAGAGAAGAGGTGAGACCTCGATTATGGTCTGAATCAGGCGGTTCTGCCAGACGAGAGCCGGCTGATCCACTCGATCGTCCCACTCACGTAACGCTGCGTGATCGACTCCAGATTCCAGCCGCCACCGCGATAGCCGTGGCCGGCATCTTCGAGGAAAACCACCTCGGCGGTTGGAAGTGGGGCGATGTGCCGATTGAACAGATCCATGTTGCTGAGCGCATCGTTGGTCCCCTGGAAGAAGAGCATGGGGACGTCGATCTGGTCGAATTGATCGATTCGCAGCTTGTCCCGCTTCCCCGCGGGGTGCAGTGGATAGGCGTAGAGGACGAGCCCGGAAGCCGGATAGCCCTCCGCCACGAGGTAGGTGCCGATCCGCCCACCCATGGACCGGCCGGTCAGGTAGATCTGGTCGACCTCGTTGGAGAGGAGGTCGGCAGCAGCACGATGACAGGGAATCAACTTCTCCTGACGGTCGGGGCTCTTCGAGCCTCGTTCCGTGTACGGGTAGTTGAACGTCAAGACCCGAAGACCACCGGCAGCGAGACCATCGCGGAGGGCCGTCATCGACGGATGCTCCTGATCGGTGCCGGCGCCATGCGCCAACACGACGCCGTTAGTCCCCCGCCCCGTGAGAAAGCCGGTGACCTGGCCGTCATCCCAGGTGATGGTCACCCGATCGCTCATCTACACACCATACGACCTCGGTTACCGTCCCTTCGATGGAGCTGGTCGTCTACGAGACCGCGGATGACGTTGCCGTTGGTGCGGCACGACGTGTTGCAGAGCTGGCAGCGTCCGCCACAGATCGTTTCTCACTCGGGCTCGCCGGCGGCTCGACGCCCGTCGCCACGTATCGGCAATTGCGCACCCACGACATCGATTGGGAGAGGCTCGACCTTTGGCTCTCAGATGAGAGGTGGGTCCCCCACGACGATGAGAGATCGAACGGTCGAATGGCGATCGAGACGCTGATAGACCATGTGGGAGCGAGATTCGCCAGACCGAGGTGGTCCGAGATGATGGAGGCCGGGGACTCAGCGGCCTACTACGAAGCGACGCTTCGATCGCTCCACGAGGAAGGTCACCCCGACGTCATCCTGCTCGGGATCGGCGAAGACGGTCACACCGCCTCGTTGTTCCCCCGCAGTGTGGCTCTCGAGGAAGAGGTGAGGTGGTACGTGGGGAATGTCATCCCGGAGACGGGTGAGGCGAGGCTGACTGCCACCTATCCCCTTCTTTGGGCGGCCCGCCGTCTGATCGTCATCACAGCAGGTGAATCGAAGGCAGAAGCTGTCCGCGACTCCTTCGCTGGGAACACTCCAGCAGGTCGAATCGGAGAGGGCGATGCCGAGGTCGAATGGCACGTAGACACCGCGGCTGCATCCCTGTTGTCCTGATCCTGGCCCTGGCCGGATGCACGTCGGCCGGGACTGTCGAGTCGTCGACGACGTCGGGTTCGGACAGCACATCGACGACAGCCACGACCTCGACCACCTTCCCGGTCACCACCACATCTGTGGCCGGAGCATCGACCACGAGTCTCCAGTTCGGCATCGAAGGGGAGGTGGTGGTGCCGGAAGGAGACGGCCCATTCCCTGCGATCGTCCTGGTTCATGGTGGTGGATGGGTCACGGGGAACACCGCAATCATGCGCCCATTGTCCGAATTTCTGAACGAGAACGGCTATCTCACCGTGAACACCGCATATCAGCTGGCCACTCGGGACTTTCCCGGCTACCCGGGCGCGGTCGATGACGTGGCATGTGCGGTCAGGTATGCAGCTTCCCATCCCGACGGTGACGGGTCGGTGACCGTCATCGGCCACTCGGCCGGAGCTCATATCGGTGCCCTGGTAGCTCTCACCGGTGACGACTACGCCGGTGACTGCCTCTACGACGGTTCCGGTGTCCCCAACCGTTTCGTTGGTCTCGCCGGCCCGTACGACGTCTCCAGACTGGGTATCGCCATCATCGCCTTCTTCGGCGCCAGTCCCCAGACCGACCCCGACTCATGGACTGCAGGGAACCCCCAGGAGCTCACCGACGAGAACCTCGAACTCGACTCCCTGATCATGTACGGGGACCAGGATGGTCTCGTGTCTGACGACTTCGCCGTTCAGTTCCACAACGCCCTGGCCGTATCGGGGTCCACCTCGGTGCTCGAGGTGGTCGAAGGCGCCCGTCACAGCCAGATGCACGATCCAGAGCTGGTCGGCGATCTCATCGTCACCTGGTTGGAGCGTTAGGGTCATTGCATGGACCTCCTTCGCTGGATGGGCCGTACCTTTGTCAGGTTCGTGGCGGTCTCCGTGGCGCTCCTCGGCACCTGGATGTTCATCCTCAACATCGGTGCCCGCGGCTGGGACCCGTGGACCCACCTGTGGATCCTGGGCTCGGGTATCGCCGGC
>DASTBQ010000168.1:0-12738 GCA_035711995.1 Acidimicrobiia bacterium | reverse complement strand
GTTGATCGTCGGGATCTCACAGAGCGGCCAGTCACCCGACATCGTGTCGGTCCTCGAGGAAGGACGACGTCAAGGCCGACCAAGGGTGGCGATCACCAACGACCCCGACTCCCCACTGGCTGATGCGGCTGACATCGTCGTTCCGCTGAACACCGGCCCGGAACTAGCGGTTGCCGCAACCAAGACCTATACGGCTCAACTGGCAGTGATCAGCGCGATCTCCGAGGCGATCACTGGTGTGAGCGCCGGGGTCACAGAACTTCCCGTCCTAGCGGCCAGGGCCCTGACCACCGACGACCAGGCACGTACCGCTGCCGGTCGCCTCGTCGACGTCGAACATGCCGCAGTGTTGGGCAGGGGGTTCAACCTGGCGACTGCCTTCGAATGGGCATTGAAGATGCAGGAGCTGAGCTACGTGGTGGCTCAGCCGTTCTCCACAGCTGACTTCCTCCACGGCCCGGTGGCCGTGGTTGACAAGGGGTATCCGGTGCTGGCCGTCGTCGCGGACGGGCCCGCGGCTGCAGACGTGAAGGGGGCGGTGGATCGAGCAATCGAACGCGGCGCCCCTACCGTTCTACTGACCGATACCGACGTCGCCACCACCGATGGAGTAATCCGCTTCCCTTCTGCCCCGGAGTGGCTGACCCCGATACCAGCCATTGTCGCCGCCCAGCTGTTCACATATCACCTCACGGTGGCCCAGGGCAACGACCCTGATTCGCCACGTGGCCTCTCCAAGGTGACCAAGACGACCTGATCAGGCCGGAAGCCGACGGACCCACTGAACCTCGAGATTGACGCCTGCGTCGCTGATCAGGTTGTAGACAGGGCAGCGAGCTTCGGTCTCGGCCACCACCTCCGAGAGGCGTTCGGGGGTCTCATCGGTGGTGACCGTGGCCTGGACTCTTACGGTCTGAAAGTGCTGCCGAACGCCGCGCATACCCATACGACCCCTGATGTCGATCGTGAACTCGGCATCGAAAGTGATGCCCTCGTACTCGAAACCCATTTCCCGAGCGGTCCGGTGAAATGTCACCGACTCACAACCGCAAAGGGCACCGAGCACTGCCTGCAGTGGCGAGGGGCCCTCACCGGTGCCCCCATGAGCCACCGGCTCATCGGTCATGAAGGTCCCATACTCGCCGTAGTCGTGCACCGCCAACATCGACCCATCGTTGCTGACGCTGATCTTCTTCCTTCGCACGATGGGTTCACTCAGGTCGACATGGTCGACCACTTCGCTGGCCACGGTCGTCTCCTTTGTCTCGCTCCGACCAAACCCGCAAACGATTGTAGAGATGATCGGGGGTTCCTGGGCAAGATCGGGTCGTCTGGCGGATAACCCCTGATCCGCTTGACATCTCGTCGACGCCGTTTCACAATGCAAACGATTGCGGAGAGTCGTTCGAGGAGCACCCATGACCGAGCAAGACAACCGAGTCGGCTGGATCGGAGCCGGTCGAATGGGTTCGGCGATCGCGCGTCGACTACTCGACGCCGGAACCGAGGTCTGGGTATGGAACCGGACCAAGTCGAAGACCGAGGCCCTGGCGGGACGTGGCGCCAAGGTGGTAGATCAACCCGCCGACCTCGCCAGCTGTGACGTGGTGTTCACGATGGTGGCGGGGCCCACCGACGTCATGGAGGTGACCTTCGGGGAGGGTGGGCTCCTGACCGCAGGTGACACCACACCATCGGTGCTCGTCGATTCGACAACTATCGACACGCCAACCTCGGCCAAACTCCGGGACATGGCCGCCGAGCGGGGGACACAGGTGCTCGCCGCTCCGGTCTCGGGCAACCCCAAGGTGGTCAAGGCGGGAAAGCTGACCGTCGTCGCATCCGGCCCCCGGGAAGCCTTCGATTTGGCCCACCCGCATCTCCAGAATTTCGGTCGAGGTGTCACCTATGTCGGGGATGGAGATCAAGCCCGTCTGGTCAAGATCTGTCACAACTTGATGTTGGGCACTGTCGCCCAATCGATGGCCGAGATCACCATGCTTGCCGAGGCTTCCGGCGTGAAGCGAAGCGACTTCCTCGAGTTCCTGAACAACAGCGTCATGGGCTCGATCTTCACCCGGTACAAATCGCCGGCTTTTGTGAATCTCGACTACACCCCCACTTTCACATGGCACCTGCTCCGTAAAGACCTCGAACTGGGTCTTGACGCAGGGCGAGATCTGGACGTTCCCCTGCCCCTGGCGGCCTTGGTCCACTCCCTGGTGATCGAGGGCATAGGTCTCGGCTACGCAGAAGAGGACTTCGCCGCACTGCTGACGAAAGAGGCCCGGGCTTCGGGCCGCGAGCTGCAGCCTGAGAACATCGAGTTCGACGACGGGCTGAGCTGACCAGCCCACGCCAGACCCCGGAGAAGGAGCGATGGCCAAGGACCGAGTGACCTTGAGGGACGTAGCCCGGGAGGCCGGGGTGCACGTCTCCACGGCATCACGTGCTCTCAACGAAGAGACCCGTTCGGTCGTGCATCCCGCGACCACCGAAAAAGTGCTGCGAATCGCTTCCCAACTCGGTTACAGCCCGAATCCCCTGGCCAAAGGTCTACGAACCAACAAGTCGATGACGGTCGGCATGGTGATCTCGGACATCGAGAACCCTCTGTTCGGGCCGATCATCGCCGGGGTGGAGGCGACCATGGGGCGTGAGGGATACTCGACTCTCATCGCAGAGGCGATGGCGCACGACCATGCCGCCCTCAGTCCGGTGATCGATGCTCTGATCGCCAGACGTGTCGACGGCATGGTGCTGGCGATGGCCACACGCACCGGGCAGAACGCGATTCGACTCAAGCGTCTCGGGATACCTGTGATCCTGGTCAACAGGACCGTCGACGATGCCGACGTCTCCTCTATCGTCGGTGACGACGAGCATGGGATAGGTCTCGCAGTCGATCATCTTGTCGCGCTGGGGCACACCCGAATCGGCCACCTCGCCGGGCCCATGGAGACATCGACGGCGGCGGGGCGTCTGAAGGGCTTCCACCAGCACATGGAGAACCTGGGTCTCGCTCACGAGGACACAGTGGTCGAGTCCGCCGAGTGGTACCAGATCGAGCCCGGTTACAAGGCTGCAACCGATCTGTTGGAACGGAGGCCTGACCTCACTGCCCTGGTGGCGGCAAACGATCTGATCGCGTTGGGTGCGTACAGGGCGATACGGGACAGGGGCATGGTCGTTGGCACGGAAGTCTCTGTCACCGGGTACAACGACATGATGCTGCTCGACATGATCGACCCACCACTCACCTCGATCCGTGTCCCCTACCGGGAGATGGGCGCGGAAGCCGCAGAAGCACTGCTCGAGATGATGACGGCAGCCGACGGCGAGGAACCACCGACGATCAAACGCAGGCTGCTCCCCACACTGTCGGCACGAAACTCGACACAGCCGCCGCCCGACTCTTAGAGCCGGTCAGTCCCAGTCGAGCCAGACGGGGAGACGACCATTCTCCCGTAGAGTCCCGACCAGACCCAGGGGGAAGAAGAGCAGCGCCAGCACCATCACCACACCAGTGATCGTGAGATTGATCTCGGATGCACCGAAGTACGTGATGGAGAACTCGTTCAAGGCCACCAGGAAGACGGCTCCCACCACCGGTCCGGCAACCGTTCCCCGACCACCGATGATCGCCATCAACACCATCTGCGCCGCCACCGAAATGAGGAAGAAAGCCGTAGGTCGCAGGTAGGCGAGGGAGTAACCCCAGATCGCTCCGGCGACACCGGGGAAGAAGGCGCTGAGTGCGAATGCCATCAGCTTGAAGAGACGGGTGTTGATCCCGGCGACCTCGGCTTTTGTCTCGTCTTCGGCGATCGCCCTCAGGGCCAGACCCATCTTGGAGTGGGCCACCCGGTGGCCCAGCATCACCGAGAGGATGGCGGTCAACAGCATGGCGTAATAGAACGGGACTTTCACCCACTCGACAGGGAAAGGCGGCAACGGCAGGCTCAATCCGTTGGAAGCCCCGATGAACTCCCAGTTGTCCATGAGGATGAACACCACCAGGAGAAGGGCAATGGTCGCCACGATGAAAGCCGGGCCCTTGGTTCGGAACGTGATCAGCCCGGCCAGGACTCCCAGGAGCAGGGCAACGAGACCGGCGAGCGGTGCGGTGACGAACGGCGAGAGGTCGTTGTAGACGAGGAGGATTCCGGACACGTAGGCACCGACCCCGAAGAACACGTTGTGGCCGAGCGAGATGTACCCGGTGTACCCGCCGAGGATGTTCCAGCTAGAGGTCAGGGCGATCCACATGAAAACGACGATCCCCACCTGGAGGATGTAGTTGTAGGTGCCGAGGAAACGGGCGAGTGGAAGGGTCAGTGCGAGTGCCAGCACCGCCAGTAGGACCATCCACCTGGTCCGGTTCGACCTGGAGGCGGTCTCGGCAGTGTCCGGCCGGGCGTCCTTGAGATCTGTCATCAGATCCGTCTCGTCTTTCCGAACAGACCCTGGGGTCTGATGATCAGGGTGATGAAGAGAGCGAGGAAGAAGGTCAGCGGCGCCCAGATCGGGCTCAACTCCGTGGTGACTATCGAACTGAGGACGGAGAGGACGAGGGCAGCGACCACGGCTCCCTTGATGCTCCCCATGCCACCGACGACTATCAGCGACAGCAGGATCGCGATCCACTGCCAGTGCCGGAAGGGGAAGAACGGGAACAAGAAGCTGATGAGAGCTCCTGCCGCCCCGGCGACGGCCATGCCAATGCCAAACGAGAAGGTGGAGACGCCCCGTACGTTGACACCCACCAGCTGGGCGGCATCGCGGTTCTGCATCGTGGCTCTCACCCCGGACCCCACGCGTGTCCACTTCAGAAAGGCCCACAGTCCGATGAGGAGGACTGCACTCGCGATGCATGCGAAGAACTGACCCTTGGGCACGAAGAAGGAGCCCCAGATGAATGCCTCCGTCGAGTAAGGGGGATTCGTCGTCCGGAAGATGCCGGTGAAGAAGAACGACATCAGACCTTCGACGATGAAGGCAAGGCCGAAGGTGAGCAGCACCGTCATCTCCCCGAACCGGTGAGACCCCTCGAGACGAGGAAAGAGGAGTCTGTGAAGACCAACTCCGAGCAGGAAGAAGACCGGGATGGCGAGGATCATCGAGATGAACGGGTCGAGAGTGATCCATTCGAAGAGGTAATAGGCGAAGTAGGCGCCGAGGATTATGAACGCACCGTGTGCCAGGTTCACGACCCGCATGACACCGAACATCAACGTGAGCCCTGACGCCATCAGGGCGTAGACACCACCGAGGAGCAGCCCCAGGATCACCACCTGGAGGAAGGCAGTCACTGCCCCCCCTCAGGAGCCATGCTCCCCAGGTAGAGGTCCCGCACCCGGGCGTCCTCGGCGAGTTCCGAGGAGTCTCCCTCGAACCGCTTGGTACCGAGGTCGAGGACGAAGGCATGATCGGCGAGCTCCAGCCCCATCCGCACGTTCTGTTCGACCATGAGGATCGTCACGCCGAGTTCGTCGGCAAGCCGTCTGATCGTGGCGAAGACCTGGCGGGCGGCCTGTGGGGCCAGACCCAGGCTCGGTTCGTCGATCATCATCAGCTTGGGATCGATCATCAGGGCACGACCCAACGCAAGAAGCTGCTGCTCACCACCGGACATGCTTTGCGCCGCCTGGGACGATCTCTCTGACAGGATCGGGAAGATCTCCATAACCTGCTCGAGACGCTCGGCCAGTTTCTGACGATCTCGAACCAAATAGCCACCCATCACCAGGTTCTCTCTGACGGTCATGTCGGGGAAGACGGTGCGGTCCTGAGGAACGAAGCAGATCCCGGCGCCGAGGATCTGATCGGGTCGTCTCCCTCCGATCTGGGCGCCCTCGAAGACCACCTCACCGTCCCGTGGCTTGAGCAGACCTGAGATGACCTTGAGCATGGTCGACTTTCCCGCGCCGTTGGGGCCGATCACGCAGTACGACCTGCCCTGCTCCACGTCGATACTGACATCGGTGAGGATGTCGGGACCGCTGCCATACCCGGCTCGCACCGCGTTGAGTCGGAGCAGAGCGGTCATCAGGCCTCCCCCAGATACGCATCGAGGACCCGCTTGTCCTCACGGATGGTCTCTGGGCTGTCCTGGATCAAGACCTGACCGTGGGCCATGACGACTACCGAATCGGAGAGAGTCATCACAACGTCCATGTTGTGCTCGACGATCAGGAAGGTCGTTCCCCGAGCGTTGACCTCGCGGATCCGGTCGATCAACCGGTCGAGGAGGGCGGGATTGACACCTCCGGCCGGCTCGTCGAGGAGAACGAGCTTGGGATCTGCCATGAGCACGGAGGCGAACTCGAGAAGCTTGCGCTGCCCGTATGACAGCCTCTTTGCCGGCTGGTCGGCGAACTTGCCGATCCCCACGAACGACAGAAGATCCATCGCCCGCTCCTGCTCGGCCGATGTGATGCGACGCCCGCCCAGGCTGCCTATCCCGTTGGGCACCTCGGTGACCGCCATGTTTTCGAGGACTGTCATCTCGCCGAGCTCACGTGTGATCTGGAACGTGCGACCGATGCCTTGTTTGGTGATCTTGTGAGAGCGTTGGTTCGTGATGTCCTTCCCGTCCAGGGTGATGGTTCCCGAATCGACACGAACCACGCCACACACCGTGTCGAACGCCGTTGTCTTCCCGGCGCCATTTGGACCGATGAGGGCGGTGATCTTGCCTTGCTCTACCTGAAAAGACGCCCCGTCGACGGCGACGATGCCGCCGTACGTCTTCGTTACCGAGGCGAGTTCAAGCAGGGCCATGGTTCGATTCTGTCACTCTCACCTCTTGATTGTTGAGTTCGGGGCCTGAGGGGGGCGACAGGCCCCGAACTCTTCAGTTGACGCTGTTGCTTCCCTATCCGCCGAATGGGGGCTTGGGGAAGATCAGATCGGAGGTTCCCTCGAACTCACCAACGGGGTAGACCAGAGCAAGGGTGTCCTCCTGCCACTGATTGACCAGGAATGCCCGTCCCTGCGGAAGACCACGTTCGTCCCAGATGAAGTCGCCGACGATGGTGCGGACAGGCTCGTCTTCGGTCCGACTGTGAAGCCACTCGCTCATCGCAGCGTTGTCGGTGCCGTTGGTGCCGGTGATCGCCTGCTCCATGCCCTGACACACCGCGAATGGCAGAGCCTCGTCCTCGTCGGGGAGACGTCCGTACGCGGCCTCGAAGCCGGTGTTGAAGTCCTCGTTGGTGTAGGGCTCACCGACGAGGGTCCCTTCCCAGTTGGCCTCACGTGCCCACACCGAGTGGATCACCACACCGTTGGAAGTGCTGCCCAACTCCTCCTGAAACTCAGACTGAGCACCCTGTGAGCTGTAGACCAAGTCAGCGTTGTAACCAACTGTTTCCAGGGCCCGCAGCAGTGCGATCGACTCGTCCACCGAGGCAGTCGTCATGACGATCATGTCCGGCCCGGCTGCGGCGATCGAGTTCGCAAGTGTGAGCCAATCGGTGAACCCGACGGGCCACTGCTGTTCGAACACGACCTCCATGCCCATCTCATCCGCGTATCCGGGAGCCAGGCTCACCGTCTCGTCGGAGTCGGGGAAGGTCACCTCACCGCCGACGAAACCGTTGGCGATTGCGCCTGCGAAGAAGTCATCGGCCGAGACGACGGCCATCGTTTCCATGGGCTCGGTGATGACGCCTTCGGCGGTGTAATAGTCGACCAGGTCGACCATGGAGGAGCCGGTCTCCTCGGCCACCAGCTGCTGGAAGTAGAAGATGTTCTCGTAGCCGCGCTCCCAGACCCGAAGGGCACCGGACGAGGGCATCGGGTAGACCATCCCGTTCTGCTCGGCGATGGTCGAAGCCGGGTATCCGAGGAGGCTGGAGAACGTGCCGAACAGGACGTCGGCGCCGTCAACGGTTATGAACCGCTCGGTCTGGGTGACCACGACTTCGGTGTCTGAACGATTGTCCTCCACCAAGAGCTCAACCGGTCTGCCGAGCAGACCACCGCGGGCGTTGATCTCGTCGACACAGAACTGATAACCGTCCTGATGTTTGGAGCCGACTCCGGAGAACTCCCCAGTCAGTGGTAGCGATGTGGCGAACACGATCGGATCGCCCTCGGGTTCGCCGCCACCAGCTGTCGTGTCGGTGCCACCGTCCACCGTGGTGTCCGTTCCACCATCCGCGGTCGTGTCGGTCCCCCCATCGACAGTGGTGTCGGTGCCGCCGTCACCACCACACGCGGCGAGCACGAGCGCAAGCACTGCGAGTAGGGCCAGATAGCGTTTCATGTCTCTCATTCCTCCTCATGGACCCGGACGGACCGGGCTCCAGCCGACAATACGATCGTGATACCAAAGATGCAACCGATTGCGCAACCGATTGTAGGGAATCGTTTACCGCCCTGTCGGCGGAGTAGATTCGGCGCACCGGACAAGGAGTAACCAGGTGGAGTCAGCAGCAGTGGAGAGATGGTCAGACGCCTATCGTCGGGCATGGGAAGAGGCGGACAGTGAGGCGGCTGCGGCCCTATTCGCCGAAGACGGCACCTATCGCAACGACATCTATCAGGACCGGCCAAATCAGGGTAGGGCAGGCGTCGCCGAGTATTGGACGACAGTCACCGCTTCTCAATCGGAGGCCACCGTCCGGATCGGCGCACCTCTTGTCGATGGGGAACGTGCCGTGGTCGAGTTCTGGACGACGATGAAAGTCGACGACGACCCGGTGACACTGGCCGGCGCCCTCCTACTCGACTTCGACGACGAGGGTCTATGCACTGCCCTTCGTGAGTACTACAACTTCAGCCCGGGTTTCCACGAGCCGCCCGAGGGCTGGGGCAGCTGACGCTGTTCTAGGGGAGACGGCCCGCCCACACCAGTGAGCCAAGACCGGCGAGACAGAGGATTGCCATTGCGGCTCCGGCGAACCAGTCACTGATCTCGATCTGCTCACGTTCGACGGTCACCGATTCGCCGAGACCTTCATAGACGTCGCTGAGCTGATCGGCGGTGGCCGCGGTGAGGGCTTGACCGTCGGTCTGATGGGCGAGCTGTTTCAGGGCGGCTTCGTTGACCGGGACCGGGACGTTGCCCGCGATCGGGTCGTCGATGGTGCCCGAATCGGTCCCGAAAGCGATGGTGTGCACCGGGATCCCCGCGGCCCGGGCTGCAGAAGCAGCTTCGTCGTTGGGGCGTCCCATCGTGTTGTCACCGTCGGAGAGGAGGACGATGGTCCCGGCAGGCTCCTCGGAATCGATCGACTGGTCTCCGCCGCCAGCACTGGCCGTGCTCTCGATGGCGTCGATGCCCAGGAAGACTGCCTCACCGATGGCGGTGCCTTCCCCCAGGTTGCCGGTCTGGATCGCCCGGTCGATCACACCGCGCACCGCCTCGAGATTTGTGGTCGGTGCGATGAGAAGACGAGCGTTGCCGTCGAAGCCGACCACCCCCACCGACACCCCTTCGGGGACCGAGTCGAGGAAGACACCAGCCGCCTCGCGTGCTGCATCCACGCGGGACGGCGGGACATCGGTGGCCATCATCGAGATCGAGGTGTCGACCGCCAGCATCACCAGCCTGGAGTCCTGCACCACCTCACCAGCAATGACCGGTTTGGCGAACCCGAAGGCAGCCACGACCACCGCAAGGATCAGGCCGAGGGCGGTGAGGTGCCGCTTCCAGCCGGGCTTGTCAGGGGCGATCTTGTCCAGCATTCCGACTGTGGTGAACCGCAAGGCGTAACGCCTGCGGCGTGCCGCGAGTACCAGGTACCCGGCAGTCAGCGCCAACGGCAGGATCAGCAAGGCGAGGCGTCCGGGGGCGAGAAACGAGAGACTCTCAATCATGCTGACCTCCTGGCAGACATCAGCCGGGTCTTCCGGCTGGAGACGAAACGAACAAAGTCCAGTACCCAGTCACGGTCGGTGCGGAGGACGAGGTGATCGGCGCCGGCGCGTTTCAGGGCGGCTCCAACCCGGCTGCGATGGTCCGCCATGTATTCGGCATATGCGGCGCGCGTCGATTCCTCGGAGGTGTCGAGCAGTCGACGATCCCCGGTCTCGGGATCGACGACGGCGATCAACCCGACATCGGGAATCTCCACCTCACGTGGATCGACGACTTCCACCGCAACCACGTCGTGTCGGGCCGCCAGCTGTCGTAGTGGCCTTTCCCACACCGGGCCACCCAGGAAGTCCGTTATCACCACGGCCATGCCGCGACGACGTGCCGCCCGTGACACGAGATCGATGGATCGGGCCAGGTCACCCGGCTCGCCGTCTACGGGCTCGGCCCGGAGACCGGATAACACCGCTGCAGTGTGCGCCGAGCCACAACGTGCCGGGAAGACCTGGGGCCTCGTCCTCCCGGCAGCGGTGGTCGACCGCACCGCCCCAACCCGGTTGCCTCCTGTCGAGGCGAGAAGACCAAACGCTCCGGCCACCGACCAAGCAACTTCGTGCTTTGTCGCGTCACAGGTTCCGAAACCGAGACTCGAGGACGAGTCGAAGACGATCCACACGTCGAGCTCGTGGTCGGCGATCATGTCGCGGACGTGGGGCTCGTGATTGCGTGCGGTGACTGCCCAATCGATGTGTCTGGGGTCGTCGCCCGGCACATACGGGCGCGCCTCGCCTCGTTCGGACCCGTGACCGGGGAACAAACCTCCGTAGTCCCCTGATAGGAGACCGTCGAGCCGTCGCATCACGGTGAGGCGCAACCGGTCCACCGGGACCTGTGACGGCGAGGTCACCTTCGATCGTTGCGGGATAGGCTGGACACCCGAGGGGGGCCCGGGTCGTCTGCTGAACATCAGCCCACCAGGGAGGTTCTACTGCCCATCAGCTGTGACGACGACAGCCGTGGCGCCACCACCGTGGTGAGAACCTCGACCAGCACGTCATCGACGGTCACGCCATCGGCGACGGCATCGAACGACAGGACGAGACGGTGGTTGAGCACGTCGTAGGCAATGTCGTAGACGTCCTGGGGAAGGACATGGTCACGAGCGCGCAGAAGGGCTAGTGCCTTTCCTGCAGCGATCAGACCGATGCTGGCCCTAGGGCTCGCCCCGTAGGAGAGCATGCCCTCGATGTCGACGCCATGCTCGGAGGGATGACGGGTGGCCAGGACGATCCGGATGGCATAGTCCTGGACCGCAGGGTCGACATACAGCTCGCTGGTGGCACGTTGCAGATCGGCAACGTCCCGGGTGGACAGCACCGTGTTTGGTGTGGGCAGACTTCTCGCCGTGCGATCGACGATGTCGTGCTCCTCGGCGGCGGTCGGATAGTCGACCGGGATACGCATCAGGAACCGGTCACGCTGGGCCTCGGGAAGTGGGTAGACACCCTCTGACTCGATCGGGTTCTGAGTGGCCAGCACGAGAAATGGCGCCGGCAGCTCATAGGTGGTACCGCCCACCGAGATCTGACGCTCGGCCATCACCTCGAGCAGTGCCGACTGCACCTTGGCGGGGGCACGGTTGATCTCGTCGGCGAGCACGAAGTTTGCGAACACCGGCCCGAGCTCGACGTCGAAGCTCTCCGTCGAGGGGCGGTAGATGCGCGTGCCAACGATGTCGGACGGGAGAAGGTCCGGGGTGAACTGGATCCGGGTGAACGTGCCGGCGAGCGTCTTGGCCAGAGTCGACACGATGAGGGTCTTGCCCAGCCCGGGGACCCCCTCGAGAAGACAGTGGCCCCCGGCGAGGAGAGCTACCAGCACTCGCTCCAGGACACGCTCCTGGCCGACGATCACCCGCTGCAGCTCAGCGCTGACCTCGCGGAGTTGCGTCGCGTGCAGCCCGGGCGAGACGAAAGTCGGGCTGGTGGTTGCTTCGTTTGTCATGATCATGCTCCTTCTTCGGGCACATCTGATTCACCGGGAACACCGAGCAGACCTTCGAAGAGCTCCTGAAGCTCCGGTGGCAGGTCCGACATCCCGAACAGTTCGTCGAGCATCTCCTCGAGACCGGGGAGACCCTGGAGACCTTGGGGGTCGTCGAGGTTGAACAAGTCCTCGAGACCCGGGAGAAGATCCTCGAGCCCGGGGATGAGTGAGTCGAGACCGCCCATGCCACCCTCGGGTGCGGGGAGAGTCGGAGCCTCTACGCCGCCTGCGGCTTCGACCTCGGTGATCAGGTCGTCGAAGTCCTCGACGGGAACAGCGAACCCAACACCGTCATTGCCACCCGACATCGAGGCGATAGCTGTGTTGATACCAATCACCTTGGCTTCGGCGTCGGCCAGCGGGCCTCCGGAGTTACCCGGGTTGATCGGGGCGTCGGTCTGGATGAGACCAGTGAGCAGACCAACTGGGGTCTCCAGCTCACGATCGAGACCCGAGATGATCCCCGACGTCACCGATTGTTGGAAACCGAACGGGCTGCCCAAAGCGATTGCAGGCTCACCGACCTCCACGGTTCCGGGTTCGGCGATGGTGGCGGCGGTGAGGCCATCAGCGCCATCCAGGGCGACAATGGCCAAATCGCGCTCGGGAGCGCGGCCGACAACACGTCCGTTGAAGGTTCGGTCGTCGGCGGTCATGATCGTCACCTCGTCCGAGAAGGAAACGACGTGATGTGCCGTCAGGACGAGGCCGGCTTCGTCGTAGATGACTCCAGAGCCGACGCCACCACCGGCGTCGAGACCTCCGAGGATCTCGATGTGGACCACCGCTGGCCCCAACGCATCGGCCACGGCAGAGGGGCTTCCGGCTTGCGCCTGTTCGGCCTCGACAGTCGGAGTCGTCCCACC
>DASTBQ010000167.1:0-8456 GCA_035711995.1 Acidimicrobiia bacterium | reverse complement strand
TGGGCAACGCTCCCATGTCACCACCGCCCTGGACGTTGTTCTGACCACGCACCGGGACCAGACCGGATCCGTATCGCCCGACATGACCGGTGAGCAGCGCGAGGTTGATGAGTGCCAGTACGTTGTCGGTGGCGTTGTGGTGCTCGGTGATGCCGAGGGTCCAGCAGATCTGGGCCGTCCCCGCAGCCCCGTATGCCTGCGCCAATTCCTGGATTGCCGCAGCTGGCACACCGGTGATCCTCTCGGCGCGTTCCAAGGTGTATTGGTCGACACACTCGGCGTAATCGTCGAAACCGGATGTCGCTTCTGTGATGAACTCACGGTCCTCCAGACCCTGAGTGAGGATCTCACGGCCCACCGCATTGGCCAGCGCAATATCGGAGCCAACGTCGATCCCAAGCCAGACATCCGCCCATGCCGCGGTCGAGCTGCGCCGGGGATCGATCGCGAACATGCGGGCGCCGTTGTGGATCCCCTTGAGGACGTGATGGAAGAAGATGGGGTGTGCCTCGCGCGCGTTCGAGCCCCACATCACGATGAGATCGGTTTCCTCGATCTCCTGGTACGAGCTGGTTCCACCGCCCGCTCCGAACACAGCCGCCAGACCGGCGACGGAGGGAGCGTGTCAGGTGCGATTGCAACTGTCGATGTTGTTGGAGGCCATGACCATCCGCGCCCATTTCTGGGCCACGTAGTTGACCTCGTTGGTGGCCTTCGAACAGCTGAACAGCCCGAAGGACTCACCCGAATGGCGGCTCAGGCCTGCGGCAGCCGTCGCCATCGCCTCGTCCCAGCCCACCGGTGTCAGCACGTCGTCCTTGCGGACGAGCGGTCTGGTGAGCCGTGCGTAGTCGCGTTTCACACTTCACCTCCCTTCTGTTCCGGTATGCCGCGAGGGTACCCGTGCGTCTAGAGCGGGCGATACATCACGTGGATCGCCATCGGCCCAAGCTTGGTGTGTCGGAAGGCGTCGGGAACGGTGCCAACTATTTCGAAGCCCAGAGACTCCCAGAGACGTATTGCAGCCTCATTGCTGGCAACCACCGAGTTGAACTGCATCCCCTGATATCCGGCGAACTTCGCCTGTGCGATCACATATTCGGCGAACCGCCGACCAAGACCGTGCCCGCGGTGACCTGGTGACACCATCCATCCTGCATTGGCCACGTGATCACCGAGACCAGGCTGATTTGGCCTGAGATAGGCGGTGCCGACGACTTCGTCACCGACCAACGCAACGAAGACGACCCGGTCGTCGCCCTCCATCCAGAGACGACGCCCTTCCTCGAAACCGGTGTCTGGTGGATAGGGATAGGTGTCGCCCTCCCCCACCACCGTGGTGAAGATTGGCCAGATCGCAGACCAGTCGGCTGCGGAGGCCTGTCTGAACCCCACGTTCATTTATGGTCTTGACAGTCCATCGTGGAGACAGGTTGGCAGACACACCGATGATCAAGCTGGAGGAAGTGACCAAGGTCTTCCCCGGTGCGACCCGCCCTGCGGTTGAAGACCTATCCCTCGAAGTCGGCGAAGGAGAGTTCGTCACGCTCGTCGGGCCTTCCGGGTGCGGGAAGACGACGACCCTGAAGATGATCAACCGGATCATCGAGCCCACCTCGGGGAGGATCGAAATAGGTGGCAAGGATGCGCTCGCCGTGGAGCCGCACATCCTTCGCAGGTCGATCGGTTACGTGATCCAGCAGATCGGTCTGTTTCCCCATCGCACAGTGGCCGAGAACATGGCCACTGTCCCCAGACTCCTCGACTGGGACGAGGCGAGAATCACACAACGGGTCAACGAGTTGGTCGACCTGGTTGGTCTCGAGGAGGAAATGCTCGCCAGATACCCCGCCGAACTCTCCGGGGGCCAGCAACAGAGAGTGGGTGTCGCTCGCGCCCTCGCCGCTGACCCCCCGGTTCTGCTGATGGACGAGCCTTTTGGCGCGGTCGACCCCATCGTCAGAGGAAGACTCCAGGAAGAGTTCCTCGATCTCCACGAGCGACTGGGCAAAACAGTCGTCTTCGTCACCCACGACATCGATGAAGCCCTCCTTCTCGGGACACGGGTGGCGATCCTCAACATCGGGGGGATTCTCGAGCAGTACGACGCGCCTGAGGCGATCCTCGCCGAACCGGTGAACGCCTTCGTTGAGGATTTCCTGGGAGGGGAACGCGGTTTGAAGCGTCTCGCCCTGCGGACGGTGTCGGAAGCCGACCTGAGCCCCGGGCCGGTGGTGTCGGTGGACTCGACCGTCGACGAAGCGAGAGCCACGATGTCCGAGCACGAAGTCGACTGGTTCGGTCTACTCGACGCCGACGGGATGTTGCTGGGATGGGTCCCGGAGAACGCACTCGATGGCACACCACTCGCCGAACTCGAGACCCGTCCTTTCGCCCTGTCGCTGTCCCCTCACTCCTCACTGCGTCAAGCGATCGATGCGGTCGTGACCAGCCACGCCCGGGTCGCGGTGGTGGTCGACGAGGGCAGATATCTCGGCATGGTCGATCTCGAGGGAATCGCCGAGGAGATCACCGAGTGATCGACTGGGCCTGGATCGGCCGCAACCTCGACCAAATCGCCGATCGGACCTGGCAGCACATCACACTCACATTGGTTTCCGTGACCCTGGGAATCCTCGTTTCGATAAGCCTGACCATTGTCATCCTGCGATGGCGGCGCTCTTATGGCCCCATCACCATCGCAGCTGGGATTCTCTACACCATCCCGTCTCTGGCTCTGTTCGCCGCGCTGATCCCTCTAGTCGGTCTCAACGCCACCAACGCAATAATCGCTCTCACTTCCTACACCATCCTGATCCTGGTTCGGAATTTCGTCGCCGGGATAGACGGGGTTCCGGCGGCCACCGTGGAGGCAGCCGATGGGATGGGGTACACGAGGTCGGCCCGCTTCTGGAGGATGGAGGTGCCGCTCGCACTTCCCGTCATCATCGCCGGTATCCGCATCGCGACGGTGACGACGGTTGGACTCGTCACAGTGTCGGTGGTTCTCGGGCTGGGTGGATATGGGTTTTTCATCTACCGGGGCTTTCAAGCACGTCAGATGACTCAGACACTCGTGGGTCTGCTGCTGTCAATCGTCCTCGCCACGATCCTCGACCTCATCTTCCTCGGGCTTCAGCGCTGGCTCACACCGTGGGCCAGGGAGCCGCGACGATGATTTGGGACCAGGTGGTCGCATTTCTCCAGGACCCCACGACGTGGTCCGGTCCCAACTCGATCCCGGTGAGGTTGTGGCAACACGTCTGGATCTCGGTGGCGGCGACTGTGATCGCAGTTATCGTCGCTTTTCCTCTGGCACTCTGGCTGGGACATCGAAGACGTGGCGCCGACATCGCCGGAGCAGTGGTGAACATCGGGAGGGCGGTGCCCTCCTTCGGGATTCTCGTGCTCACCGTGATGATCCTCCTCGAGCTGGGGGTGAGCGTTCTCAGTCCGTGGCCGGTCCTCGTCGCCCTCGTCGCCTTGGCCGCACCGCCGGTGTTCACCAACACGATCGCCGGCATGCAGGGGGTGAGCAGGTCGACCGTGGAAGCGGGACGGGGCATGGGTCTCACCGAAGGCCAGCTGGTGACCGGTGTCGAGGTACCCCTGGCCTCGCCTGTCATGGTCGAAGGTCTCAGGATCGCACTGGTCCAGGTGATAGCCACCGCGACATTGGGTGCCCTGGTGGCATGGGGTGGGTTGGGCCGATTCATCGTCGATGGGTTCAGTCAGCAGAATCAGGGGAAGGTGCTGGTGGGGGCACTTCTGGTCGCCTTGCTGGCCATCGTCGCCGAGGTTGGTCTCACGCTCGTCGGCCGCGCGACTGTGCCTCGAGGTGTCCGTTGACGGTCATAGCCCGGAATCTCCCGAGCTGACCTAGGGTTTACCAGACCGGCCAGGCCAGTCTTGGCCCTTTTGCAATCAACACAAGGAGAAGACCCATGCGGAGAAGTTTCCGCAAACGGGCTGTTGGGGCGGTCCTCGTCTTGGCTCTCGTAGCCACGGCGTGTGGATCGGGTGACAGCACCGACGAAGAAACGACGGTCCCCGGTGGAGAACCGACAGTCGCAGACGGCGAACCGATCGTCGTTGCGTCGTTCAACTTCAACGAGTCGGTGATAGTTGCCGAGATCTACGCCCAGGCTCTGGAACAGGCCGGGTACACGGTCGAGCGCAACATGAACCTGGGTGCCCGAGAGGTGGTCAAACCCGCTCTGGAGAGCGGCGAGATCGATCTGGTCCCGGAATACGTGGGGGCGATCAACTCGTTCCTCGGCGGAACGCCGACATCGGACTCCCAGATGACATGGGAAGAGGCAAAAGAACTGTTCGAAGAGAAAGGTGTGACACTGCTTGCCTACAGCCCGGCCCAGGACAAGAACGCCTACGTGGTCACCGCCGAGACGGCCGAGGCCAACGGATTGACCACGATCTCAGATCTGGAGCCGGTTGCTGGTGAGTTCAGGTTTGGTGGCCCGCCCGAGTGTCCCGAGCGCGAGTTCTGCCTCCAGGGTCTGCAGACCGTGTACGGGTTGGAGTTCGCCGAGTTCGTGCCACTCGACGCGGCCGGACCGATCACGATCGCCGCTCTGGAGGGCGGCGATGTCGATCTCGCACTGCTGTTCAGCAGTCAGGGCGTGATCGCCGAGAAGGGCTGGGTCGTCCTCGAGGACGATATGGGTTTGCAGCCGGCTGACAATCTCGTGCCCGCGATCCGGATGGACGTCCTCGATGCCTACGGCGAAGACTTGGAGACTCTCCTCAACGAGGTGTCCGTGCTCATCGAGCAGGATGCCCTCACGGAGATGAACAAGCGAGCCGACATCGACGGTGAAGACGCCGCGGTGATCGCAGGTGAATGGCTCGAAGCCAACTACCCGGCGGAATAGTCCTGAGGAGAGGCATGCGTACCGGGCCACCGTCTCAGTCGGGATGGTGGCCCGCTCCACACCTGCAACTGATGCTGACCGGTTTACTCGTGTTGGTCGCCGCATGCACCGCCGAAGGTGAGCCCAGCACAACCACACACCGCGACTCGATCACAAGCAGTACTTCCACCGAACCGGCGGGGATCGGTCGGCTCGTGATCCTCGACGCAGCGGGGAATGTGGCCGTGGTGGATCCCGACGGATCGAATCTGGAAACCATCACCGACGACGCCGGGCCGATCCTCTACACCCAGCCCGTATGGTCTCCGGACGCTTCCACACTGGTCTGGGGTCGAGCGGCGGAGTCGGGGTTTTCGGTGGTCCTGCATGACCTGGCCGACGGTGAAAGTCGATCGGTGACCACGGCGAATCTGCCCTTCTACATCTCATGGTCACCGGACGGCTCTCGACTCGGCGTCCTTCACAACGGAGACAGCGGAATCGACTTCAACCTCGTCGATGTCGAGGCTTCCACCATCATGAGGGTCGACAACGGTGCGCCCTACTACTTCTCGTGGCGTCCCGATGGTGGTGTTCTCGTGACCCATGTCGGAGTGGACAAGGTGGAGACGATCGACTCTGCGGGAAACCGAACTCCTGCAGCAGCCACCGGACCCGCATATCTGTCTCCGCAATGGACAGACGCCGGGATATTCCACGTTGCGGACGATGCACTCGTACTGGAAGACGACTCGGGCATCCGTGAGGCGGTAGCCGATGTAGAGGGTCTCGTAATGTTCGTGGCGAGTCCCGACGGCTCCAGGGTCGCGCTGCAGACAACTGGTACCGATGACGCGATCGAGGTAGGTCTGGCACAGACGCCGACTGTGCCGTCAGGAAATGTCGTGGTTCTGGAGTTGGCGACCGGATCGGTCGAGTCGGTTGTCGACGAGCCCGCCCTCGGGTTCTTCTGGAGCTCTGATGGGTCCTCCCTTCTGACTCTGGTACCCGGTGAGGACGCACTCGAGCCCCTCGTCTGGTCTGATGGCGACCTCCGGGAGTACGACGGATACATCCCACCCGGGACCATGCTGCAAGACACCTTCCCCTTCTTCCCCCAGTACGCCCAGTCTGTTGCGTTCTGGGCGCCGGACAGTTCGGCGTTCGCCTATGCCGGGACGGTCGGTGACGAAATCGGTATCTGGGTGCAGCGTCTCGACACCGAGACCCCCACCAAGGTTGCCGAAGGTAGATGGGTGTCCTGGTCCCCCTGACGGTGCGATTGACGGGCAAATCGGCACTTTGTATGTTCACTTAACAAATCCATCTCTACCCATTCTCGATGTCCGAACCCGACCAACATCTGATGCTGGCCTTCGAAGGCGAAACTGTCTCTCCCTGGCTCGCGGAACGTCTCGAGACCAGCCCACCGGCTGGGGTGACTCTCTTCCGCGGGCTCAACATGTCGTCCCCTGATCAGGTCGCAGAACTCGTCGAACATCTCCAGGACTTGAACGGGGACGACGCCCCCCTCCTTGTCGCTGTGGATCAGGAAGGTGGGCAACTGCAGGGTCTGGTCGACTCCACGCCGTTCGCCGGCAACATGGCTCTCGGGGCGGTCGACGACACCGATCTGACCAGACGTGTGGCCGAAGCAATGGCGATCGAGCTCACAGCGGTCGGCATCAACCTCAACTACGCGCCGGTGGCAGACGTGGCGAGCCGCCCTGGGAACCCTTCTCTGGGTGTGCGCAGCTTCGGCGAGGATCCATCCCTCGTCGCCAGACACGTGGTAGCCGCGGTCAACGGGTTCCGGGACGGCGGTGTCCTGTCGACGCTCAAGCATTTCCCCGGCAAGGGTGAAGCCTCGGTCGACCCCCACTACGAGCTTCCCACCATGCACCTCGACCGCTCCCGGCTCGAGTCGATCGAGCTCCCTCCATTCAGGGAAGGGATCATCGCCGGGAGTGACCTTCTGATGACAGGTCATTATGCGGTCCCCGAGCTGACTGGAAGTGCCGACATACCAGTGTCGATGAGCAGGCAGGCGGTCGAGAACTTCGTGAGGTGTGAGCTCGACTTCGACGGTCTCGTGATCACTGACGCGCTGGACATGGGAGCCGTACACCAAAACGGCGACCTGGAGGGTGACATCATCGCAACGATGGCGGGAGGAACGGACCTCCTGCTCTGCATGGCCACTGGACCCCAACGCGATCGAGCGAGAGCGGCCGTCGCCCACGGCATCGAGAGTGGCCTGATACCAGACGAGACACTGCTTCGCTCGGTCGAGCGAATCTCAAGAGTGCGACGCAGCCTGAGCCGGCAAGACCCAGAGCCTGGTCTCGTCGGCTCCCACAAGGAGCTCGCGGCCGAGGTAGCCGAACGGTCGATCACGCTGGTCCGCGACGACCGCGGCCTGCTCCCCGTTACCTACTCGTCGGACACGTCGATCCTGGTTTTGGAGCCACAGCCTGCCAACGTGACACCGGCAGACACCACTGCCCTGCACCCACCGTCGCTCGGAGCAGCCATGAGAGAACGGTGTCCAGGTGCGATTGAATACGTGATCTTCCCCACCGACCCCGATCACAACACGATCTCCGCCCTCACAGAGAGGGCCGGGCGATGGGACATTGCAATAGTGGGGACCGTAAATGCGAACCCGGGCCAGGCCCGGCTAGTCAAGTCTCTGATGGCAACAGGAGTCGACGTGGTGACCATCTCGATGCGAGAGCCGCAGGATCTCGCGACCTACCCCGAGGCCACCACTCACATCTGCACCTACAGCAGCCACGCGCCGTCAATGAGGTCTGTGGTGTCGGCGATTTTCGGGGACTCCGAGTTCGGCGGTCGGCTCCCCGTCTCGATCCCCGGCATCTACAACCGAGGGCACGGTCTCTGACATGGGACTCCTCGACGAGATACGGGAACAACCAGCGAGCCTGGAGCGGACGATCGGTGAGAATGGTCCTGTCTACGCCGACGTCGCCAGGAGCTTCTCCGGATGCACCCACGTGGTCATAGCGGCGAGGGGAACCTCGGACAACGCGGCCCGTTATGCCCAGTATGTATGGGGCATCCGAAACCGGCTCGCGGTCTCGCTGACCACACCGTCTCTTTTCTCGCTGTACCGGAGACCGCCCGCCCTGAGCGGGGCGTTGATCGTCGGGATCTCACAGAGCGGCCAGTCACCCGACATCGTGTCGGTCCTCGAGGAAGGACGACGTCAAGGCCGACCAAGGGTTGCGATCACCAACGACCCCGACTCCCCACTGGCCGATGCGGCTGACATCGTCGTTCCGCTGAACACTGGCCCGGAACTAGCGGTTGCCGCCACCAAGACCTACACGGCTCAACTGGCGGTGATCAGCGCGATCTCCGAGGCGATCACAGGTGTGAGCGCCGGTGTCGCAGAACTTCCCGCCCTAGCGGCCAGGGCCCTGACCACCGACGACCAGGCAGGTACCGCTGCCGGTCGCCTCGTCGACGTCGAACATGCCGCAGTGTTGGGCAGGGGGTTCAACCTGGCGACTGCCTTCGAATGGGCATTGAAGATGCAGGAGCTGAGCTACGTGGTGGCTC
>DASTBQ010000166.1:0-3261 GCA_035711995.1 Acidimicrobiia bacterium | reverse complement strand
GATGCAATTCATCACAGGTGACGCCGGCACGCCGATGGTCGAGTTGGGATGGAAATCGGTCGGGATTCTCGAGCTAACGGCACTTCCCAGCATCGATGAGAGACGATGGAAGAGCTGGATCGAGGACACGGATGTCTTGCTCGCCAACGGCGGCGACCCCATGTACCTCTGCCATTGGATGAGAGAATCGGGCGTGGCGGACCTGCTTCATTCGCTGCCTGAGAAGCTGTGGGTGGGGTTGAGTGCGGGGAGCATGGTGATGACCCCGAGGATCGGGTCCGATTTCGTCGAGTGGTCACCACCGGAAGGTGGGGACACCACGTTGGGAGTTGTCGACTTCTCCATCTTCCCGCATCTGGATCACCCCGACCTTCCCGAGAACACCATGGCGAACGCAGAAAGTTGGGCTGCCGAGATCGGCGGATCCGCCTACGCGATCGACGACGACACGGCCTTCGTCGTAGTGGATGGGGAGATCGCGGTCGTATCGGAAGGCAACTGGAGACAGATATCTGCCTGAATCCGATGGCTCCTGACAGAGGTGTAGGGTCGCAAACGATGCAGAACAAGATCCTGTGGGTCCTGCAGTGGCTCTTCGGGGTCTACTTCATAGCCGTTGGCATCGTGCACTTCGTCCTCCCCGAAGGGCTACCCGAACCGCTGTCATGGATGTATGACCTCGACGACACACAGCATCTTGTCAGCGGTGTGGCGGAGATCCTCGGCGGGCTGGGTCTGATCCTGCCCTCGGTCACCCGAATCGCGCCTTGGCTGACGCCATTGGCCGCGATCGGTCTGGGCATCGTGATGATTGCCGCCATCTTCTTCCATTTCGGCCGTGACGAATTCGCCAACATCGGGATCAATCTGGTCAATCTTCTCGCCCTGGGCTACATCGCCTACGGACGAGCCCGATTGGTTCCGATCGCCGCCCGCTGAATCAGGTCTCGGTGACCGCGGCTACCAGTTCCGCGGTGCCCAGGTCGGTGATGTCTGCGATCGAGATGTCCGGCGTGACACCGGTCCCTCCGAAGTCATGGCCCTCCGGCGTGAGCCATCTGGCAATCGTGAGCTTCAGAGCGCCACCGTTGGAGAGGCTGAAACGCTGCTGCACCGTGTTCTTGCCGAATGTGTTCTCACCAACCACTCTGGCCCGTCCCCGCTCCTGCAGGGTTGCGGACACCACTTCTGATGCCGATGCGCTTCCCTTGTTGACGACGAAGGTCACCTCCATGTCGTCGGGCACTATCGCGTTCCCGTTGACCGGGTAGGAGGTGGTTTCGTCGGGGCCTTCGGTCACCACGACATCGCCATCCTCCAAGAACACAGAGGTCACGTCGATGGCCGTGGTGAGGAATCCGCCGGGGTTGTTGCGAAGATCCACAACGAGTTCGTCGACACCCTCGGACAGCAGGTCGACCACTGCCTCCTCGAACCGTCCGCTCGCGTTGCCCGTGAAGTTCCAGAGTCTGATGTAGCCCACGTCGCCGACCACTTCGTCTTCGATGATGGGGATCAGCACCGCCTGTCTCGTGATCGTCACGTCGAAGGTCTCGTCTCCCCGTTCGATCGTCAACGTCACGTCGGTCCCGGACGGCCCTCTTACGATCGAGGTCACCTCGTCGATAGTCCAGCCCAGGATCGATGTGCCGTCGACTGCCACGATCTCGTCGTCGCGCTGCAGTCCCACGCCTTCTGCCGGCGCTCCCTCGATCGTCGAGACGATCAAGAGCCTGCAAGTGTCCGAGAGCACACCGCATTGTTTGTTGTCGCCAGGGATCGTCTCGTCCTCGGGGGAGACCAACGCACCTATCCCTTCGATCTCGCCTTCCTGCTCTTCCTCGAGCATCTCGAGGGCGCCAGGGTCGAAGTATCCGGAGTTGGGGTCGAGGGCGAAGGCGACGAGACCCGCCACCATCGCTTCGGCCGCCTCGGTGCTGTCGTCGGCGGCGCCGGCCGCGACCTGGCAGGTCGCCTCGAAGTCTTCGCTGGGCAACGGGCACTCCAACGGGTCTTCATTGTCGTTCCCGTCGAGCAACAGCAACCCATCAGTCGCTGCCTGGGCCAGAGTGGCCTGATCGATCTCGTCGACATATTGCTCGCCGATCAGGTCGATTGCCTCGCACACGATGGAGGTCGCCTCACCTGCCTCGTCACAACCGACAAGGTTGAGATCGCGCTCGGAAATGGTGGTCTCGGTGGGTTGGGTGGTCGACGTGGCGGGTGGTGCTGTCGACGTAGTGCCAGGATGACTCGTGGGTGTCGACGTGTCCGGGCCGGTCCCCGCAGATGTGCAGGATGCGGCAACGAGGGTGACCAGTGTGACGGCTATCAGGTCTCTCTTGGTGCTCATGGGACGGCGTTGAGTGCGATCTCGGTGATCTCTTCCACAGTGGCCTCGGCTGGCCACACCACTTCGGCGTCGGGAGTGAGCCCACCGTCGCCCACCATTTCCCCATCGGGTGTCGACCAGCGGGCGACCGCGACGTGAAACTCACCACCGTTGCGCAAAGTGAAGGGTATCTGCACCGCATCCTTACCGAACGTGGACGTCCCCACCACCACGGCGTCCCGACGGTCACGGAGGGCTCCAGCGAGGACTTCGGCAGCTGAGGCGGTGCCCTGATTGACGAGAACGATGAGATCGGGATCAGTGGCCGCCCCGCCGGGCAGAGCCTCGTACTCGAGATGTTCGCCTGGCGCGTCGCTGATCATCACCACACCACTGTCGACGAATTCGTCAGCCACTTCGACGAAGGCATCGACGTAGCCGCCCGGGTTGTCCCGCAGATCCACCACCAGGACAGACGGGTTCTCTGCCATGATCTCGGCGAGCGAGTCGGCTACCAGAGCGGGGACATCGAACTCGAAGTCGGGGATCCTCAGATATCCGACATCATCGAGTGGCACTCCGTACTCGACTGTTGGAACCGCGAGCTCGGCGCGCTCGATCTGGAACGTCAGTTGTTCTCCGGCCCGATCCACCGAAACCTCGACCTGGCCTGTCTCGTCGCCTGCGATCTGGGAGACGATTGCAGAGAAACCCCGCCCGTCGACCGGGACACCGTCGACAGCAGTCACCACGTCACCCGCCGCGAGACCCGCTGCAAAGCCAGGGTTCTCCTCCAGCACGGTCACGATCTCGAGTCGGCATGTCTCGTTGACAGTCGTGCACTTGGAGCCGACCGCATCGCGCGCGTCGAGGAGGACGCCGATCCCACCGACGACGCCGTTGAGACGGATCGACCCTGTCTGCCCGGG
>DASTBQ010000165.1:0-5475 GCA_035711995.1 Acidimicrobiia bacterium | reverse complement strand
CACACCGTCATTCAAGGCACCTGTAGCGTCTTGCACGGCCTGGGCGATGATCACGTCGAGCCAATCGCTCATCGACTCGACCGGCAGTGTCGCGCCGTATCGACCACCTTCTCGAGCGGCGTGAGTCAGGGAGAGCTGGTGGTTGTAGGCAACGCCCGCGCTGACTATTCCGACCAAGAGCATGACGAGGATCGGTAATGCAATCGCCATTTCGATCAGAGCCGCCCCTGGCTCTTTGCAAGACAGGTCTTGTCTCACCTGAGAGGTCTTTGACCTCGCTGCATTTTTCCCACCGGACGACATGCCCACTGTGGCCGCCTCCCGACCCAGCTAGGTCGAAGAGTCTCGCGCCACTCTCCGTAGTCGTCAACCAGAAGATGAACCCTGCGATGAGCCAGAAAGGCCCCCTTTTGCCGAGGATGCACCGCCTTGGGCGTGGATCACAGACCTGCGACGCAGGTTCGAGAAGACAAGAGCAGAAATCAGGACGGCCGGGGAGACCGCTCCATCCACCACACGATGACGACCCCGACTGCAGCGCCGATGCCGTTGGCGACGATGTCGAGTGCATTGTTGGCGTAGTCACCGACATTGACATCGCTGAGGGAGGCGCCGATCAGCTCTGCGATCTCAACGACGGCACCTCCACCCATCACGACTAGCCAGGTGAGAAGGAGTTGTCCCCCGAGGAAGTGGACACCGCCCGACCAGCGTTTCATCGCCTCCCAGGCGATGACCACCATCGCGCCACTGGCGACGGCGTGGAACACCTTGTCGTAGACAAGAGGACCCAGCACCTCGGCCATGTAGAGAGGTTGACCGTCGACGAGCAGGACGCCTCCGAGCATATTGCCCAGACCGACCAGTGAAACCGCCCAGAGGGCATGGACCGGCCAACGCGCCCAGATGTGGAGGATCCCGAAGAGGATGAACAGACCGATGTTTATCCCGGTGTAGAGCAGAGTCAGAGGGCTACCGACGCTGAGCCCGTAGACGAGGAGCGTCACCGTGTAGACGATCGTGAACACGAGGACGGTGCGCATAGCCGGCCAAGGTAGGCCATTTGTCTGACGCCCCACCGGTTATAGGCTGGAGCACGATGGAAGAAGCAGTGAAGCCAGAGATCGTTGCCGAAGTCGAGGAGCAGGACGCACCGGAGGTGTCAGAACCCACCAAGCTGATACGCATCGCAGCGATGACCCGTGCCATGCTCGAAGAAGCCCGCCAAGCGCCACTCGATGACGGCGGCCGACGTCGGATGGCCAGAGTTCACGAGCAGTCGGTCGAGGAACTTCGCGACGTCCTCTCCTCGGAGCTCCAGGAGGAGTTCACCGAGATCATGATCCCGCTGTCAAACGAGGACACCTCAGAGTCGGAGCTGCGTGTCGCCCAGGCCCAGTTGATCGGCTGGCTCGAAGGTTTGTTCCATGGGATCCAGGCTTCGCTGTGGAGTCAGCAGATGAGCGCTCAGACCCAGCTGGCCGAGATGCAGAAGAGGGCGCTCAACGCTCCCGGTCGAGGCGACCGGGACGATTCATCAGGTCTCTACCTGTAGAGACAGGCTCTGTCCTCTGGCTACCTAACTGACCCGACGTTGTGCGACCTGACGTTCGCGACGCACACGACGTCGCTCCCGTTCGCTCAGACCACCCCAGATGCCGAACTTCTCACCCATATCGATGGCATAGTCCAGACATTCGCCCCTGACCTCACAGGCACCACAGATGGACTTGGCCTTCCGGGTGGAAGCGCCCCGCTCCGGGAAGAAGAGGTCTGCATCGGCGCCACGGCAATTGGCGTAGTCCTGCCAGGAAAGCTCACCCACCGCTAGGGCTTGTATGAGCTTGCTCTGCATTCAGGATCTCCTTACAACCGTGTAATTACACGCTTGACATTATGGGATGGGGCGCGCGCCGTCAACCCCGAGTTATCAACAAGTACTTGGAGAATCGGTCGTCGCGAACCTGCGCCAGCCGCACCAACGCTCGACCTCCGAACATTTCTCCGCGTCTGAAACGAGTGGGGCATAATGCTGAGGAAGTGATGTCGGTGACCAAGTGACGGCGACAGTCGAGAAGAGACGGGCCCCGTTCCCTGTCGAGTTCTACAGGTCGGCCGTGGGAAAGAAGTGGGTGATGGCGATCACCGGTCTCGGCATCATCGGCTTCGCGCTCGCCCACATGGTGGGGAACCTGAAGATGTTCCTACCCGCTGTCGACGGGGTCCCTGACATCGACATCTACGGGGAGGCGCTGCGCACCCTCCTCGATCCGATCCTCCCCCACCACATCTTCCTCTGGATCCTGCGCACCGGGCTGATCGTGATGTTCATCCTCCACGTCCACGCCGCATACTCACTCACCCTGATGAACCACAGGGCTCGGGGTGACAATTACGAGGGTCCCCGCACCTACGTCGCCGCCAATTACGCCAGCCGCACCATGCGTTGGAGTGGGACGATCTTCCTCGCTTTTCTCCTCTTCCATCTCGCCGATTTCACCTGGGGCATCCAGCCGATGGCCCCGGAGACCTGGGAGCGAGGCCACGTCTACGCCAACTTCATCGCCACCTTCAGCCGTTGGCCGGTGACGGTGCTCTACGTCGTGGCCTCTGTCCTGCTCGGCATCCATCTCTATCACGGTGCCTGGTCGATGTTCCAGAGCCTCGGAATCAACAACCCCCGGTTCAACACCTGGCGTCGCTACATCGCCACCGCTCTTGCCGGGATCATCACGATCGGGTTCATCGCCCCGCCACTGGCCGTCGCGTTCGGGATCCTGACATGACAGGACCTGCCTCGATACATCTCGACGCCAAAGTTCCAGAAGGGCCGCTCGCCGACAAGTGGGAGAACCACAAGTTCTCGATGCGTCTGGTCAACCCGAACAACAAGCGCAAGTTCAAGGTGATCATCGTCGGCTCCGGGCTGGCTGGGGCCTCGGCGGCGGCAACGATGAGCGAGCTCGGATACAACGTCGAGGTCTTCACATTCCACGACAGCCCTCGAAGGGCCCACTCCATCGCTGCCCAGGGCGGGATCAACGCCGCCAAGAACTATCACAACGACGGCGACTCCGTCTACCGACTCTTCTATGACACCCTCAAGGGCGGCGACTATCGAAGTCGCGAAGCGAACGTCCACCGACTGGCGGAGGTCTCACTCAACATCATCGACCAGTGCACAGCACAGGGGGTCCCTTTCGCCAGGGAATACGGGGGGCTACTGGACAATCGCTCATTCGGCGGCGCCCAGGTTTCCCGGACCTTCTACTCCCGAGGGGCCACCGGCCAACAACTCCTTCTCGGTGCCTACCAGGCTCTGATGCGTCAAGTGGAGGCGGGAAGGGTGAAGTTGCACACCCGAGCCGAGATGCTCGACGTGGTCGTCAAAGACGGCAGAGCGGTCGGCATCGTGGTACGCGATCTGATCACCGGCGAGGTCAGCAGTCACTCGGCGCACGCTGTCGTCCTCGCCACCGGCGGCTACTCCAACGTCTACTACCTGTCGACCAACGCAATGGCCTGCAACGTGACAGCTATCTGGAGGGCACACCGCAAGGGCGCCGCATTCGCCAACCCCAGCTACACACAGATCCACCCCACCTGCATCCCCGCGTCCGACGAGTTCCAGTCCAAGCTCACTCTGATGTCGGAGTCGCTGCGTAACGACGGGCGCATCTGGGTCCCCAAGAACGCCGACGAATCCCGGCCTGCGGGCCAAATCCCGATCGAGGACCGCGATTACTTCCTGGAGCGCATGTACCCGACTTTTGGCAACCTGGTGCCCCGTGACGTCGCCTCCCGGGCGGCGAAGCGCATGGTGGACGCAGGAAAGGGCGTCGGCCCACTCAAAAACGGGGTCTACCTCGACTTCGCCTCGGCCATCGATCAACTCGGCAGGGACGTAATCGAAGATCGGTACTCCAACCTGTTCGAGATGTACAACCGGATCACCGACGAGGACCCGTACAAGGTGCCGATGCGCATCTACCCGGCACCGCACTACACCATGGGCGGTCTCTGGGTCGACTACAACCTGATGACCACGATCCCCGGCCTGTATTCGATAGGCGAGGCCAACTTCAGCGATCACGGTGCCAACCGTCTCGGCGCCTCGGCGCTGATGCAAGGTCTGGCGGACGGCTACTTCATCCTGCCAAACACCATCGGGGACTACCTGGCTGGCCACCTAGGCGAGGACATCGTCCCAACCGACGACCCCGCCTTCGCCGAGGTGGAGGTGAGCGTCACCGATCGGGTGAATGGTTATCTCGCCAGCAACGGCAGCCGGTCGGTCGACTCGTTCCACAAGGAGCTGGGCAAGATCATGTTCGACCAATGCGGCATGGACCGCAGCGAGCCCGGACTGCAGAAGGCCCTGAGCGACATTCCCGCCCTGCATGAGGAGTTCAAGAGCGACATGCGGGTGTTGGGCACCAACGAGTCGCTGAACCAGAGTCTGGAGCGGGCAGGACGTGTCGACGACTTCTTCGAACTGGCCCAGCTCATGTGTCTCGATGCACTCTCCCGTGAGGAGTCGTGCGGGGGCCACTTCCGTGAGGAGTATCAGACCGAGGACGGTGAGGCGATGCGCGACGACGAGAATTTCGCCCACGTCTCTGCCTGGGTGTGGAATGGCGACCCCGGTTCACCGGACCTCGTCGAGGAACCCCTCGAGTTCGAGAACGTAATGCTGACCACCAGGAGCTACAAGTGAACATCGTCCTCCAGGTGTGGCGTCAGTCCGGCCCCGAGGCAACCGGGGGATTCAAGACCTACACCGTCGATGGGATATCGGAGGAGATGTCATTCCTGGAGATGCTCGACGTACTGAACGAACGGCTCGTCAACCAGGGCGAAGAGCCCGTCGCGTTCGACCACGACTGCCGGGAGGGGATCTGCGGAAGCTGTGGTGTGATGATCGACGGTCAGGCTCACGGCCCGCAGCTCGGAACCGCTACTTGTCAGCTCCACATGCGCAAGTTCGAGGACGGAGCCACAATCGTGGTCGAGCCATGGCGGGCGGCGGGTTTCCCCCTGGTGCGAGACCTGGTCGTCGACAGGTCTGCCTTCGACCGGATCATCGAGGCGGGTGGCTACATCTCGGTAGACACCGGCTCGGCCCCCGACGCCAACCTCATCCCCATCCCCAAGATGGTGGCCGACACCGCCTTCGATGCCGCAGCCTGCATCGGATGCGGCGCATGTGTGGCCGCATGCCCCAACGGAGCGGCCAATCTGTTCACCGCGGCCAAGATCTCCCATCTCAACCTGCTGCCCCAGGGTCAGGCGGAACGCTGGACCCGGACCGAGAACATGGTGCAGATCATGGAGCAGTACTTCGGTTCGTGCACCAACCACGGTGAATGCGAGAAGGCCTGCCCCAAGAGCATCTCGATCGACTTCATCGCGATGATGAACGCCGACTTCGTGAGGGCCAAGTTCAAGAACCGGCGGCTGGTGTCCCAGACCTGA
>DASTBQ010000164.1:0-6673 GCA_035711995.1 Acidimicrobiia bacterium | reverse complement strand
TCGACGAGCACGGATCCCTCAGCACGTACTTCTGGTCCTGGGCCGGGCCGGAAGCACCGGCACCAAGCGACATCCCACCGACGACTGAGACTTCCACTGCGTTGTCGAAGGATCTGAAGAAGAGGGGTTGGACGTTTGTGGGACCGACCACCGTCTACGCCTTCATGCAGTCCGAGGGAATCGTCAACGATCATCTGGCCGGATGTCACGTCCGCGACGACTGTGCCGCCGAACGCCGCTCTCTAATGTCCCCTAGGTGATCGAACGTCCTGAGTTCACGATTGGCATCGAGGAGGAGTACCTCGTGGTCGACAGGGAGACCCGTGACCTCCTCAAAGAGCCACCACCTGATCTATGGGACGCCCTCAACGAGGTCGTGGGCAGCCAGGTGACTCAGGAGTTCCTACAGGCACAGATCGAGGTGGGCACCAAGGTCTGCTCCAAGGTGTCGGAGGCACGAGCCGATCTGGCCAATCTCCGGCGTGACCTCTCGAAGGTGGTCAGCGAGTACGGGGCGGCGATCATCGCCTCATCGACCCACCCATTCGCCAACTGGGCACAGCAGGAGACGACCAACCACCCCAGATACATGCGGATAAGGGCCGATTACCAACAGGTGGCACGTCAGTTGGTCATCTGCGGAATGCATGTCCATGTAGGAATCGCCGACGACTATCTGCGGATCGACCTGATGAACCAGGCCCGCTACTTCCTTCCCCATCTGCTCGCCCTGTCGACGTCATCTCCATTCTGGGACGGGGAGTTGACAGGTCTGAACGCCTACCGGCTCGTCATCTTCCAGAACCTGCCCCGCACGGGGATGCCCGAGGAGTTCGCCTCGTGGAGCGAGTACCAGCGTTATGTCGACATCCTCGTCGACGCCGGGCTGATAGAGGACGCATCGAAACTCTGGTGGGACATCCGACCCTCCAGCCGCTATCCGACCCTCGAGATGAGGATCAGCGACGTCTGCACCCGTCTCGACGATGCGATGACGGTGGCCGCCCTCTACCAGTGCATCCTCGGATATCTCTACCGGCTGCGGCGCACCAATCAGAGATGGCGTCTCTACTCACCCGGGATCATCGACGAGAACGTGTGGCGGGCCCAGCGGTACGGGGTCGATGGCTCCCTGGTCGACTTTGGTAAAGGCGCCCTGGTCCCATTTGGTGACCTCGTGGAGGAATTCATCGAGTTGGTGGCGCAGGACGCAATCGAGTTCGACGTCCGAGACGAAATCCGTCACGCCCGCACCATCGTCTCTGAGGGGACCAGCGCCCATCGTCAGATCGCCGCATACGAACGAGCCATCGAATCCGGGGCGGGCAAGCAGGAAGCGTTGCAGGCGGTGGTCGACGAGTTGATAGTCGACACCCTGTACGGGATCGAGGTCTAGCTTCGCCGACCCGCCACTAGGGTCGACGTCATGGACCGCCCGATTCGAGTCGCCCTCCAACTCCAACCCCAGCACGCCGAATACTCCGAGATCAGAGACGCCGTGACCCGCGGCGAGGAGATGGGTGTCGACGTCATCTTCAACTGGGACCACTTCTACCCGCTCAGCGGCGATCCCGACGGCAAGCACTTCGAGTGCTGGACCATGCTCGGGTCCTGGGCCGAGATCACCGAACGGGTAGAGATCGGAGCCCTCGTGACCTGCAACAGCTACCGCAACCCCGAACTTCTGGCTGACATGGCGCGGACCGTCGACCACGCTTCGCAGGGTCGTCTCATTCTGGGCGTCGGGGCGGGTTGGTTCGAACGCGATTACGACGAGTACGGGTACGAGTTCGGGACCGCAGGTGACCGCCTCGCCGACCTTCGTCAGGCGCTGCCCCGGATCGTGGAGCGCTGGTCGAAGCTCAACCCTCCGCCCACGCGAGAGATACCTGTGATGATCGGAGGAGGGGGTGAGAAGAAGACCTTGCGCTACACCGCCGAGTTCGCCGACATCTGGCACGGCTTCGGCGGGCCAGAGGTGATCCAACACAAGGCAGCCGTTCTCGCCGGGCACTGTGCCGACATAGGACGTGACCCCGGGGAGATCGAGATCTCATGCGGAGCCAGCAGGACCAAACCCGAGCTCGGAGACGATCTGGTCGCCGCTGGAGCCACATTGATCACCCTCGGGTTCGACGGCACGACTGATTTCGACTTCGCCCCGGTCGGTGAGTGGCTCGACTGGAGGGACGAGACCAACCGGGGTAGGTCCACTGCTTGACGCCCGTTAGAGTTGCCGACCGTGAGTGACGCTCAGGCGGCCGGCGCCGCACTCGGAATCCCACCTGAACTCGTACAACGGTCGGCGGCAGCACGCGCCGCTGCCGACGGCGTATCCATCGAAGATCTGTATGCGGCTTGGTCCGGCGGGGCTGCAGTGCCGGCGCCAGCGGCTCCGGCTTCGGCCGAGCCCGAGACCGAGCCGGCAGAGCAGGCTCCAGACCCCACAGCAGAGACAACACCAGAGCCGGCCCCCGCCGCGGTGGCGGTCATCGAACAGCCTGCGGTCCCCACACCAGCGAGCGCCCCCGAACCGGACCCCGAGGAGGTGCTCGAACCGGTGGGGATTGGAACACGTCTCAAGACAGCATTCAGGATTGGCGCCTGGACCGGAGCAGCGCTGGGTGTCGTCGGTTTCATGGTGGCCAGCGCCTTCTGGGCGCCAAACGCCACCGCCATTCCCGAGTCCGGACCCGTCGTACAGGTCAACCCGACCGGCGTCATCATCGGGATCGCCCTGGTGAGCGTGGTCTTCGGTGCCGTTGTGGCCGGGATGTCCCGGGCCGCCACTGCTTGGACCAACCCCGCGATGCAGCTGTCCGGTTCCAAGTCGGTCACAGCCTGGCTCGGCGCCTTGACAGGCCTGATTCTCGGAGTGGTCGCCGGGGCGATGCTCAACGGCTTCGGAACAGCGGTCGAAAACTCCGACCCACCGCTCATCCAGCTGCCCGTCCTGGCGACACTCGCAGTGATGGTGATAGGTGGGGCTGCTCTCGGGGCTTTGACCGCCCTGGTTCCACAACTCCTTGGAGTCCCGGTGGCGGTCGACCAGTCGGACACAGAGGAGGTAGACGCGGTCAAAGGTCGTCTCGGCGGGGCGTTGAGCATTCCACTGGTGGGCCTTCTCCTCCTGCTGCTGCTCGTGCTCCCCTTCGCCTATGCGTTGATCCAGTCGAACCATCTCGCTCCTGGCATCGGAGGCGCCGTCGTCGCCATCGTCACCGCCAGCGGGATTCTCGGGTTCGCCGCCCTCGCCGGTTCGAAACCCGACATGCGGATCACCTTCGGCGACCTGGTCTGGGCGATCGTCGGGCTCGGCGCGGTGCTTGCGATCGTGATCTCGGTGCTTCTGTACACCGGTGGTGGCGAGGAGCACGAGGAGGAGCCGGCGGAAGAGGCCGCGGTAGTCCGGCTCGTCTGAGCCCTAGGTCAGCGCAGGGCACCTGCGTTTATCGCCCCTGACCCGTCCCCGTCGACCAGCAAGGCCCTGATCTTCTCCGCCACCTCGGTGGCGACACCCTCCTGAGCCTCGGCAGTCGATGCGCCGAGATGTGGGGTGAGCACCAGGTTGGGAGCGCTGCGCAGCGGGCTGTCGTCTGGCAGAGGCTCTGTTTCGAACACATCCAGAGCGGCGCCGGCGATCTCCCCGTTCGCCAACGCTGCGGCGAGTGCCGGCTCGTCGACCACACCTCCCCGAGAGGCATTCACCACGAACGCGGTGGGCTTCATGCGGCGGAAAGCCTTTTCCCCGACGATCCCCCTCGTCTCCTCGGTCAATGGGACATGGATCGAGATGAAGTCGGCGACGTCGAGGACGTCGTCGAGATGGACCAGTTCGCAGTTGAGCTCGTCGGCTCGTTGCTGGGTCAAATACGGGTCGTAGACGATGACACTCATGCCGAAGGCCTGACAGCGGATCGCCACCTCGCCCCCGATCCGTCCTGCCCCGATGAGACCCAGAGTCTTACCTCGCAGTTCTACACCCTCGAACGAGGCCCGCTCCCACTCTCCCGCTCGCACCGACGCCTCGGCAGCCGGGATCTTCCGGGCCACCGAGATGAGGAGTGCCATCGTCAGCTCGACGGCGGCGATGGTGTTGCCACCCGGGGCGTTGAACACGGCGATGCCGCGGTCGGAGGCAGCGGAGATGTCGACATTGTCGACACCGACACCGGCCCGACCGATCGCCCGGAGATGGCTCCCTCTCTCGATCAGGTCACGTGTCACCCTGGTGGCGGATCGGACTATCAGCGCTTGCGTCTCTGAGAGCGCTGTTGCGAACTCGTCAGTCGAGGAGTCGTCGACGGAGGTCACCTCGAAGTCGTCGTCGTCGACGATCGGATAGAGCCCGGAGAGCGCCACCTTGTCGGTGACCAGGACCCGGAAGGTCACGACACGACTTCTGTGAGGACTGCGAGCAACTCCTCGAGCTCCTCGACCGTGTGGTCGCCCATGTGGCCGATGCGGAAGGTGGAGTCCTTCAGCTTGCCGTACCCGCCGCCGATCACCCAGCCCCGGGCAAACATCTCGGTGACTATCTCTTTCGACCGGTCGCTGCTGATACAGCTCACGGTTGGCGAGCGTTGCCCCTCCTTTGCGAACACACCTACGTCGAGGCCACGATCCGCCATCTGGTCCACCCAGTCGAAGGTGCGCTGTTGCATGGCGGTGTGCCGTTTCCACCTGGCCTCGATGGTCTCCGTCTCGATCCGACCGAGCTGGTAATCGAGGGCGTAGAGCAGCGAGACGGCCGGCGTCGCCGGGGTCTGGTTGTCCACGATCATCCGATGGAGCATCTCGAGGTCGAGGTACCAGCCCTTGCTGGCGGCACTTGCGGACCGTTCGAGGACTGCTTCGCTGGCGACAGCAAAGGCAAGACCAGGAGGCAGGGCCAGAGCTTTCTGTGATCCGGTGAGGATGAAGTCGACAGCCCAGGCGTCCGTGTAGGTCTCGGCGCCACCGATCCCGGTCACCGAGTCGACCAAGAGGAGGGTCCCTTCGTGACCTGCGACGACCGACGCGATCGTCTCCAGGTCCTGGAGCACGCCGGTAGAAGTCTCGGAATGGGAGAGGGTGACCGCGTCGTACCCGCCGGCGCTGAGACGTTCTTCGAGCTCCTCGGGATCGTGGGCTTCACCCATCTCGACCGACCAGATGTCTACCTCGTGGCCGCAGGCCGAGGCGATGTCCGCATAGCGCTGGGAGAACGCCCCGTTGACCAGGCTGAGCACCCGCCCATCGATCACGCCGTTACGTACTCCGGCCTCCATCATCGCCGTGGCCGATGCGGCGAGCAGCATCACTGCGCGCTCGGTCTGGAACACAGGCTTGAGACCTTCCTGGATCGACGCCAGCAGCTCCTCGGTCGCCTTGCCCCGATGTCCGATCATCGGACCGTTCTGTGCGGCGAGGACGTCAGGATGGACTTCGGTGGGCCCGGGCAGAAAGAACCGACCCGGGTCGAGAGTCTGACTCACCGTCAGCCTCTGATCGCCACCACACCGAGGGCGGCGAGGACGACCAGGTAGAGGGAGCAAGCGAGGATGAAGCCGGCGGTGAAGAACCGGCTGATCAGCGGTTTCTCGAAGCGGACGTGCATGAACCAACCGACGACCACCAGAAACTTGATCGCGGAAAGAGACAAGAGGGCCAGAGCGTTGAACACACCCAGCTCGAGGGCGTGGTCGATGTAGAAGAGGGACACCTCGATTGCGGTGAGCACAGCGAGAAAGGCGGCGATCTTCCAGTACTGCGCCGGAGTCGGGTGATGGTCGTGGGTCTCAGTGCTCATTGGATCGGGACCGACAGCAGATAGACGACGGTGAAGATCACGATCCAGATTATGTCGACGAAGTGCCAGTAGAGGCCGACCAGCTCCAGGTTCAGACCATGCTTCTCGCTGAGACTGCCCTGGCGCCGTGAGATCCCCCATAGCGAGAGGAGCATGATCACCCCTATTGCGACGTGTGTCCCGTGAAAACCGGTGAGCACGTAGAACGCCGATGCTGCGGGGTTTGTCGACAGGGTCATGTCGTACTCATTGATGAACTCGGCGAACTCGAAGACCTGACCGCCGAGGAACACCGCCCCCAGGGCGGCGGTGGCGAACAACCAGGTCCGGGTGCCGTTCTGGTCTCTCCGGCTCAATGCGTTGTGGGCCAGCACCATGGTCAGCGACGACATGAGCAACACGAACGAGCTGACCGATGTGAAAGGAATGTCGTAGATCTCAGCGGGATAGGTCCCTTCGAACCCCGAACGGTTCGAGTAGAGGAGATAGTTGGTGATGAGGGCCCCGAAAAAGAGGAACTCGGAGCTGAGGAACACCCACATCCCCAGCTTGCGGTTCTCGACCCCGGTCGACTCGTGCTCGGGATGGCCCAGGGCGGCATCGTGAGCGAGGTCACTCATCTACCACCTCCTCGAACTCCGCTTCCCCTGACTCCGCCTCATAGGCAGTTACGTCAGCAACTGCAACCTCTTCGCCGTCAGGCGAAGAGGCATGGTCCATCGGTTCCTCGAGCGGTTCCATTGCCCACCCGATCACAGCGGCCAGGGAGACGACCGCACCGACGGCGATGAGGGCCTTGCCGAACGAGGATGTGTGATAGATCACCCCGTAGAACATCAACGGGATCCCCAGGGCCATCAGGATCGGGAAGTAGGACGGGGC
>DASTBQ010000163.1:0-4798 GCA_035711995.1 Acidimicrobiia bacterium | reverse complement strand
CGGCAGCCTCTGGCTGCCGCACGGCGTCACGATCAGCCTCTGGCTGCCGCACGGCGTCACGATCAGCCTCTGGCTGCCGCAGTGCTAGGTGACGTCGCGACCGAGGTTGGCGAAACGGGTGAACTCGGGCTGGAAAGTCATCTCCACCGGACCCGTTGAGCCGGCACGATGCTTGGCGATGATGATCTCAGCTATGCCCTTCTTGTCCTGATCTTCGGGGTGGTAGTACTCGTGTCGGTAGACGAACATCACGACGTCCGAGTCCTGTTCGATGGAGCCGCTTTCCCTCAGATCCGACAGCCGGGGTCGTTTGTCTTCACGTGACTCCAAGGATCGGTTGAGCTGGGAGCAGGCGATGATCGGCACCTCGAGCTCCCGGGCGAGATTCTTCAGGTTCCTCGAGATTTGGGCGATCTCCTGCTGACGGTTCTCCGGACCGTGGGCTTCCATTAGCTGGAGATAGTCGACCACGATCAGACTCAGGCCCTTTCTCCGTTTGAGACGACGACACTTGGCTCGAATGTCGGTCACGGTCACCACCGGTGAGTCGTCGATATAGATGGGCGCCTTGTACATTCGCCCCGCGGCGTCGACGACCCGCTGCCACAGAGGCCCCAACTGACCGGATCTGAGCTTCATGGAGTCGACCTTGCCCACCGACGACAGGATCCGCTGGACGATCTCTTCCTTGGACATCTCCAAAGAGAAGATGGCCACCGGCTCGCCGGCGGAGGCGGCATTGGTGGCGATATTGAGTGCCAGTGAGCTCTTCCCCATCGCCGGTCTTCCCGCGATGACCACCAGGTTCGCTGGTTGGAGACCGGCCAGCTTCTTGTCGAGATCGACGAATCCGGTTGCCAGCCCGGTGATCTCGCTTCCCAACTGCTCGAGCATCTCGATGTGCTCGAGCACGTCCTGGAACATGGGTCCGACCTCGAGGAGTGTCTGCGAGGAGCGTTTCTCGGCGACTGCAAGAACGGCCTGCTCGGCACGATCCAGCACTGCGGCGATCTCGTCGTCGATGTCGAAAGCGAACTCTGTCACGGCCGCACCGGCTCTGATCAGCTCGCGTCGCTTGGCGTGCTCCTCGACGATCCCGGCGTAGTAGACGATGTTCGAGGTGGAAGGGACGATGTCGACCATCCGAGTCAGATACTGGACGCCGCCGATCTTCTCGAGCTCGCCCTTACGACGGAGACTCTCCGACACGGTCACCGCATCGATTGCCTGAGACGTGTCGAACAAGTCACGCATCGACTCGAAAATGGCCTGATGGGCCGGGACGTAGAAGTCCTCAGGATGGATCCTGTCCATGACCTCGTTGACCGCATCCTCGGAGAGGAGCAGCGCACCGATCACCGACTCCTCGGCCTCACGCGAGTGGGGAGGCTGCTTGTAGCCGGGTCTCATCGTGATGGTGGGTTCGCCAACGGTCGTCATCGATCTCCTCGTTCGTCATTCAAAACAGGCGCGCCGACAGATTCGGGGTCTCTGCGCGGAAGACCCCGCTGGGTGCGGGGAAGCGGAGCCGCCAGCAGCGGGGAAGTGGGGAGCAAGATAGGCCCGATCCGACAGGTCTACCAACGACTGGACATCAATGATTTTCCCACCCTTGTCTTTGTTTTTCGCGGTGAGGGAATTTAGGTCTAGTTCGCGAAAACGCAGATCAAACCGCGAAATCGGACGTTGCGGCGCGAGGCCCCCACAGCACAACCAGGTCAGGCGGGGATGACGTCCAACGTCAGTGGGAACTCCACGTCGGGGTGGACTTTGACCTGGATCTCGTGGAGACCGATCGCCTTGATCGGGGTTGCCATCTCTATCTGAGAGCGATCGAGCTCGATACCGGTGAAGCGCTTGATGCCCTCCACCACGTCTCCAGCACCGACCGAGCCGTAGAGCTGACCCTCGTCACCGGCCTGAGCGGCGAGCACTACACGACTTCCCACCAGCTGGGTCGCGATGTTCTCGGCCTCGTCTTTGGCTCTGCGCTCGGCCTCGATGCGAGCCTCTCGGACCGCCTCGGCCTGGGCCAGCGCTCCCTCGTTTGCTTTGATCGCCTTGTTCTTCGGGAGCAGAAAGTTGCGGGCGTAGCCCTCGGCGACATCGACCACATCACCACGCTTGCCGAGTTCGTTCACGTCGGCAGTGAGGATCAACTTCATCGTCCACCCACGTAGGGGAGCAAGGCCATTTCGCGGGCGTTCTTGACCGCGGTAGCCACCTTGCGCTGGCACTGCGGGCAGAGACCACTCACCCGACGACCCCGGATCTTGCCGCGGTCGGAGACGTACTTGCGAAGGAACGCGGTGTCCTTCCAGTCGACCTTGCCGTCGGGGCAAACTGTGCAGGGACGGGGCTTGCCGCGGCGGTAGTCCTGTCTCCGCCCTCTCGTGGTGGCGGGTTTGGGGTTTCTTCTGTTCTTACGAGCCATTCAGATCTCTCCTAGAAGGGCGCCTCGTCGGGCCCATAGTCATCACGAGCGGACGGGGCCCCGGCGGTCTGGCCACCCCCACCACCCGAGTTCCCACCCCAGCTCTCTTCGCGCTGGGTGCGGTTGACGGTGGCGGTCGCCCAGCGAAGTGACGGGCCGATCTCGTCGATCGCAACCTCGACCACGGATCGCTTCTCACCGGTCTCGGTCTCCCATGAACGTTGCTCGAGCCGCCCGGTCACGATGACTCTGGCACCTTTCTGCAGGGACTCTGCCGCCTGCTCGGCCTGCTCCCGCCAGATCGTCCCGCTGAAGAAGCTGGTGTTCTCCTGCCATTCGCCGTCCTGGCCCCGCCAACGACGGTTCACGGCCATGCGAATCTTGGCCATCGCCACACCCGACGGGGTGAACCTCAGCTCAGGGTCGTCTACCAGATTCCCGATAAGGGTTACGTTGCTTGACATCGAGTTCTCCTCTGTTCCATCCCGTCACCGACTATGCCGGTTGTCGGGGACAGAATCCAGTCAGTCAAAAGTGTTCTGTAACGGACTCTGCGAGGTCTTGCCACCTCGATGCCCTCTGTTCTTGCGTCCGGGTCAGAGAACATCATCTTCCAGACGGACGATCTTGTGGCGGACCACCTCATCGGCGAGGGAGAGCATCCGGTCGACGCCTGCTACTGCCTCGGCCTCGGCCCTGAAGGAAACCACTGTGTAGTAGCCCTCGCTCAGGTGATCGATCTCGTAGGCGAATCGGCGCTTGCCCCAGAGGTCACGTTTGGTCACCTCGGCCTCGCTGCCGGCGAGAAAAGACTCCAGTTCGCCGATCTTGGTCTCGACGTCGCTCTCGGCCAGGTCAGGCCGATGGATCGTCATCAGTTCGTAGTCGCGCATTGCACCTCCTGTGGACATCCAAATGGAAGGCCCCGCCAACTCAGCGGAGCAGGGGCCGGCGGCGCGTGTCGCCGGATACAGCCTGGAATGGTAACTCTCCCCTCGAGTTTTCCACATTCCACCCAAGAGAGGGGTCGACCGGCGGCTTGAACGCAAGCATGCTCAGGCTGGAGGCTCCAACATCGCACCCAACTGGAACTCCCACTCCCCCAGTGGTGTCTCCAAGGCCCAGCCGATCTCGCCAGGTGACCCGTAACTGGCGCATACCAGGTCCGCGCAGGGCTGCATCTCCGTGGATCCGATGAGCACGCCGTCAGGGTCGAACCACCAGATGTCCAGTGGGATCAGGGTGTCCCGCATCCCGAATGTTGCAGTGCGCGGCTCCTCGAATATGAATACCATCCCGTCGTAGCCATCGAGTTCGTCGACACCACGTAGACCCTGGTTGCGCTGCTCGGGGGTGGATGCCACTGCGACGTCGAGCTCGACATCGCCAACCGTCACGGTCTCCACTGGAAACATTCCCTCAGCCGTCTCAGGGCCGGAGCATGCAGCCATGACGACTGCGATCAGAAAGAGCCGTCTCAGCTGTCTTTGAGGAGTTCGCTGACCACGTCCTCGGAGAGGTGATAGCTCTCATCCTCACCCGGGAAGGCCCCACTCTGCAGATCTGCCTTGTACGCCTCCAGCGCTGCAATTGCGTCGTCGGCGAGAGCGGCGTAAGGACGGACGAACTTCGGGTAGCTACCCGAGCCGAGACCGAGGACGTCATGGAACACCAACACCTGACCGTCCGTCTTCGGACCGGCACCGATCCCGATAGTGGGTGCGTCGATCTCCTTCGTGATCAGCTCGCCGAGCACGTCGGGAACTCCTTCGATGACTATCGAGAAGCATCCGACGTCGGAGAGAGCCTTGGCATCCTCGATCATCTCACGGGCGGCATCGACCACCTTTCCCTGCACCTTGAAGCCTCCCATGGCATGGACCGATTGCGGGGTCAGTCCGATATGGCCCATCACCGGGATCTCCGCGTCGAGGATCGCCTCGATGACTGGCACCCTCTTCCGCCCGCCCTCGAGCTTCACGGCCTCCGCTCCACCCTCACGGACCAGACGACCGGCGTTACGCACTGTGTCATTGGTTCCGAGGTGAAACGTCAGCCAGGGCATGTCGGCGACGACCAGCGCACTCGGCTTGGCCCGCTTGACGGCCCGGGTGTGAAGGATCATCTCGTCGAGACCTATTTCGAGAGTCGTTTCCATTCCGTGCACGACGTTCGCCACCGAGTCTCCAACCAGGATGATTTCCATCCCCGCGCGATCGGCGATCACGGCCCCCGGGTAGTCGTATGCGGTGACGACGGCGATCTTCGGACCGCCCTTGCGGGCACGAATCGATGGGGCGGTTACCTTGGCCATGTCCTCCTCGAGGCTACTCGTGGTGAGAAAACGACCGGCCCGGTCTTACC
>DASTBQ010000162.1:0-3880 GCA_035711995.1 Acidimicrobiia bacterium | reverse complement strand
CCTCGGTGAGATGGGGGTCTTTGCTTACCCTGCGCCCGGGAGCGAAGTCGGGTTGGCCGTGTCTCACCAGATAGAGATCCATGCTGGGACGGTATACGTTCCTGATTCGTCTCAGTTCGCCAATACGATGGGGTCGTGGCCCGCTCTGCTCTCATTGATCACCTGGTCGCTCATTCCCTGAGAACCGACGGCCCCTTCACATTGCGGAGTGGAGCCGTCTCATCGTGGTACCTGGACGCGCGACAGACGACGTTCGATGGCACCGGGTCGAGACTCGTGGGCGAGGCTGTTCTCTCGGTCCTCGACCCCGAGGTCCTGGCGGTGGGCGGGATGACCATCGGCGCCGATCCGATAGCGGTAGCTACCGCGGCGACCGCGGCGGGGAGGGGGCGTCAGCTCAAGGCCTTCTCGATTCGGAAGGAGCCAAAGGACCACGGGACCGGCGGAAGGCTCGTAGGCCCGGTCGACCCGTCCATGGCTGTCGCCGTACTCGAAGACACCACCACCACCGGCAGTGCCGCCGTCGAGGCAGCCCGCTACCTCATAGACGAGGGGTTCGATGTGGTTCAGGCGATTGCTCTCGTCGACAGGTCCGATGGCAAAGCAGCCGAGAACTTCGCCGGCCTTGGGATCCCGCACGTTGCGCTGGTCGTCCCATCCGATTTGGGGGTCGGCTCATGAAGGTCTTGGTTCATCGCTCTGCCCTTCGCATGTGGCTGCTGGCGATGGCAGGTATTCCGCTGTTGGTCATCTCGGTCGATGTGCTGACCCAGCGACGTATCACCAGGTGGCTCACGGACATCGTCTTTCGTCCCGAAGACGTGCAGATCTTCGAACCCAGGGACGTCATATTCGCCTGGGCGATGTTTCTGTTCGCTGCCTTCCTCGTCCTCTGGGGGCTCAGGGAGCTGTTCGTGCCGACCAAGGTCCTCGAGTGCCGGGACGAAGGTCTCGCCCTCAAGATCAACGGTCCTTTTCGACCGGCGAGCGTCATCGCATGGGACAACATCAAAGATGTCGGAGGTGAGGAGATCGATGACGAAGGAGATGTGGTACCTCTGTTCGTCGTCGGTGTCTTCTCCCGCGAAGGCCTGCCCGACAACCCGTGGGGGGCGCGCTGGGTCAGCGAGTCTGAGCTGGGGGTGCTCGCCCAGGACTGGGCTGACGATGCCCAAGATGTGGCCGAACGGGTAGCCGACTACGCAGTCGACGCGGTCAAGAGACAGCAGTGGAATACGACCTCCAATCTCCGGCAGGAGTCGTAGGTGGAAGTCGGGGCACATACGCCCGCCGACCGTCCCATCAAGGAGGCGCTGGCCCGCAATGCCGATTTGGTGCAGATATTCCTCTCCAATCCCCAGGGGTGGAAGAAGCCAAGACCCAGGGAAGACGCCGAGGAGTTGCGTCGCTCACCGGTGCCCGTGATCGTCCACGCTCCCTATCTGATAAACGTCTGCGCCGACAACAACCGTGTCCGCATTCCCAGCCGCAAGATCCTTCAAGAAACGTGTGACGCGGCGTCGGAGATAGACGCCACGGCCGTCGTCGTTCACGGTGGTCATGTCACCGGTGATGGCCCTCAAGACGAGGGGATCGTCCGGTGGCGTAAGGCTCTCGAAGCCCTTGACACCGACCGTCAGCTACTCATCGAGAACACTGCAGGCGGTGACAAAGCAGTTGCTCGGCGCGTGGAGTGGATCGGGCGTCTCTGGGAGGAGATCGGTTCGTTTGGTGTCGGTTTCGTCCTCGACACCTGCCACTCCTGGGCCGGTGGTGAGCCTTTCGACGAGCTCGTGGAACGGGTCCTTGTGGCGACGGGCCGAATAGATCTGGTTCATGCCAACGACTCGAAGGACACCTTCGACTCGAGACGCGACCGTCATCAGAACCTGGGTTCCGGTGAGATCCCCAAAGAGGACCTGGCTCGCGCGATTGTCACCGCGGATGCCCCTGTCGTCGTCGAGACCCCAGGTGGGGCAGAAGAGCAGGGAGCCGACATCGAATGGGTTCGGGCTCTGGTCTGATGCCGGAAAGACGAGCGCAACGACGGGCCGAGCGCCGTACCAAGGTGGCCGTCCTGTTTGCCGACCGCACCGACCGGGCTCTCGACCTCCTCGAGCTCCTCGAGATGGCCTGGCACGACTCGTTCGACGAGGGGACTCCGCCTGAAGACGTTATCGACGACGTGCTCCAGCTCAGCGCAGGAAGTCTGCGTTCCCTGATTCGATGGTCGCGTCTGGCTGTTACCGACTACAGCGAAGTTCGAGCCGCAGCCGACGGTCTCAGGGATAGAGGGTAGGCCGGCCGAGAACCGATCCTCGAGGTGGTCAAGGCGACGGCGAGCAGCTCGGATAGCAGCTTCTGCTGCTCGTCGTCGGATCGCGTTTCTTTGGTGGCGACTGCCTCAGAGAGCTGGGCCTGGACTTGTTCGTGAAAGATCGTCGAAGTGTTCATCACGTTTCGATGCACTGAAGCGCTCGGTCGGTTCCAGGAGTATCTCTGGTTCAGCTGGATGGCGCCTCATCTGCGAACACTTCGATGGTCCCCGAATACGCCGAGACCCAAACTTGCCTGGTGGCAGGGTCATAGGTGATCCCTATCGGCTTGTCGCTCACCGCCAACTCGTCGATCTCGGTCATGTCTGCCGTTCTCACCTTGGAGAGCGTGTCTGAGTCGTAGTTGACGACGTAGAGGGCGGTGCCATCGTCAGAGATGGCCATAGACCTGGGAGCGTTTCCCGTGGCCACCTTGCCCAGCACCTCTCCGGTTGCGGTGTCCACCTTGGCGAGTCGGTCTTCGCTGTTCAGCGAGACGTACATGAGAGTCCCGTCCGGGGCGAGCACGATGTGCCTCGGCCCACCGCCGATGTCTTTCATGTACGAAGTCGTCAAGCTGTTCATGTCGATCACTGCGACGTCACGAGAGCCCATGACCGCCACATAGGCGGTTGCCGAGTCGGGCGAGACAGCGATGCCCCGAGGATGACGACCTACTTCGATCCGGGTGACTTCGGCTCCCGTGGCAACGTCGAGTACGGAAACGTCGAAGCCACACCAATTCGCCACCAGGAGGTATCTGTCGTCGGGTGTCAACGCGAGAAACTTGGGGACGGGCCCCACCCTGAGCAGTTGGTCGATCTGGAGAGTCGTCGTATCGATCCTGTATACGAAGCTGTCCGGCCAGTCCCCCTCGTTGCAGCCGTCTCCGGCGGATGTGTCGAGACCCCCGCCATACATGTGGTAGTTCGACACGTATGCGTGAGAGCCGTCCGACGTGAATGCCGCCTCGACCGGAGACCCTTGATACGTACCGGGGAATTCTTCCCCGTAACCGAAGTCGGCGGGTGTCACCTCGTCGGCGATAGTGGTGACCAACTGGTAGTCCCGGTTGAACACCGAAATGGTGTGCCGGTACATCATGTTCTGGGCGAAGAAGAGGCCCTTGCCCGATGCCACTACGGACTTGGCGGCGAGATCTCCACTGATCGTTTCGATTTCGGAAAGGACCCGATCAGCCGCGGTCAACCCGTCCCGGGGTACCAGGGTGGTCGTAGTCGTGGTGGGTGGCAGGGTCGTCGTGGTCGTAGGCAGGGTCGTAGTCGTAGTCGACATGGTCGAGGTAGTAGTGGTCGAGGTGGTAGTGGTCGAGCTGGCGGTGCTCGTTGAGATTGCGGCCATCTCGCCGGTGCACGCGGTGACCAGCAGAAACAATGCGAGAAGAGAACGACGCACCTGGGAAGGGTAAGACCGGGCCGGTCGTTTTCTCACCACGAGTAGCCTCGAGGAGGACATGGCCAAGGTAACCGCCCCATCGATTCGTGCCCGCAAGGGCGGTCCGAAGATCGCCGTCGTCACCGCATACGACTACCCGGGGGCCGTGA
>DASTBQ010000161.1:0-2373 GCA_035711995.1 Acidimicrobiia bacterium | reverse complement strand
ACCATCACCATCCAAATCCCAAGCAAACGTCAAAACATCACCATCAGGATCAGACGAACCCGACCCATCAAACGACACCGACAACGGAGCCACCCCCGACAACGGCGAACCCGACACCACCGCCACCGGCGGGTTGTTGGTGGTCGGATACGAGATCCTCAGGATTCGACCCTGGTCGTAGTCCACGATGAAGATGTCGCCGGCCGGCCCCCGGGTGAGACCGACCAAGCCGATACCGCTCAGGAAGGTACTGGCCGCAGCCGGGTTGGGCTGACCGTTGGCTCCGAGCGGCATCACCCAGATGCATTTGTACGAGTAGTCGCCGAAGAACAGTGCGCCGTCGTATGACGCCGGGTAAGGCCCCTGGTCGTAGAACGCCATTCCGGCACTGGAGGCACCACCGCCAGCACAACCGTTCGGGTCGGGTGGACCGCCATGCGCATAGGCGACATAAGGGGCCGTCACGGTGACACCGGCGGTTCCGTTGTAGAGGCTCTCACACAGATTCAGGTTCGCGCTGTCGTATCCCGACTGCCGGCCGTTGCCCTCGTAACAGGGCCATCCGAAGTTCTCGACGGTGGAGTCGGTCGGGCTGACGATCCGATTCAGCTCTTCGAAGCTGTTCCAGCCGACATCACCGACCCAGATCTCATTGCTCCCTGGACGGGCCGTCATCCGGAAAGGGTTGCGAAGCCCGTACGCGATGATCCGGTCGTCTTGGGTTGACCCACCGATCAGTGGATTGGTGCTCAGTGCGGCACCTGTGTCGGGGTTGACCCGGAGGATGGTCCCGTCATAGCTCACCGAATCAGCGGTGGTCCGGAGATCTTGCGACCGCAGAGCTCCCCCCTCGGCCGTCGGGGGCGACATCGCGCCACCGACTCCACCCGGAGGGTCTCCGCATGGATTCTTCGGTGTGGGGCTCCCGCTCGACCCGCCAAACTGGCCATAGTCGACGTTGTTGAAGCTGGCCCCATCACCGGCACTCACCATCAGATCACGGTTCGGCCCGAATACTAGGGCTCCAATGCTGTGACTCGGGTACTGCTGACACCAGTTGCCCTGGAGCAGGATCTGCTCGGATCCAATCACACTGTTGGTGGAAGACACCCGAAAACGCGACAGTCGACCATTGACAACGCAGCCGTCACCGGTGGCTCCGGGCGGGCTGGAACAACCATCGCCCCAGCTGTTCCCTGGGTCCAACGTGTAGAGCAGATAGACGTACGGGTTGGTGGCGAAGTCCGGGTCGAGTGCCATGCCCAGCAATCCCCGGTCCCAGAAATTGTGGGTGTCATTCTGCACGTCGATCGTCACCGTGGGCGTCGGGTCGCTGAGCCCGTCGTACACCTTGACGGTGCCTCGCTTCTCGGCAACGAACGCCCGACCGTCCGGGGCGAACTCGACAGCGGTCGGTTGCACGAGGCCTGAGAACACTGTGGAGACCGTGAAGCCAGAGGGAGGCCCGGCGGCCCTTGCCTCTTCAGGGACGACGACGACGAGCGTCGCCACCAGAGCAGAGACGAGGAGCCATGCCGCGAACGACTGCGACTTCCCCCTCCGCGATCCACCCCTTGACCCCAGCGCGCCCAAGATTTCTCCCATCGCTATCGTCACCGCCCATCAGACGGTGAGCCGGACGGTCTGGCGATGCCCCATTAGTGCGCCTCGACCGCCGCCCCCGAGTCTACATTCTCAGTCCGTTTTTGCCAGCTGAACGCCTTGAATCCACGCCGACCGAACTTGGGTCAACCCGACGGGCCCACCCCGGCACCCAGCTCGGAGACCGCATCGAGAATCGTCTTCTGATAGTCCAGGGTCGCCTTCTGGGTGACTCCGGTGCGTCGATATTCGAGATTCAGCATGGAGTCGAGGGCTTCCGCCATGGCTCTGGCAGTCCGCTCGGGGCTAGAGACTTCGACCGCCACGGATGGGATCGACGGGAAGAGAGTCGTGGTGACCGCGGGACCTCCCCAGTTCAGACAAACGACCGGGACCTCCATCGCAAGAGCTTCGGCCACCGCATTTCCCCCCTCCTCGTGGAGCGAAGGATGAACCAGCACCCCAGCAGAGCCGAGCCTACGCAGGAGAATCTCCCGTTCGACCTGCCCCTCGAGGCGAACCTTGTCGGTGAGTCCCCAACGTTGGATCAAGCGTTCCAACCGCGGTCTGTCCGGACCCTCGCCATTGAGGACCAATTGCGCACCTGGCGTTCGAACGTATCGCATAGCCCTTATCGCCAGGGCCGCACCTTTCCATGCCACCAGACGTGCGACGAAGAGGATCTGTCGATTGGGTTCGCGTGGGCCGAGGTCCCCTGGGACCTTGACCGCAGTCGGGTTGGGGAGGATCTTGACCGGCGCCTGTGTGAGA
>DASTBQ010000160.1:0-22508 GCA_035711995.1 Acidimicrobiia bacterium | reverse complement strand
ATCAGCGGCGACCACTGGATCAAGGAGGAGCTATGCATCTTTTTATGGACACTCACCGGAACGTAGAATGTCTGACTAGGGAATCCGTCGAGGGCGCCCACCAAGAAGATCTCGCTACACAAGAGAAGTATGGCGTGGACTACAAGCGCTACTGGTTCAACGAGGAGGCCGGAGCGGTGTATTGCCTCGTCGAGGCCCCCGACGCCGAAGCGGCGGTCGCCGTGCACAAAGAAGCGCACGGTCTCGTCGCCGATGACATCGTTGAGGTGCACGAAGGCCATTGACCCCGCAGGTTGATGATTAGAGGCGTGCGTGGGGGTCGCCGGCAAATGGCTTCGATCAGGCAGCCATCTTGTCGAGGGTGGTTTCCCTCGTCTCTTCGGCTGTTGGCCGTCGTGACCAGTAGATGGCGACGACGAGAACGAGAAGAGCGACGGCTGCTACTACGAACCGCCAGCTGGATGCACGTGCTGCGATGACCGCAGGCAGTACAAGCAGCGAAATCAGGTTCATCACCTTGATGAGCGGGTTCAGTCCCGGACCGGCTGTGTCCTTGAACGGGTCACCCACGGTGTCCCCGATCACCGCCGCCTTGTGGGCCTCCGATCCTTTCCCGCCGTGGTGACCCTCCTCGATGAACTTCTTGGCGTTGTCCCACGCACCGCCCGAGTTGGACAGGAAGTTCGCCATGAGTTGCCCGGTCAGGATCGACGCCGCGAGAAACGCCCCGAGGGCGAGATAACCGATCCCGAAGCCAACGATCACGGGCGTCAGCACGGCGAGCAGGGCCGGCGCCAAGAGCTCGCGGAGTGAAGCGGTGGTGCAAATGTCGATCACCGGCCCGTAGTCGGGGCGTCGTTCGCCGCGCATGATGGCGCCGTCGGCGAACTGCCGGCGCACCTCGCGTACTACTACCGCCGCCGTCTTGCCCACCGCCCTGATCGCCATGGCGGAGAACATGAAGGCGATAGATCCACCGATCAACAAGCCGATGAAGGTTGCGGGATCGGCAACGTTGATCGAGGTCTCCGGGAGGCGGAAGAGTTCCGACCCGTCCGCGACGATGCCGAGCTCCGCAGCGGCGGTCTCGATGAAAGAAGCGAAGAGAGCCACGGCGGCGATCACCGCCGAACCGATCGCAAAGCCTTTAGTTACAGCCTTGGTGGTATTGCCCACTGCATCCAAGCTGACCATGATCCGCTCGGCCTCGCCTCCGAATTCGCCGGACATCTCGGCGATGCCTGCGGCGTTGTCTGCGACCGGGCCGAAGGTGTCCTCGGAGACGACAACTCCGGTCGTCGCCAGCATGCCCATACCGCAAAGCGCGACCAGGTACAACGAGAACTGAATGTTCCCGTCACCCAGCACGATCGAGACCCCAATCGCACCGGCAATGGCGAGGATCGCCCAGACCGACGACTCCAGTCCCGAACTCACACCGGAGAGGACGGTGGTGGCGGGCCCTGTCTCTGCTGCCCCGGCTATCTCCTTGACCGGCTTGCGCTCTGTCGATGTGAAGTACTCGGTTATGCGACTTGTGACCTGGGCGAGCAGCAGACCCGTGAGTACCGCCCCGAAGACCTTCCAACCTTCGTTGCCGTTCTCGTTTCCCACGTAGAGCATGCTGACCGCCAGCGTCCCCAGGACGGTCAGAGCCCCGGCGGTGATGAAGCCCCGGTTGATCGGGGCCAGGGCGGAGTGGTCACGAGGTTGGGCCCTGACTCGGTAGACGCCGACGATCGAGGCCACGACTCCGATCGCCCTGACGATCACCGGGAAGATGAGTCCGAGGGCAGGGTTGGCGCCGATCGAGGAGAAGGCGGCGACACCCAGGATGATCGAGGCTACCAGTGTCACCTCGTAGCTCTCGAAGAGGTCTGATGCCATGCCGGCGCAGTCGCCAACGTTGTCGCCCACGTTGTCAGCGATCGTCGCCGGGTTACGCGGATCGTCCTCGGGTATGCCCTGTTCCACCTTGCCCACCAAGTCGGCCCCGACGTCGGCGGCCTTGGTGAAGATGCCGCCACCAACCCGGAGGAACAAGGCGAGAAGAGACCCGCCGAAGCCAAATCCGACGAGAATCGCCGAAGATGTGTTCTGAAAGATCATGATTATCAACGTCGCCCCGAGAAGACCCAGGCCAACGGTGAACATTCCGGCGACTCCGCCGGTGCGGAAGGCAACGGTGAGCGCCGCGGGGAGAGACCCCGACCTCGCTGCTGCGGCCGTCCGGACATTGCCACGGACAGCCAGACTCATCCCGATGAAGCCGGTGAGGCCGGAGAGAAAGCAGCCGGCCAAGAAGGCCGTCGTGCGGGCCACCCCGGACTGGAGAAAAGTGAGGGCAACTGTGCCGTCGGGTTCGAGCACCTGTGTGGAGGTCACGAACACCAGTGCGACGAGGGGCACGAGGATCCAAGCGATGGTGCGGAACTGGCGTCGCAGGTATGCCATTGCCCCCTCTTGAATCGCCGCTGCTATCTCACGCATCTTCGGCGTGCCCTGATCTGCCGCTAGGACCCCTCTGGCCAAGAGAACTCCCACCAGGATGGCCACCAAGGCGGTCGCGACTGCGATGACCAGCCAGGTCCATTCGGCCGGTCCCAGTGTGAATTCCTGAAACCCACCCTCGGAGGCGATGATCACGACTCGTCCTCCTCGCTGGGAGCCGAGGCGTAGATCTCGGTGGACAGCTTGTGGCCGACCACCCGGTCGACACCGTCGACGTCCACGATGACAGGGCCTTCGAACGGGTGACGCTCCTTGACCGTCAGCACCGTGCCCGGATGGATTCCGATCGTTTCGAGAAAACTGACCACGTCCGCATGGGTATCACCGGGCAGAGCGACTTCGATCGTCTGCCCGATGTCTGCGTCGGCGAGAGTGGGCAATGCAGCCAGCTCCTCGGCTTCGGCTTCGGGGATAGGAAAGCCGTGGGGACAGGCTGAAGGTCTGTCGAGTGCGTTGAACATTCGCTGGACCACCTCCGCCGGCAACGAGTGCTCGAAGGCCACTGCAAGCTGGTCGGCTTCATCCCAGCGGTAGCCGAGCAAGTCGGCCAGAAAACGCTCGACGATGCGATGACGTCTTATCGCTCCGATGGCGGCCACCCGGCCCTTGCGAGTCAGGGTGACTCCCTGATAGGGACGATGCTCGACGAACCCCTGGTCGTCGAGTTTCTTGAGCCGGGAGGTGATCGTCGCGGGCGACACCGCGAGAGCCTCGGCGAGATCACCGGGGCGAGCTACACCTTCCGGACCGGCGTGCCGGTAGACCGACTTCAGAGTCTCCTGCTCCATGGGGCTGACTGTCATTCCGCGCATCATAAAGCTACTTTCAGGAAGATGAAAGTGGGAGTTGTCTCCACCGAAGATCATGGATAGGTTCTTCGAAACGAATGTTGGATGACATTGTCGAATGGGCGACCGCGCTCGTAGAAGCATTGGGACCGCTGGGAGTCGGGTTCTTGGTCGTCCTCGAGAACCTGTTCCCGCCGATTCCGTCGGAGGTGGTTCTTCCGATGGCCGGATTCGTTGCGGCCACCGGCGGAGCCGACCTGACAGTCATGATCGCAGCGGCGACGATCGGATCTCTGGTGGGGGCATATCTCCTCTACGGCATCGCCGCAGCCATCGGTCCGGTGCGTCTTCGTCGCTTCGTCGCCGAACACGGACGTTGGTTTGGGCTCACCGAGGATGACATCGATCGATCGGAGGCATGGTTCGATGGTCGAGCGAACCGAGCGGTCCTGCTCTGTCGCTGCATCCCCCTGATGCGCTCTCTCATTTCGATCCCCGCCGGTCTGCGTCGCATGCCCCTGATTCCCTTCACCGCATGCACCCTGCTCGGAAGTCTGGTCTGGAACAGCGGGTTGGTCATAGCCGGCTATCTCCTCGGAGACAATTGGGAAGCAGCCGGTCAACCGGTCGAAGTCCTGCAAGGGGTCGTGCTCGTGGTCATCGGAGTGGCCCTCGTCTGGTTCATCTGGAGGCGTCTCATACAGCCACGCTGGCGCTGACACGACCACGGCGCTGATGTGCGTCGATTTTCAGGAAACAGAAACATTTCTGAAACAAAGTTCCGAAACGATCGCGCCCGTCAAGCCCGTCGGATTGGAGGAGCCAAGTGGATACAGGTGATGTGGCATGGGTGTTGGTCTCGTCGGCCCTGGTGTTGTTCATGACACCCGGTCTGGCTCTCTTCTACGGAGGCATGGACCGATCGAGGAACGTCCTGAACATGCTGATGATGAATTTCTGGTGTCTGCTCGTCATCCCGCTCGCCTGGGTGGTCGTCGGGTACTCCCTGGCACAGTCCGGTGACGGCAACTTCATCGGCAATCTCGACTTGGCATTCCTGCAGGGGATGGGGATAACCGGCGAAGACGGAGGGTTCGATCTGTTGATAGTCGTCTTCCTCGGCATGTTCGCAGTGATCACCCCCGCTCTGATCTCGGGCGCGGTTGCGGATCGAATGAAGTTCGCCGCCTGGGCGATTTTTGCTCCGGTCTGGATGTTGTTGGTCTTCGTCCCTGTCTTCAAGTGGGTGTATGGCGGCTGGATCGCCGACCTTGGCGCACTCGATTTCGCCGGCGGTACCGCCATACATGTGAACGCAGGCATCGCCGCTTTGGCGGCGGTGCTAGTGCTGGGTAGACGGCGGGGCTGGCCCGGTCAGGGTCACCCTCCCCACTCGATGCCGCTGGTGATGCTCGGCACCGGGATCCTGTGGTTCGGTTGGTTTGGATTCAACGCCGGTTCGGCGTTGGCGGCCAATGGTCAGGCGATCCAGGCGTTCATGAACACCTTCTTGGCCGCGGCGGCTGCCGGACTGGCGTGGGGCTTTGTCGAGCGATTCCGCGATGGCCATTTCACCAACCTCGGTGTCGCCTCCGGGATCGTCGCCGGGTTAGTGGCGATCACTCCTGCCGCCGGGTACGTCGCGGGGATGTCGCCGATCTGGATCGGTCTGGTCACCGGCATCATCTGCTGTTTCGCGGTGGGCCTGAAGACGAAGGCCGGATACGACGACGCCCTCGATGTGGTAGGTGTCCACTTCGTTGGAGGTCTCGTGGGCTCGCTCGCCATCGGATTGTTCGCCGACCCGGTCTTCTTCGGCAGTGATTCCATGGTCGGCCTCTTCTACGGTGGAGGTCTCGAACTGCTGGGCGCGCAGGTGTTGGGGAATGCCGCCACGATCGTCTATAGCTTCGTCGTCACCACACTCATCATGCTGGCACTGAAGGCGACGATCGGGGTGCGGGTCGCAGACGACGTCGAGGCCAACGGTCTCGACCTGACCGAGCATGCCGAAACGGCTTACAGCTCGGGAAGCGCGTCTGGCCGTGCACTGACAGGAGGAGCGCACATATGAAACTGGTCATCGCATTCGTCAAGCCCTTCAAGCTGGAACAGGTCCGGGACGCCCTCAAGGTGGTGGGTGTATCGGGGATGTCCGTCAGCGACATCTCCGGGTTCGGTCGCCAGGGTGGACAGACCGAGGTCTATCGGGGGGCCGAGTATGAAGTCGACTTCGTGCCCAAGGTGCGGTTGGAGGTCATCGTCACCGATGACCTCGCCGGACCGGTGGTGGGGGCGATCGAGACGGCGGCGCACACCGGAGAGATCGGAGACGGCAAGATAGTCGTCGTGCCGGTCGAGGAGGTGGTGCGTATTCGCACCAGTGAGCGGGGTGCCGACGCCATCTGAGGATGTTCTGACTGCGGGACGACAGAACCCGTCTCTGATGGCAGTCATGACGATCAGCCAGATTGCTCGGGGTAGATTCAAGGTCCCTCAGCGCCGGAGGAAGTATTGGAAGCCAGAAACCCGGGGGTTGCGCGGCTCATGGGACACCTGGCGCGACGCGCTCTAGGACGTGGCCCTCCGTCGGCAACGGAGCTTCGGCGATGATCGGGAGCTTGCGTCTCGGCGCTATTCGATTCGCTCTGGCGCTCCTCAGGGTCCGGTATCTCATCCAAGCACAACCGCTGTCACTGCTTTCCGGTCCTGAAAAGCGCTACGAGATCAAGAAATGGCAGGCGATCACCGGATACCGCCTGTTCGTGGAGACCGGCACGTTCCTCGGACAGACGACCATCGAAATGGCAGATGTCTTCGAGCACTGTTGGACGGTGGAGATCGACCAAAAGCTCTACGAAGGAGCGCTCTCCAGGTTCGAATCCCATTCGAACATCACCGCCATCCTTGGGAGCAGCGGCGACCACATGGCGTCAATACTCGAGGACGTCGATTCTCCTGCGATCTTCTGGCTGGACGGCCATTACTCCAGTCATGACACGGGGCGTGGCGACACCGACACGCCGATCCTTCGGGAACTCGACCAGATCCTCGATCATCCGATCAAGAACCACGTGATACTCATCGACGACGCACGCGACTTCCTCGGCATCAACGGTTATCCGACGATCAGTCGACTGCGTCGCTTCGTCCGTTCTCGCAGCCCGTACCGGGTGCGCCTCTCGAACGACATCATTCATCTGGTGAACGAAGCCCTGTAAGCGACGGGATGGGTCGAAACTGATGCGTCAGACGTAGGTCCACAGACTCAAATCCCGTGTACTCCGGCCGGGGAGATGGATAATGGGCCGTCATGCGGTCCCGTCCGCTCCGCGATCCGAATCGCACGTCGTGCGACGTCGTCGGGTGCGACACCCCTACCGCCGCGCTGTATCAGATCTCATTTCGGGACAGACGTCGCAAAGTCTGTCGAGAGTGCGCACAAGAGATGATTGCCATGTTCGGCTGGTCGATGACAGCCGATTGGGTCTCGTTCAACCCGTGTGGCGAGATGAGACTCTACGCCCGAGGGTCCTGACAGCTCGCACGCCGATCCCCGATTGCCCGGTCTTCGAGGACTACGGTGCCAACCCATGGGCCGACTGCGGTCACTTTTCGACTCACCTCTCCTGAGACGGATCTCGTGGCACGTCAAGCGGATCACGGGCAACATGGATGGCAGGTTCTTCACGTCGCTCCTGATCGGTCTAGCCGTGATCCTGGGTCTCGCATCCCTGATCGTGTGGGTGGCGGAGACCGAACGCACCTGGGGTGACTTCGGGGCCGCGGTCCACTGGTCGGTGACTACCGTCTTCGGACAGGGCGATGCCTCCTACGTCTCCACCCCCGTCGGTTGGGCGATCGGGTGGATGCTGGGTCTTTTCGGTGTGGCGATCGTTGCCACGATCACAGGAGCACTGGTCGGTTTCGTCATCGACTTTCTGTTGAAGGAGGGACAAGGAATGGGCGCATCGGGCTACAGGGAACACGTGGTCATCTGCGGATGGAATGCAACCGCTCGTGACCTGGTGACCGAGCTGAGCACCGACGACTACCACGCCAAGATCGTCGTCCTCTGCGATCTCGACAGGAACCCGGCAGGGAACGACGTCTATTTCGTGAAAGGCGTGCCCTCCAACGAGTCGGATCTGCGTCGTGCCGGTATCGAGAGCGCAGTCACCGCCATCGTCTGTCCCATGGACGGGTCGAACGAGGCCGACATGGCTTCGATTCTGACGGTGCTGGCAATCGAGTCGATAGCGCCCGGTGTCCGCACGGTGGTCGAAGTCAACAATCCCGAACATGTCCCGCACTTCCGCCGAGCCGGGGTCGACGAGGTGATGGTCACTTCGAAGCTGGCGTCTCATCTATTGGCACGCTCCGCGCTGTATCCCGGTCTCTCTGAACTCGTTACCGACCTCGTCTCAGGGGGCATCGGCTCGGAGCTCTACAGAGTGGACATACCCGAAGACTGCCTGGGCCAGCCCATCGACGAGGTGTCGACGAGACTCCGACGCGACCACGGTGCCACGCTCGTGGCGGTGAACCGGGAAAGCCAGATGATCAGCAACCTACCGGCCGACTTCCTTTTCCAGTCCGGGGACGACCTCATCGTCATCGCGGAGTCGCTGGGCGACCTGACACCCCTCAGTCACTCCACGGTCTACTCCGAAGCCTGAACCTCTCCGCCGGCTCCGGCTGGTCGTCCCTCGTGCGATCCACGCCGAAACTCCGGGCCGTACGTATCAGTCCAGATGACCGTGGTGAACAGCCACAGGGCACAGCCGAGGAGTATCAGTGGGAAGAGTCGGGCAACCCACGGGTAGGTGTTCTCCGAGTTGCCGAGCCAGCCACCGAGCAGCGCGCCGAGCGGCAGCGTCGCCCAGCCGATCGCCCGGGCCGCACTGATCACCCGGCCCAGCATGGCCTCGCCGGCGTACAACTGCCGGATCGAGGCGAGCGGGATGTTGATCACCGAGACACCGAACATGAAAGCCGCGAGCAGAGTCCAGGCCAGCAATCCATAACTGCTGAACATGAAGACCATCAGAGTGAGACCGGCAAAACCGAGGCCTCCAGTCATGGCCCGACCCAGACCGACGATGCGGGTGAACCTGGGAGCGACGAGGGCGCCGATCACGCCACCGAGACCCATGAAGAAGAGGAGGACACCTATTTGCGTCTCGTTCTCGGCACCGATCATCACCGTGAACATGACGATGAACGTCCCTTCCATGAATCCCATCACGAAGTTGGGAACCGCCGCCGAGATCGTGGACACACGCAGACGTGGTTCCTCCCAAATCCGCCGCATCCCGGCGGCGAACTCCGAGAAGAACGAGGGTTTCTCGGTTGACGGCTCGCGATGATGGGCCACCCGTCCCACGTACTTGAGGGTCCATGCCGAGATCACGAACGTGATCCCGTTTATGAAGAGACCAACCGCAGGAGTCGCGAATACGAAGGCGATGACCCCTCCGATGAGTGGTCCCATGGCGAAATTCGCCTGGATCGAGAACGTCACGAAAGAGTTGGCGTCGGAATACCTGTCCTTGGGGACGAGGGACGGGATCATCGCGTAGAGCGATGCGTCGAACAGAGTGGTCATCGAGCCCACCAGGAAGGCGATCACAAAGACCGCCCCGACGCTGATGGTCTCAGCTGTGGCGGCCAGGTAGAAGAAGGCACAGGCCCGGAGGAGGTCTGCGCTGATCATCACCGGTCTGAGGGCGACCCTGTCGAGGAGTACGCCACCGAGGAGGCCGACGAACAGCGTGGGGGCGGTCTCGGCGGCGTACACAAGGGCGAACTCGACCGTGCTCAGATCGCTGGAGTTCGCCTCTTGTATGTAGAGGATCAGCAGAGGAACCGTGATGACAGCGACGTAAGTGCCGAACTGGCTGACGGTCTGACCGATCCAGAGCGCCATGTAGCGTGGTCCCAAGGACCGCATCGACCGAATGAAGTGCACCGACGCGGACCTTAACTTCGGCTGGCACGGTGTCCAGCCCTTGTTAGATTCTTTAGGACATGGCAAATCCCCAGGAAATCCCACAAATCGCCAGCGAACTGGTGGAGATGTCCCGTGAGTACCTTCGTCAGGAGACCCTCGAGCCGGCCAAGAAGCTCGGCAAACACGCCGGAATGGGCGTGGGAGGGGCCATCGTCATGTCGATCGGGGCGGTCTGTCTCGCCTGGGGTCTCTACTACGGGCTCCAACTCGTTCTTCCCGAGGGCCCGTGGTGGGTCGTGCTCGCCCGCGGGTTGACCGCAATCGCTGCCGCCGGAGCGGCGGCCGTAGTCGGATGGAGGCTTTCAGTTGACAGTCAGTAGAGATGATCTCGAGCGCAAGGCGCAGCAACTCATCGGTGCCGTCGAAGACACCACCCAATCCGCCAAGAACACCACCATTGCGGCAGTGGTCGCCGTGGGTCTGGTGGTCGCAACGGCATTCATCGTGGGCCGCCGGAGAGGCTCCCGCAACAAGACCGTCGTCGAGGTCTACCGGGTCTGAAGACACTCAAACCGTTCTGTGCGGGTTTACAGCGACTCAGTCTCGGTCAACCCGCACAGAACGGTTTGTTGACGAATCTGATCACTTCGAGTTGGACCCGGTCAGGTTCCTCGCGGATCTCTTTGGCGGTGAATCTCCTGATCTCCCATCCGAGCTCCATCAAGCGATTCTGACGACGAAGGTCGCTCTCGAACCGGTCGGGCGTTCCATGTGCGCCGAATCCGTCGGCTTCGACGATCCGCATGCGGTCTGGCCACGCGAAATCGGGATAAGCGTTCTCTGTTGTAAAGAGCCTGACACGGAGTTGTTGAACCGGTCGAGGAATACCTGGGTGATCGAGCAAGGCTGCGAGGTTGATCTCCGCGACGCTCTCTGATTCGTCGTCAGCGACCGATCGAAACGCACCTCTGGCAGCTCTGGTCCCCTTCACGCCACGTCCGCCGAACAGTCGTATTGCCTGGTCCAGCTTCTCGGGTGTAGTCAAGTTCTTGTGAACCGCACTCCGGGTCGCCTTGTAGAGGTTGCGCTGTCCGATGACGGGAGCGAGGTCGAGGAGGGTCCGTTCGATCGACGTGACCGGTATTCCAGCAACCACAGACACCGGCGTGGGCCTCCGTGTCCGGTGCACGACCACTTGTCTCGGCTCAGGTTCTTCGTTGAAGGGGACCGTCACCTCGATGACGAGTCCGTAGACGGCGTCCAGTTCGTAGAGGACACCTGCGGTCCGGTGGGATGCGGCCGCATCTGGTCCGGCGGCGAACACACCCGCCAGAACCTCGGTATTCCAGGTGGGCGTGATTGCATCCAGGTGATAGACGCCCGGGTGGAGCTGGTCGAGTCGTTTCGATTGCAGACGCCACTCGATTTCGGCCTGAGTGCCACCGAGTTCGAGGGCCTGCCCGCGGCGCAATAGTCCATGTTGACTCTGCGCCACCGTTTTGACGTCTCCCTCGTTCCACACCTTCCCAGTCTTTGGGGTCAGCGGGCTCGGGTTCAAGAGGGTCGCCACACGTTCTGTGCGGGTTTACACGGACTCTGGCGGGGCTAACCCGCACAGAACGGTTAGGCGGACGGCTTGGGTGGCTTGATCACCTCGATGCGAGGGTCCCCACTTCGTTTGTGATGGATGACGAGGGCGGAGCCCTCGGGCACGGCCTTGCGGAAGATGAGCTCGCGTTGGGGTCTGGTTCGTCGCAGATAGGCGAGGGCGGTGAGGGCGAGGCCGGTGTAGAGCTCGCGTTGGTCTCCCTCTCGGAAGCCGCGGAGGGTACGTCGGATGCCCTCTTCGCGGGGGTCCCGGTTTCCCAAAGCCCTGTCGATGATCTTGTTGGTCATACGTCCCATACGGTTACCGTTGCCCGGCATTCGAAGAGACAAAGGATATGCAGAACAAGCAGTTCACGAAAGTGGTCATCTGGGTCGTGGTCATCGGAATGGTCATCAGCACAGGAATCATCGCAATCGCAATCGCGACATGAGCTTCGCAGAGGGAGAGCCAGCCCTGCTGATCGACGGCAAGGGTCGACACTTCCTGCTGCGTCTGGAGTCCGGGAAGACGTTCCAGTTCCACAACGGCTCGTTGGCCCACGACGACCTGATCGGGTCTGAAGACGGAACCTGGTTCACCTCGACCGGTAACGCGCGTCTCCTCTTGCTCCGCCCAAGGCTCGCCGACTTCATCCTGAAGATGAAGCGGGGGGCGCAAGTGGTGTACCCGAAGGATCTGGGGCCGATACTCGTCTATGCAGACATCGGGCCAGGGATGACGGTCCTCGAGGCCGGCACAGGGTCAGGGGCCCTCACACTCGGTCTGTCTCGCGCCGTCGGGCCCACCGGGCAGGTGGTGACCGTGGAACGCCGCGAAGACCACGCCGCCCACGCCCGCAAGACGCTGGATCGCTGGTACGGCGAGATCCCCGAGAACGTAGAGATGCGAATCGGGGACGTGGCCGAGGAGGTGGCAGACGTCGGACCCGACCGCATAGTGCTCGATGTGCCCGAGCCATGGCACACGATCGACGCCGCTGCCGAGCACCAGCCCAACGGTGGCATCCTGGCGGCGTATGTTCCAACTGTGCCCCAGGTGCAGCTCACCGTCGATCGTGCCGAGACCTCGAAGAGGTTCGCCGAAATAGAGGTCCAGGAGTTCTTGATGAGAGAGTGGAACGTGAGTGGCCGCTCGGTACGCCCCGAACACGTGATGGTCGGGCACACCGGGTTTCTGATCTTCATGCGGAAAGTCGCCCGTCAACCTGATTCGACTAACCCAGAGAACTAAACAGAGTGATTCGTATACTGACCAGAGGCGACCGATAGCCAGGAGGTAGCCGTGGAAGAAGGACGTCAACACGAAGACGCGGCCCAGCTTCGCAAAGTCGTGGCCGCGCTGGAAGAAGAGGTCTCCTTCCTCCGCCGCCGTCTTCGCGAAGCACCCAGCAAGGCAGAAGAGCTCCAAGCCGACTTGATCAAGGCACAGGACCGCCTCGATCGTGTTGTGGCTCAAAACGACAAGCTGTCGGCTCTCCTGGAAGAAGCCAGAGAACAGCTAGGTGTGCTCCGCGAGGAGGTCGAGAAGCTCACCCAGCCGCCCAACAACTTCGGGACAGTCCTCAACGTCTCAGAAGATGGCACGGTCGACATCCTCACCGGCAACCGCAAGCTGAGAGTGGCCGCGCAGCCGTCTGTCGAAGTCAAGAAGCTGCAGGTTGGCCAGGAGGTCCTCCTCAACGAGGCCTTCAACATCATCGACGTCCGCTTCTTCGAGCCGTCCGGTGAGATCCTGCGGGTACGTGAGGTCATGGACGACGGCCGTGTCGTTGTGATCGCCCACGCCGACGAGGAGCGCGTGCTCAACCGGTCGGAGAACATGTTCGAGGTCAAGCTTCGCCCCGGCGACTACGTCCGTATCGACGCCAAGACGTCGCTGATCCTCGAAAAGCTGGAACGCCCTGAGGTCGAGGACCTGATCCTCGAAGAGGTTCCCGACATCACCTACGAGGACGTGGGTGGTCTGGCCGACCAGATCGAGATGATCAGAGACACCGTCGAGCTCCCATATCTGCACCGCGATCTGTTCAAGGAATACGAGTTGGAGCCGCCCAAGGGCATCCTGCTGTACGGGCCCCCCGGGTGTGGCAAGACGCTCATTGCGAAAGCCGTTGCCAACAGTCTCGCCAAGAAGGTCTCAGAACGCACCGGTAACCCCGACGTCCGCTCCTACTTCCTCAACATCAAAGGTCCCGAGCTGTTGAACAAGTGGGTCGGCGAGACCGAGCGCCAGATCCGACTCATCTTCCAGAGGGCCAAGGAAAAGTCGGACGAGGGCGTGCCTGTAATCGTCTTCTTCGACGAGATGGACTCGCTGTTCCGGACCAGGGGCACAGGAATCAGCTCCGACGTCGAATCCACGATCGTCCCTCAACTCCTCTCCGAGTTGGACGGTGTCGAGTCTCTCAAGAACGTGGTTGTGATCGGCGCCTCCAACCGTGAAGACCTCATCGATCCGGCAATCCTGCGACCGGGACGACTCGATGTGAAGATCAAGATCAACAGACCCGACCCCATCGCCGCCCGGGAGATCTTCAGGATCTACCTGACAGACGAGACGCCACTCGATCCCGAAGAGGCGGGCAGCCAGAGCGCAGCAGACACGATCCTGGGAATGATCGAGGCAACAGTCACCGACATGTACTCCGAGGAGAAAGAGAACGAGTTCCTCGAAGTCACCTATGCCAATGGCGACCGGGAGACCCTCTACTTCAAGGACTTCTCCAGCGGCGCCATGATCGAAAACATCGTCCGCCGGGCCAAGAAGGACGCCATCAAGCGGCAGATCGCAGGTGGGACAGGTGGTGTCCGTCAGAGCGATCTCATCGCGGCCATAAAACAAGAGTTCCGCGAGCAAGAAGACCTCCCCAACACGACCAATCCCGACGACTGGGCCAAGATCAGCGGCAAGAAAGGCGAGCGCATCGTCTATGTGCGCACACTGGTCGGGGGCGACGAGGACAGCAGACTCATCGAGAAGGTCGCGGGCGGGCAGTACCTCTGATGGCCCCCGGCTGATGGCGCTGCACAAGGTCCTCGGGACCGAAACCGAGTACGGGATCGTCGTCAGAGGCGACCCCGGCTTCAACCCCGCCGTCGCCTCCTCGCTCGTCGTCAACAGCTACCCGGGGGAGCGAGTGAAGGTCCAGTGGTCTTACGAGGAGGAGTCGCCAGGACGCGACGCTCGTGGCTTCGGCCACGACACCTACGGGCTGATCGACCCCGAAGGCGCAGTGGTCAACTCCGTGCTCGCCAACGGGGCCCGGCTCTATGTGGATCATGCACATCCCGAGTACTCGGGACCAGAGTGTTACGACCCGCGTGAGGCCGCCCTCTACGACAAAGCCGGCGAGCTGGTCATGCATAGTGCCGCGGTCGCAGCATCCGAGGCCGCCGGCCGGCAGGTCTCGCTCTACAAGAACAACTCAGACGGGAAGGGCAACTCCTACGGGGCCCACGAGAACTATCTGCTCAGCAGGGAGACCCCGTTTGGTGACGTGATCAGATACGCCATGACGTTCATGGTCACCCGACAGATCTTCACTGGTGCGGGCAAGGTAGGGAAGGAGAACGACAGGGCCGACGTCGACTTCCAGATCACCCAGCGCGCCGACTTCTTCGAGGAGGAAGTCGGGTTGGAGACGACGCTGAAACGCCCGATCATCAATACGAGAGACGAGCCGCACGGCGATCCGGCGTCTTATCGGCGTCTCCACGTGATCATCGGTGACGCCAACCTCTCCGAGTACTCGACTTTCCTGAAATTGGGGACGACGGCATTGATGCTCTCGGCCCTCGAAGACGGTGCGATCCCCGACCCCCTCGACCTCTTCGATCCCGTCGAGTCGTGCTGGCAGGTGAGCCATGACGTTGGCCTGAGCAGACCGTTGCAGCTGGACGGCGGTGGGTCGGCGACCGCCCTCGAGATCCAGGGTCGCTATCTGGAGTGGCTCAGCAAGTACGTCGAGAAGGAACTCGACGACCCGGTTTGGGCGCTCGTGATCTCGGAGTGGGAGCGGACCCTGCAGAGGCTCGAGACCGATCCTGATTCCCTAGCGGACACTCTCGACTGGGTCGCCAAGAAGCGTCTCATCGACGGTTACGTGGGGAGGGATGGCCTGCAATGGAGCAACAACAAGCTGAGGGCCCTCGACCTCCAGTATCACGACGTCGATCCCGACAAGGGGCTGTACAACCGGCTAGCTGTTCGTGGCTCGATGAGACGTCTCTTCTCCGACGAGGAAATCGCCGCCGCGGTAACGACACCGCCGAGCAGGACTCGGGCCTACTTTCGTGGCCGATGCGTGAGCGAGTTCTCGGGATCGTTGGTGGCGGCCAACTGGGATTCGCTGGTATTCGACGTCGGTGAAACTCATCTGAAGCGTGTTCCTATGATGGAACCACTGCGTGGTGATGCCGCCCTGGTGGGTGACCTCCTCGACCAGGCAGAAGACGCTGCGGACCTGCTGCGGCGTCTGGAAGGATGAGTTAGATGTCAGACAGAGACCGCGGCCAGGCTGAGAACCGACGACAGCCGGACGGAGAAGAGCAGTCCACCGGGGCAGTCGAGAGCGACACCGATCTCGACGCCCTCGACGACCTGCTGGACGAGATCGACGAGGTCCTCGAAGAGAACGCAGAGGAGTTCGTCAAGAACTACGTCCAGAAGGGCGGGCAGTGATCGAGAAGCCACTCGGCCCTCTGCCCCTAGACGCCCCGGCTCCAGGCTCCAGCTTCACAGACCTACTGCAGTCGCTCGGCGGCGGCCCTGCCCTCAACATTCCGCCAGGCGCAACTTTGCCTTCGGTCCCGGAAGGCACCACGGTGCTCGCTCTCCGTTACGGCGGGGGAGTGGTCATCTCCGGTGATCGCCGAGCGACCGAAGGTCATCTCGTCGCCCATCGCCGGATCCGAAAAGTGTTCCCGGCAGATCGCTACTCGGCAGTTGCCATCGCCGGTGTTGCCGGTCTTGCCATGGACATGGTGAGACTCTTCCAGGTCGAACTGGAGCATTACGAGAAAATCGAAGGTCTGCGTCTCTCCCTCGAGGGAAAGGCATCCTTCCTGGCCCGGCTGGTACGCGGCCAGTTGCCCATGGCTATCCAGGGTCTGGCTGTCGTGCCTCTCTTCGCCGGCTACGACGACCGTGAGGAGCGTGGACGGGTGTACACCTATGACGTGGTGGGTGGCCGTTACGAAGAGACCGACTTCGGCAGCACCGGCTCGGGCGCCCGTCTCGCCAAGTCGTACCTGAGGACTGTCTACGAGGAAGACCTCAGCGGAGACGAAGCTCTTGCACTGGCGGTCAATGCGCTGGTCGCAGCATCCACAGAGGACACGGCTACCGGTGGACCCGATCTGAAGCGTGGGATCCTGCCCAACGTCGTCCGCATAGATGCTGAGGGTGTCGTCGAACTCGACGACGAGGTGATCTTCCCCCTCGCCGAGCATGCCGTGGACCAGATCCGATGAAGGCCACTTCATGACCATCCCGTTTTATGTCGCACCCGAGCAACTGGTCCGTGACAAGGCCGAGTTCGCCCGCAAGGGCATCGCCCGGGGACGCTCGATCGTGGCGGTCGACTACGCCGACGGTGTGCTTCTTCTCGCCGAGAACCCCTCGACCGCACTGCACAAGATCTCCGAGGTCTACGACCGGATCGCCTTTGCCGGCGTCGGTAAATACAACGAGTTCGAGACGCTTCGTAAGGCCGGGATCCGCCAGGCAGACCTGATGGGCTATCTGTATTCGCGTGACGATGTCACGGCGATGGGACTGGCCACTGCTTTCGCACAGACACTGGGTGTGATCTTCACACGTGATCCCAAGCCGTTCGAGGTGGAGATCCTGCTCGCCGAGATCTCAGAGGACGGACAGGAGCATCGACTGTTCCGGGTCACCTATGACGGCACCCTGTTCGACGAGCGCAAGTACGTCGCCATCGGAGGCAAGGCCGAACAGTTGGTCGAGGCGCTGGGCGAATTGTGGAGCGAGGACATGAGCCTCTCCGCCGCCTTCAACGCCTGTGTCGAGGCCTTCTCACGGGCCGAGGGGCGCGAGCCCGAAGGGTGGGAGATAGCCGTCCTCGACGGGGGCAATGGACGTCGCTCCTTTCGCCGTCTCACTCCCGAGGACGTCACCGCCGGCTAGCACCGCCGTGGCGGAATCCGGACGGTGCGCAGGGTCGATATCAGTCACACCGGATGCCGGCGATTCTGGGATTGGTGTTGATGCCGTTGGATTCGGTTTAGCCTGACCGCGTGGACCGCAGGATCTTTGGGCTGGAGAACGAATACGGCGTGACCTGCACGCTGCGTGGTCAGCGTCGTCTCAGCCCGGACGAGGTTGCCCGCTACCTCTTCCGCCGGGTCGTCTCCTGGGGCAGATCATCCAATGTGTTCCTCGAGAATGGCGCACGGCTCTACCTCGACGTCGGGTCCCATCCCGAATACGCCACTCCGGAGTGCGACAACCTCGAAGACGTTGTGGCCCACGACAAGGCGGGGGAGCGCATCCTGGAAGGTCTCGTCTCCGGCGCCGAGGAGCGTCTCGAAGAAGAAGGAATTCGCGGGGAGATCTACGTCTTCAAGAACAACACCGACTCGGCGGGCAACTCATACGGTTGCCACGAGAACTACCTGGTCAGCCGGCACAAGGACTTCCACCGCACCGTGGACGTCCTCATCCCCTTCCTGGTCACCAGACAGATCTTCGTGGGTGCGGGCAAGCTGACACAAACCCCTCGCGGGACCGGATACACGATCGCGCAGCGCGCCGATCACATCTGGGAAGGCGTGTCCTCGGCGACCACCAGGTCTCGACCCATCATCAACACGAGGGACGAGCCCCATGCAGACGCCGAGAGGTACAGGAGACTGCATGTGATCGCCGGCGACTCGAACATGAGCGAATACGCCACCTTCGTCAAGGTCGGGACGATGGTGGCTCTCCTCCAGATGATCGAGCGCGATGTCGTCTTTCGTGACCTGACCCTGGAGAACCCGATCCGTGCCATCCGGGAGGTGTCCCACGACACCACCTGTACCCGGAAGCTTCGTCTCGCCAACGGTCGTGAGCTCAGCGCACTGGACATCCAGTGGGAGTATCTGGACCGGGCGATGCGGTTCTCACGAAGCCCCGGTTTCCCACCGCAGGTGCAGGCAGCAGTGGATCGCTGGGAGCATCTACTCACCGGTCTCGAGAAGGACCCCATGACCCTCGACCGTGAGGTCGACTGGGTCATGAAGTACAAACTCCTGGAGCGCTACTCGACGAGGCGGGGCGTGCCGATGTCCGACCCGAGGATGTCGATGATGGATCTCGCCTATCACGACGTCGACAGGAGGCGTGGCTTGTACTACCTGATGGAGAATGCAGGTCTCACCGACCGAATCGTCACGGATGAGAAGGTGGCGGAAGCCGTGGTCAGGCCACCACAGACCACACGGGCCCGTTTGAGGGGAGCCTTCATAAAGGCAGCCAAGGCACGAAAGCGCGACTTCACCGTGGACTGGGTCCATCTCAAGCTCAACGACCAGGCACAGCGCACTGTCATGTGCAAGGACCCGTTCAAGTCCGAAGACGAGCGGGTGGACAAGCTGATTGCCAGCCTCTGACAGGAGGAGACACCAACCAGATCGCGGGGTGCTCACACCGGGGACCCTGATCCCGATTTGGGTGGCGATCCTGGTCTTCGGTGTGGTGTACGGGGCTGCGGCCCGGCCGCTGCTCGGAACACCCCTGACCATGTTGAGCTCTTTGGTCATCTTCTCCGGCACCGTGCAATTCACGATGGTCGGGTTGCTGACGGCGGCTGCCGCACCAATGGCGATCCTCTGGGCGGTCTTCGTCGTCAACATCCGAAATGTGGCTCTAGGTGGTGCGGTTCGCCCTCATCTGCGTGGTGGTGCTGCCTCGAGGTTCGGACTCGCCTGGTTCTTGATCGACGAGACGGTCGGTCTTGCTCTCGTCGATCCCGGAGCTGCGAACCGTGTACTACTGCTGTCCGGTATCGGCGCCTATCTCTCTTGGGTGCTGGGAACGATTCTCGGGACATTGGGAGGAGCCTCCCTCGGACTGGAGTCGCTGGCTGCTTCGGTGTTCCCGGTCCTGTTCATCGGGTTGGCGTCACTCATGATCAGCAACAGGGAGGGCGTGGTGCGGGCCGTGGCCGGGGGGCTGGTCACTCTTGGGCTGCTGATCGTGTGGCCCGCCCTTGCCGGACTCGCGCCTGTTGTCGGGGGACTACTCGTCGCCTTGCCGGGGAGACGCAGTTGAACGATGTGACCCTGGTCCTGGCTGCGGCCGTGCTCACTTATGCCAGCAGGGCAGCCGCGGTGGCGGTTCTCCCCGCCGCATCCGGCCGTATCCTCGAATTCATCGACCGTTTGCCTGCACCTTTGTTTGCAGGACTGGCGGTCTTTGCTCTTGTTGGCTCACCGGCGACCGTCCCCGACTGGCCCAGCATCGCCGCCGCCGTCGGTGCGCTTGTTGCAACACCGAAACGGTCGCTCGGGCTCACCCTGGCCGTAGGTCTCGCCGCATACGCCGTCGTTGCGTGGCTGCAGTAACAATGGCCGGCCGACGGCCGGTTGACTCCAGATTGCGCGAGCAGCGCGTGTCGCAGGGGATCAACCCTCACGTACCGCGTGCGGCGGTGTCTCATACGGCCAAACAGACGCCGGTCGGCCGGCGGCTGCCGCTCCGTGCTACAGCCTCCTCCTAACGTGTCGTCATGCAAAATGTCGTTGAGAGGGTCCTCAATCTCCTGATATACCTCCTCGAGTCACCCACACCGGTGACGGCCAACGACGTTCGCAACACCGTTCATGGTTACGCCGACCAGACCGATGACGCCTTCCATCGCATGTTCGAGCGGGACAAACAGGTTCTGCGTCGTCTCGGTGTGCCCCTCAAGCTGGCGCCGCTCGACGAGTGGGAGATAGAGGAGGGTTACACGGTCGACCCCGACGAATACGCGGTTCCCGATCCTGGATTGAGCAATGAGGAGAGGGTCGCCCTCTCGGTGGCGGCCCGGATGGTCCGTCTCGGAGGGACCGAAGCCGGTGTGGGGGCGATCATCAAGCTCGGCGGTTTGGAGAGGTCACCTGGGATCGAACCGCTGGCCGCCGACCTCGGGGAGGGGGCCGACACTCTCGGCGAGCTCTTCGGGGCAATCTCGGAGCGGAGGAAGGTCGACTTCAGCTACAAGGGTCACCACCGCCCCGTTGAGCCCTATGGGATCGCCCATCGCCGCGGTCACTGGTACTTGGTGGGGCGAAGCCCGGAGGGGGAGAGGATGTATCGGGTCGATCGAATCGATGACCTCGCAGTTGGGGAACGACCCAACGCCTTCACCAAACCGAAAGGCTTCGACATCAAGACGATGGTCGACTCCCAGCCCTGGGAAGCGGGGCTCGACCCCTTGCTCACGACAGAGGTGCGATTTGATGAAGACGTCGCCTGGTGGGCGGCCCGGAGTTTGGGTCTCGACGAGCCGGATGGCGACCTGATCACCACCGTCGAGGTCGCCAACCGTGACGCATTTGTCGGGTGGATCCTGAGTTTCGGCACCTCAGCTGTGGTGCTCGGCCCCGAGGAGATGAGGGCCGAGGTCCGAGATCGCGTGAATGCCGCCCTGGGACAGGTTTCATGACCTCGGACCGGACCGTGACCCGGATCTCCCGGATCCTGGCGCTGATCCCGTATGTCCTCGATCGCTCGACCGTGGATGTCGACGATGTGATCGAGCGTTTCGGATACACGAGGGAACAGCTCACTCGTGATCTGAACACGATCTTCGTCTGCGGTCTGCCTGGCTACGGCCCTGGCGATCTCATGGAGGCATACATGGACGAGGACGAGGTCGTGATCGATGCCGCGGACTTCTTCGCGAAAGCTCCCCGTCTCACCCCAACGGAAGCCCTCGGTCTGCTCGTCGCGGGCCTAACTTTGATCGGCTCGGGTGAGGCGAGCCCCGAGCTCACTTCAGCGGTACGCAAATTGACCAAGGCTGTGATGCCTGAGGCGGAGAAGACCCTCACCGTCGATGTGCTTGATGAGACCAAGAACGTTGGTGTGTTGCGCGAGGCTGCCGGCAAACAGCAGGTGGTGCACATCTCGTATCGGTCGGTTGCGAAGGAAGAGATGACCGAGCGCGACATCGAGCCCTGGTCGGTCTTCGCCACTCTGGGCCGGTGGTATGTCCTGGGGCATTGCCGTTTGGTCGACGACCAGCGCACTTTCCGCATCGACAGGATCAGACAGCTCGAGGTCCTCGACGAGACCTTCGAGCGTCCGGTCGCCGTCCCCGAGCCGGGGGTCGGCTACTCGCCGTCAGAGGGTGATATCGAATGTGTCATCGACCTCGAACCGTCGGCGAGATGGGTTCTGGAGTACTACCCGGTCGAGGTACTCGCGGACGGAGAGGACATCGTCAGAATCAAGTTCTACTCGCCGGACACCGAGGTTCCGGCCCGTCTGCTGCTCCGGCTCGGGACAGACGCCAGGTTGGTGGAAGGCGATGAGGTTCGGGACCGACTGGTCGCGATCGGCGAAGAGCTGGCACGCACGTACCAATAGGGTCGAGCGACCTAGGCCCCACTCCTTCAGTTCGTATCAGGCGGTGCCGATCTGGTCTCTACCGAAGCGGAGACGGAGACCAAGAAATGACCACCATCAAGACGACGTGCTCCCGTTGTGGCGATATACATCTGACGCCCGGAGACGTAGCCCTCGAGCTGCGTCCGGGGGGTAGGGAAGGTGACTATCGCTTCAAGTGCCCGAGCTGCACGTCAGAGCAACGCCGGCACGCCAACCCCAGGGTTGTCAGTGTCCTGCTCGCAACCGGGGTGGCATTCGAGGTCGTCAATCCCGACCCGATCACCGAGATGGAGATCGAGGCTTTCATGGCCGCCCTCGAGACAGAGCCGGATCCGCTCCGTCTACTGGCCGGCTGAACAAAGCACAGGGTTGAGCGCCTGGGGGACGGTGCTCCGCTAGAGAAGGCGGTGATCGGGCGGTCACCGCCTTCTCCTTTGATGGCGAGCCCACTCTCACCCTTGCGCTTCCGGTCCCTCGACCGGCTCCCATGGCAGGGGTTCATCCCTTGATCCCATGAAGCCGGGTGACAGACGCCTGGCTCACATACTCACAAGCCTTCGCGCTTCGTGATCCCCGCGCTTTAGCATCACCAGATGCTGCAAACGGGAGAGATCATCGTCATAGCGATCCTCGCTCTCATCGTCCTCGGTCCGCGTCGGCTCCCCGAAGCAGCGAGAAAGATCGGTCAATGGACCGCTGAGCTGCGCAAGGCCGCGCGGGAGATAACGGCAGGACTCGAAGCCGAGGTCTCAGATCTCAAGGAGGTGGGGCGGGAGCTGAAGGCTCCGCTCGACGAGGTGAAGAAGCCATTCACCGATATCCGCAAAGACGTCGAAGGGCTCGGGAACGAGGCGTTCGAATGGAAGGGCCCGAAACCCTTGTCGGGTCCCACTCCCGAGGATGCGATGCGTGACTACGAGGAGATGAACCGGCTCGAAGAGAAGCCGCCTTCCTCAGACCAAGAGCCAAAAGAGTGACTGCTGACTCCCCGCAGTCGATCCTCGCGCATATCGAGGAGCTGAGATGGCGGCTGGTGAAGGCCGGA
>DASTBQ010000159.1:0-21148 GCA_035711995.1 Acidimicrobiia bacterium | reverse complement strand
CTGACCTACTCTTCCTCGTCGGAGGTGTCCCCTTCGAAGACGTCTTCGGTCTCGTCATCGGGGTCTTCGGAGTTCAGCTGAAGGTCGGTCGCAACTCCAGTGAGGATTGCATCGAGATCGTCTGAGCCGTTGGCCGGGCTTGTCTCCTCACCCGGTTCCTCCTCCACCGTGCCGGTGATGGATTGTTCGAAAACGTCGTCGGCAGATCCGTCCGCAGGTCCGGCATGACGACCCGCCAGCACCGAGTCCATTTCGTCGAGATTCACCGACACCGCGTCCGCCAGGACCGACAGCTCGGCTCTGACTGCGGCAACACGCGAGGTCAGGCCAGCGATCTCATTCTCAGCCTCGATCCGCTTGGCTTCCTTCTGCTCCTCCCAGTTGTCGGCTTCCTCTTTTGCTTCGTCGACGATCCGAATCGCCTCGGTCTGGGCGTCGTCGAGGAGCTTGTCGGCTGCGGTCTGGGCGGCAACCAGGGCACGCCCGATCGCCGACTCGTCGATGGCGGGGGCCATCGGCGCACCCGGCTCGGGTACGGACGCTGGCTGAGCTTCGGGTTCCGGCTCTGTCTTCGCGACCGGGACGGGGCTCACGGAGGCTCCGCCGGCGCGGGCCTCTTCCAGTTGTTCGGTGAGACCGCGGATCGTGCTCACTATCTCGTCGAGGAAGTCGTCGACTTCGTCGAGGTCGTACCCACGGAGTGCCGTGGAGAAAGTCTTCTGTTCAACATCTGCTGCCGTGAGCATGGATCACCTCTCGAGTTGGCCGCCAAGATTACGAAAGCGAAGCCCGGGCGCCAAGGATCAGAAAAGCCGCCGAACTATGCCTATCAATATCTGAATCCCGATGAGCAGGACAATCGGGGAGAGGTCGAGCGCCCCGCCTCCGATCCTGATGGGAGGGATCACCCTGCGGATCGGAAGGACCACCGGATAGATGATCCGGTCCAAGAAGACCTGGATCCTGCCCAGAGGGTGCGTCGACGAAACCCGCACCCAGGACAGGATCACCCAGGCGAAGACCGCATAGAAGTAGACGGTCAGGACCGTAACCAGGAGGTCGCCCACGCGTCAGTCGACGTCTTCGAGCTCGTATGCACCGAGCGTGGAGAGCCGTCGCTTCTCGTCCCGACTCAAGGTGACCCTGGGTGGCAGTACCAAAACCAGTCCGTCTCCGACCCGACGCATCGATCCATCCAGGGCATAGATAAGACCAGAGGAGAAGTCCACGACACGTCTCACCAGATCGGGGTCGGCGGTACGCATGTCGAGAACAACCGGCACACGGTCTCTCACCCGGTCGGCAAGGACACGGGCGTCGGCGAACTCCTCGACGACGAGTATGTCCGACTGGATCTCGACTGGTCGGACGACCGGACTGGTTGTCGGTGGCTCCACTCGCCGACTCGGTTCGTATGTAGTCGAGAACTCGGAACGAGCCTGTGGTCTGGTCGCGGCCCTGGCAGTCGGGGGTGGCTCGACTCTCCTGCCCTCGACGACTGCATCTGCGGCCCGTGGCTGCATTGCAGGTTCGGCCTGATGGTTCGTGGAGTTGGCCAGTTCAGCGGCCTCGGCCTCGATCTGGTCCTCGTCTACCAGCCCCAGGTAGACGAGTGCTTTCGAGAACAGAGAAGACATTCACGCTCCGGTTGCTTCGCGTGGTCCAAAGATAGCCCGTCCCACGCGTATGATCGAAGCACCTTCGGCAATGGCCACTTCGAAGTCGTCGGTCATTCCCATCGAAAGTTCCGTGACCATTGGGTGTTCGCGCTCCAGTCGATCCCTGAGGTCTCTGAGCGTCGCAAAATGGGTTCGGCTGTCTTCGGCATGTTCTGGCATCGGGGGAATCGCCATCAGACCCACCACCTCTAGACCGAGATCCACCATCCAGTCGAGGGCCTCTTCGACCTCGTGGATCGCCACACCGGATTTCTGCTCCTCGTCACCGACATTCACCTGAGCCAGGACGGGCGGGGCTCGCCCGGGGCCTTTCAACCATGCTCCGCCCAGAGACCGCCGGTCCATCGAGTGAAGAAGGGTGGCTATGGGACGCACCGTCCTGGCCTTACGGGACTGGAGGGCGCCGACGAAGTGCCACCTGATGTCTCCAGGGAGCATAGGAGCCTTCTCGGCCAGCTCCTCGGCCCGGTTCTCTCCGAAGTCACGATGACCCAGGTCGTATATCACCCGTATCTCGTCGACGGTCTTGGTCTTCGACACCGCGACGGTGGTCACCTCCGACGGATCGCGCCCGGCAGCCACCGCTGCCGACGCAACCCGCTCCATCACTGTCTCGAAGCTCATGGCACCCATCCGACCGTACCCAGTCGTGCCGTCGTCCCATTCTCACGATGGCTGAACCAGTCGGGCTCGTGCATCGTGCAAGCTCCGCTGAACCAGGTGTCGAGACCGTCGAGTTGCGGCGCAAGTGCATCCGCCAGGACAACCGATGTGGTGCCCCAGGAGGTCGTGGCCCCGGCCCATGGGAATCTGCTCGCCACGTCGTCGCCGACCTCGAAACAGCACGGGCCGATGCCAGGACCGACTTCGGCCGAGTGGGGATCATGTCCGGCCTTCGTCATCTCGGAGCGAAGCCGGGCGACGACTCCAGAGTCGACGCCCCGCCAGCCGGCATGGGCGACACCTGCGGCGCCGTCGGCGTGAAGGACCACGCCGAGACAATCGGCGGTGAATACAGCCAACGGAAGCCCGATGCGTGTGGTCCAGAGACCGTCTGCCTCTCCGGCGTCACCGGGTGCTTCAACCCGCAGGATCCTGCTCCCGTGCACCTGACGGACCGTGGCCCATTCTTCTTCGATACCCACGGCCCGTGAAACCTCGGATCGCGCTGAGACGTCGTTACGGACATCTCCGTCCGAGCTCTCGCTGAAGACCACCCCGTGTCGCCCGGGGGGCCGAATCATCCCTGGACGAAGCTGGGGATGTCGAGCTCGTCGTCGGATGCCGGACGCGCTGACGGCTCGAACTCGTCGCTGCCGCGTGACGGGCGGTTGGGTCTACGCCGCCCTTCGAAGCCGGCGGCGATGACCGTTACCTTCATCTCCTCACCGAGGTCGTCGTCGATGATCGCCCCAAAGATGATGTCACCGTCACCATCGGCGTGGTCGGACACCACCCGGGCAGCCTCGGTCGCCTCGTGGAGAGTCATCGACGTCGGGCCCGAGACACTCAACAAGACGCCCTTTGCCCCATCCATCGAGGACTCCAACATTGGCGATGCGATGGCCCGCTCGGCGGCCTGCCGGGCCCGGTTCTCACCGGTGGCACGTCCGATGCCCATCACGGCGGAACCGGCGTCTGACATGATCGTGCGGACATCCGCGAAGTCGACGTTGATCAGACCCGGAGTGGTGATCAAGTCTGTGATCCCGGTCACACCACTCATCAGCACCTCGTCGGCGAGACGGAAGGTGTCGGCCATCGGGGCGCTGGGGTCTCCCACCTCGAGAAGTCGATCATTCGGGATGACGATGAGGGTGTCGACGGCGTCTTTCAGATCATCGATGCCCTGTTCTGCGTGCACGGCACGACGGCGACCTTCGAAGCCGAATGGTCTGGTGACCACGCCCACGGTGAGGGCGCCGACGGATCTGGCCACTTCGGCGACGACCGGTGCGCCACCGGTGCCGGTGCCACCACCTTCTCCCGCGGTGATGAAGATCATGTCCGATCCCTTCAGGACCTCTTCGAGTTCGGCCTTGTGCTCTTCAGCCGCGGCCCTGCCGATCTCGGGGTTCGCCCCGGCTCCGAGTCCCCTCGTGACTTCACGTCCTATGTCCAGTTTGACGTCGGCGTCACTCATCAGGAGTGCCTGGGCGTCGGTGTTGAGGGCTATGAACTCCACACCACGCACACCGGCATCCACCATTCGGTTGACCGCATTCACACCGCCGCCACCGATTCCCACGACCTTGATCACGGCGAGATACCCGCCACTGCCGTTACTCACTTGAACCTCCGAGAGCTGATTCGAATCAAACGTTTAAGTAGAGGTTTACCTTTAGGCATTTGCAAAGTAAACCCAAAAGGACTCACCCTCTAGTAGAGGCTTAGATTGAGCAACGTCCTCGCCGCATGGCAAAACACACCGCTGCTCAGTCATCAGGGGCCACTGCCTCGGTCTCGGCGGTCTCGTCCGAGGAGGTTTGTGTCGCCGCAGCCGCGGCGTCGGCGGCACTTGGGGTGAGAACCGAGGGGTTGGTGGGGGCGATCATCACGATCAGCGAGCCTTCAGGGATCTCCTCACGTAGCAGCGCCGCCAGACTGAGCGCCTTTTCAGTCATTTCATCGGCCCTCCCCAATCTGACCGCGTACCCCTTGACCTCGGCCCAGAGCTCCCCTTCCTGCATGTGAATCACAGCACCCGCCTCGAGACCGGGTGCGAGCGCAGCTGCGAACTCCAATGCGGCCAGCATGTCGGGAGACGTTTCTGCTGCCACATCGGCGAGTTCCGGCATGTCGACATGGGCCATCTCCGTTGTCGGCTCCCCCTCCGATGGGAGGGCGACACCGTCGACCGCACGGCGTGTCCAACCGATCTCGGTGTTGGTCCACGCCACGGGGACACGTTCGACGACTTCGACCCTCACCTCGTTCGGCCAGTGTTTCGATACTGTGACTTCGGCGATCCAGGGATCGGTCAATAGGGCCTGCTCGGTCGCGTTGGCGCTCGCCATCAGCATCGGACTGCCCGCCACCACACCCTGGTCGACGAGTATCGAATTTGCGCCACTTGCCGAGATGCCGCTGGCCTCCACCTGCTCGATGCTGAGCCAGGGCGAAAATACGAGCCAAGCGACTCCGCCGGCAGCGAGCAACACGGCTAGGAACTTGAGCAATCGCTCGACATTGTGTTTGGCGTTGTCCTCGGCGACGGTCTTCCGTCGCTCCATGAGTCTTGGATCGATGCTCATTCTTCGAACCCGACGAATTGGATTTCCGGTTCCAGCATGGTCCCGGAACGCTCGAAAACAGTGTCTTTGATGTATTCGACGAGTCTGCGGATGTCATCGGATGTGGCGTCGGGGCCGGCAACGAAGAAGTTGGCGTGTTTGGTGGAGACCGATACGCCACCGATGGTGGTGCCTTTGAGACCCAGCTCATCGATGAGACGGCCGGCGGGCATGACTGATGGGTTCTTGAAAACACTGCCCGCATTGAGAGTGCCACCGGGTTGGTGATCTCGTCGCCAGCGGGTGACCTCCCGCATCAAATCTCGTCCCTGATCACGGTCGCCGCGTTCGCCCTGGAATGTTGCAGACAGGACCAGATCGCTGCTCTTGAGGTTGGAGTGCCGATAGGAGAGGTCGAGATCCCCTGCCGTGGCATTGCGTGTTTCGCCGGTCCTGACATCGATCAATGCGGCCGTGAGCAGGCGGTCGGTCGTCTCCACCCCGAAACAGCCTGCATTCTGACGGACTGCGCCGCCGACCGAGCCCGGCACACCGACGAAGAACTCGAGACCGAGCACACCCTCCTCGACGGCGGTACGGGCCAGCCGGGGCAATGGGGCCGCCCCGCCACCGGTGACGACGCTTCCGCTCACCCCGATGTTCACGAACTCCCCGCTGAGACGGACCACCAAACCGTCGAATCCGGAGTCGGCGACCACGAGGTTGGAACCCCTTCCCAGCACCAGGACCTCCGTCGACTGAGTGATGCCGGTGGCTATTACCCGCTCCAGATCGGCTATCGACTCGATCGTTGCCATGTACCGTGCCGGCCCCCCCGCCTTGTACGTGGTGAGTGGGCCAAGAGGAGCATCGGCAACCACGAGACCCTCCGCCAACAGGGTTCCGATATCACTCATCGCTCGCCCAGGAGTGGCGCCAACTCGGTGTGCAGCAACGTGATGTCGCCGGCACCGAGACTCAGAACCAAGTCGCCCGACCGGACACGGGGGGCGAGGTACTCGGCGAGATCGTTACGATGCGGGATGTAGTGGACTGAGGTTCCGGCTCGTCGAGTCGCATCGGCAACCAGCTCGCCGGTGATCCCGGGCACCGGCTCTTCCCGAGCGCCGAAGACGTCGGTTACGACCACCTCGTCCGCCCGGGCCAGAGCCTGGCCGAACTCCTCACTGAATCGTTCCGTCCTCGAATACAGGTGAGGTTGGAACACAGCCCAGATGCGACCTGGTGCAATGCTTGCGGCTGTCTCGAGGACCGCGGCGACCTCGGTGGGATGATGGGCGTAGTCGTCGTACAAAACGACGCCGTCGACAGTGCCGCGATGCTCCCATCGCCGCCCTACGCCCTGGAACCCTGACATGCCGGCGGCAACGGATGAAAGTTTATAGCCCAACGAGGCAAGCAACGCGATCGACCCTGCGGCGTTGAGGGCGATATGACGACCCGGCGGCGAGAGCCGAACTCCAACCCTTTCCCCGATAGGCCCTTCGAGATGAAAGGAGACGGCAGTCTCGTCGATCCCGAGGTCTTTCACAGTCCAATCGGAGTCGGATCGGCTGCCGTAGGTGGAGGCGTTCACTCCTTCGCCTACCTCACGGGCGCCGATGTCATCGGCACAGACCAACACGGGACCGGTGACTGCGCCGGCCACCTTGGAGAAACTGGCCCTCAGGTCGTCCTCTGAGCCGAAGTGGTCGACGTGCTCATGTTCGACGTTTGTGATCACCAGACCGCGAAGACGCAACGATTCGAAGGTTCGGAAAGCCTCATCCGCCTCCAGGACCAGAAGGTCGGTCGTCCCGAAGTGTCCTCCCGTGCCCAGCTCCACGAGATCACCGCCGACGATAAAAGAAGGGTCGAAACCGGCAGCCCGCAACGCGGTGATCAGCATGGCTGTGGTCGTGGTCTTCCCATGAGTCCCGGTAGCCCCGATCGTCGGGATTTCCGTGGTGATCGCCTCGAGAAGCTGGGGGCGACGCCACACGGGAACACCGGCTGCCCGCGCTGCCTCCAGTTCCTCGTCGTAGTCAGGAACGGCCGAGGAGGCGACCACCAGCTCGGCACCTACTGCCGCCTCGGGATGGTGGCCGACGTAGACGGGGACCGAGAGGTCGGCCAGTGCGTTCAGCGACGCACCTGCACGGAGATCGGAGCACGACAACATCTGCCCTCGTCCCACCAGGAATCTGGCGATGGCGCTCATACCGGAGCCACCGGCGCCGACCAGGTGGATCAGGCCGGCTGGCAGAGTCATTTGGCGGCCCCGATCATGGCCCGGGCGATGGTACGGGCGGCGTCGGGTTTGGCGATCGCATTCGTCGCGTCCGCCATCGCTCTCAGTCGGGTCAGGTCCGCGATCAGCTCAGTGACCAGCCCCGGCAGGTCTCCTATCGACTCCTCGGTCACCACGACGCCAGCACCCACTTTCTCGAGAGCCCTGGCGTTCTGCGTCTGGTGGCCCCCTGATCCGAACTGGCCGGGAACGAGCACCGACGGCGTGGCCGTTGCCGTCAGTTCGGCCACGGCGCCACCGGCACGAGCCACGACCAGGTCGGACACCGCGTAGAAGAGGTCCATCCGCTCCTCGAACCCGATCCGGGCCCAGTGCACGTCGGGACCGGCGTCGACACCCTCCATCGTCTCGAGATGTCGCTCGCCGGTGAGATGCACGACGGCGACCGGCGGTCCTTGCCATCCCGACACCATCCTCGCTACGGCCTCGTTCACGAGCCCGGAACCGAGAGACCCTCCGAAGACACCGACGATGGGCAGCTCGCCCGTGATGCCGTATCTGGCCCGGCCCTCGGGACGCAACGACGCTCTGTCGAACTCCCAGAAAGGTTCTCGCACAGGATTACCCACCCAAACACCTTTGGGCAGGCCACCGGTTTCCTGGAATGAGAGAAACGTCGCCCGCGCCCAGCGCGCCGTCACCCGATTCGCCAACCCGGCTTCGGCGTTCTGTTCGGCATTGAAGAACGGGAGTCTCAGCTTTCTGGCGGCCATCGCCACGGGGATCGTCACATAACCACCCATCCCAAGGACCACATCCACCCTGGACGCGACCATCTCGGCGACGATGTCACGCCGTGCCCGCATCACCACTCCGGGGATCCGAGCGTTGTCGATGGTCAGCGACCTCTTCAGACCGGCCAGCTCCACCTTCACGAATCGATACCCCTCTGCGGGGTAGACCTCGGCTTCGAGACGGTCCCCGCCGAGATAGACGATGTCGCTTTGGGGGATCCCGAGACTGAGCAGCCCCTCCCCGACGGCGAGACCGGGAAAGACATGCCCCCCGGTCCCAGCGGCGGCGATCAGGAAGGTCACTTGGTGGCCATGTGACTCACCCAGCGCCGGCGGATGATCCGGACGACCGCCGGGGGGCCGGGGTCACGCCGTTCTGGGCGATGTTCACCAATATTCCGGCCGCACCCATCGAAACAGCCAAAGCGGTGGACCCGAACGACACGAACGGCAATGCGATCCCTGTGATCGGGATGACACCGAGCACTCCCCCGATGTTGACCAAAGCCTGGAAAGAAAGCCACACCATGATCCCTGCAGCCACCATGCGACCGAACTTGTCAGGTGCCCTGACCGCAACCATCCAGCCGGCGACCGCCAATGCCACGAAGAGCCCGATCACCGTGAGACCGCCCACCAGACCCGTTTCCTCTCCGATGATTGCGAAGATGAAGTCGGTGTGTGCGTTTGGAAGGTAGAACCATCGGGCCCGGGAAGCTCCGAGACCTACTCCGAAGACCCCACCGTTGCCGAGCGCGTAGTACCCCTGGAGGAGTTGATAGCCGTCGCCCTGGGGGTCGAGTTCGGGGTTGAGGAACGACTCGATTCGGGCAGATCGGTAGTCGGCCTCGAAAGCGAGGAAAGTGGTGGCCAGGACCGCGACCACGCCGAGAACCAGGACATACTTCATCGGGACGTCACTGGCGAGAATGACCGCCATCGCTGCCGCCCCGACGATGATCATGGTGCCCAGGTCTGGCTGACGCATGATCAGTACACCGACGACGCCGACCGTGACGATCACCGGCACGATGAAGTGCCCGAAGGTGGTCAGCAGCTTCGCTTTTCTCTCGAAGATGTAGGCGAGGATGAAGATCACTGCCGCTTTGGCCAGTTCAGAAGGCTGGAACGAGGTGAGCCCTGGAATGGGCAGCCATCGGGTGGCTCCACCTTCTGTGATCCCGGCGAATTCGACGGCAACCAGCAGACCGACAGTCAGGAGGAACGAGGGAATCGCCATCGTCCTCCAGAAACGGTACGGGATCCGCGAGAAGACGATGAGCGCAATTGCCCCCAGCCCCACGCCGACCAACTGACGCTTCACGAAGTGCCACTGGTCCTGACTCTCCGTTTGGTTGAGCGCGAATGCGGAGGATGCCGACATCGTGACACCAAGCCCGACGACGACGAGCACCACGACCAATACGAGGAGGATGGTCGTCGTCCTGGCGTTCGACTTCTTCGAGCTGATCCTGGCTCGGGCAGCATCCCTGACCTTGGCGAGGGAGGTCACATTGGCGGTCACTACCTATCTCTCCTGTCTCTCTCTGACCAACTCGGTGAAGCGGTCACCGCGGGCTCCGTACGAGGCAAACTGGTCGAAGCTGGCGCAACCTGGCGCCAGCAATACCGTGTCCCCTGGCTCGGCGGCAGCCGCGGCCATCTCGACTGCAATTTCGAGGGTGCCCGCCAGCCGCCCGTGTTGCCCGGCGGCCTCCACCAGATCCGGACCCGCCTCTCCGATCCCGATGAGGAGCCGCACGTTCTCCTCCTGTGTGATGGGGGCGAGATCGATCCCTTTTGCCAGCCCACCGGCGATGAGCACAACCGGCCCGCGGGCGCGAATCGACGCAATTGCCGCGTGTGGGTTTGTCGCCTTGGAATCGTCGACCCAACGCACTCCATCTATCTCAGCGACGAGCGTTCGCCGATGTGCACCGGGCCGATACGCCGCCGCGGCCTCGGCCACCCCTTTCGCCGAAGCCCCCATCCTCAAGGCAAGGGCCCCGGCGCAAGCCAGATTCACGAGATGGATCGGGTCCCGGGACTGGAGGTCTGCGATGTCCACCGCCACCTCCCCGACCACGAGACTCGACCCGTCGATGCCGCCGCCCCCAGCTGGGACGCGATGGCCAGAAACCGGGAAACGCTCGGACGGAGCCGAAGCTGCCAGCCGCACCGCTCCCTCGTCGTCTTCGTCGTAGACGAGGAGATCCGTCGATCTCTGATTCGAATAGATGCGTGCCTTGGCCTCCCGATAGGCCTGGGCAGAACCGTGCCAATCGAGATGATCGACCGCGACGTTGGTTATCGCCGCAGCGACCGGATGGAAGGTCTCGATGAAACGAAGCTGAAAACTCGACACCTCGACCACGAGGGCGTCGTAGGCGGCGTCGGCGAAGTCGGATAGGGGCGCTCCGATGTTCCCCGTAGCAGGAGCGTCGAGACCGCTGGCGTCGAGCATCGCAGCGGTCGCCTCGGTGACACTGGTCTTTCCATTGGTCCCGGTGATGGCAGCTACGGGCACCTGGAGGTGCTGGAAGGCGAACTCGATTTCGCTCCAGATGGGTAGACCACTTTCCAGCACCTCGACCACCGGGCGCGATCTCTCCGAAAATCCGGGGCTGGTCACAACGAGATCCACCCCGTTGAGCAGGAGCGGATCCCATCTCCCCCAGGCAATCCCGATTCCCATTTCCACGACGTCTTCGGGAATCCCCTCGTCGAAGATCGTCACGGTCATCCCATGACTCACTGCCAGCCTCGCCGCCGCCCTTCCCGAGACACCTGCACCGAGGACGAGTATCCGGGTCACAGGATGCCCTCCAGCATCAGGAAGTCGCCATAGAAGAAGCCGAGCCCGAGGGCGACTCCGATTCCGGTGAGGATCCAGAACCTGATCACGACCGTGGTCTCCGGCCAGCCGCTGAGGTCGAAGTGGAAATGGAGTGGCGACATACGAAGAACACGTTTCCCCGTCAGCTTGAAACTTGCGACCTGGGCGATGACGGAGAGGGTCTCGGCGACGAAGATCGCGCCAACCAGAGCCAGGAGCAGCTGTGTGTTGGAGAGCAGAGCCAGTGCGGCGAGAAGACCTCCGATGCCGTGGCTACCCACGTCTCCCATGAAGATCTTCGCGGGTGGCGCGTTCCACCACAGAAACCCGAGAAGCGCACCGAACATCGCCGCCGAGATCATCGCCAATTCGAGAGGCGAGAGCGCCTCATAGATGGCGTCGGTCCGGAACGCGTCAGAGTTTCTGTATTGCCAGAAAGCGATGATGGTGTAGGCGCCCACGACCAGCGCCGAAGACCCTGCGGCGAGCCCGTCCATTCCGTCCGCGAGGTTCACCCCGTTTGCCGCCCCGGTGAGCATGATCAGCACCCAGACCACGAAGAAGGGGCCCAGATCCCAGGCGTCCCCGAGAGGTCTGACGAATGAGATCTCGGTGACGATTCCTGCGTTGGTGGCGAAAAAGGCGAATACTGCGGCAATGCCGAGTTGACCGGCGAACTTTGCGGTCTTGGATAGGCCGAGACTGCGTTGTCGAGTGTATTTGATCCAGTCGTCGAGCAACCCGACGGTCGCCATACCGACTAGTGCGATCACGGCAAGCCATCCACCGTCCCCGAACGGCCGCAAGCTCAAGGTGACCCCGGACTCCGGGGTCCAGAACTGGACATGTGCCAGAAACCAGGCGATGACGGTGGCGCTGACGAACACGATTCCCCCCATCGTCGGGGTTCCTTGCTTGTGGGCGTGCTGGCCCTGAATATCTTCCTGGATGAACTGACCGATCTCACGTCGACGCAGGACCCTTATGGCGTATGGGGTCCCGAAGATCGAGATGAGCAGACCCAAGGCCGCCGAGATGAGAAGGGCGATCACTGGCTAATGCTCCCTGATTCGAACCCGGATTCCGCGGACTTCCGACGGGCAGTCAGGGTCTCGACAGCCACCTGCCGGTCATCGAACGGGATCTTCTCCGATCCGACCGTCTGGTTTGGCTCATGACCCCGTCCCAGCACGAGGACCACGTCTCCGTCGTCCGCGGCTTCGATCGCGGCCGCGATGGCGAGTCGTCTGTCGATCTCGACGATGCGATCCCGTCCCGGGTCGAACCCGGACAGAATTGCAGCGACGATCGCTTCGGGATCCTCGGTACGGGGGTTGTCGCTGGTGACGACGGCCAGATCGGCCGTGGAGAGTGCCTCACCCATTGCCGGTCTTTTCGCCCGATCCCGGTCACCGCCCGCCCCGAGCAAGGCTATTACACGCCCCCGGCTCATGTCCCGACCGGTCTCGATGGCCCGCGCCACAGCTTCTGGCGTGTGGGCGAAGTCGACTACCACCACGATCTCGTCGTCACCAGAGACGACTTCGAAACGCCCTGGCACTCCTTCGAGCACCGGCAGGCTCTCGGTGATCGCCTCGAAGTCGACACCCGCTCCCAGACAGCAGGCCACAGCCATCGCCAGGTTCGAGAGGTTGAAATCCCCGACGATCGGGACCGAAGCTCCGAAGCCCCCCGACGGTGTCTCGATGTGCACCCGGGTGCCCCCCCGCTCAGGTCTGGCATCTTGGACCGATATGTCTCCACCCACTCCCACGGTGAGGATCTGCCCTCGGTAGCCGGCTGCCAGCTCGGAGCCCACCTCGTCGTCGATGTTGATGACAGCGGTGCCCACCTCGTACTCGGAGAACAGCCGCGCCTTGGCCGATCGGTACGCCGCCATGTCACCGTGGAAGTCGAGATGGTCCTGGGAAAGGTTGGTGAAAGCAGCCACCGCGAACCTCGTTCCCTTCACCCTGGCCAATTCCAGGGCGTGGGAGGACACTTCTGCCGCGACCAGATCTACCCCGCTGTCCCACATGTCGGCCAACAACCTCTGAAAGTCGGTGCCTTCCGGGGTGGTCAGCGTCGCCTCCAGCGAAGTCCCGGCGTATCGGGTGTGGATCGTCCCGATCAGTCCGGTGGTCAAACCTGCTGAATTGGCGATCGACTCGATGAAGTGGGTCACCGTGGTCTTCCCGTTGGTACCGGTCACCCCGATCACGTCGAGTGTCGCCGACGGGTTCCCGTAGACGATCGACGAGAGGGGTCCCACCGTCGTTCTGGTGTCCTCCACCAGCAGGCTGGGAACGTTGGTCTCGACGGCGTGGGACACGCAGACCGCGACAGCGCCGTTGCCGACCGCGTCGTCGACGAAGTCGTGTCCGTCGTGTTGCTGTCCGGTTAGGGCGACATAGATCGAACCCTGAGCGGCCCTCCTCGAATCATGAGTCACCTCGCTGACAACGACGTCACCGTCGCCAATGAGACGCGCTGGCAGCATCGCCGCCAGGTCGCCCAACGAGCTACCCCTTCTCGCCATCGGGGCTCACGCCGAGCCGGTGGAGCGCCTGCTCCATGATCTGTGAGAAGACAGGCGCCGCGGCGAGACCTCCGGTCCTGTATTCATAGGCGGGGGCGTCGACGACGACTGCCACCACTACTTCGGGGTCGCTGATCGGCGCCATGCCTACGAATGATGCCCGGGTGTCTTCGGTATACCGGTTGTCCTCTCCCAGCTTGTTTGCGGTCCCCGTCTTTCCCCCGACCCGGTAACCCTCGACCGCTCCGCCGACACCAGTACCCTCCTCGACCACCGAAGCGAGCAGTTCTCGCATCAGGAGCGCAGTGCCGGGCGACACCACTTTCCGGGTCTCGATACCGGCGACCTCGGTCTCTCCCTCTGAGTCGACCTGGGACTTGACTATGTGCGGCGTGGTCCAGACACCATCGTTGCCGATCGCTGCATATGCAGCAGCCATCTGCAGAGGTGTGACCGCCACCGAGTAACCGATCGCTGCCGAGGCGAGACAGGTCTGGCAGCCCGTATCGAATCTGAGAATTCCCTCGGCCTCCACCGAGTAGTCCACGCCTGTCCGGGACCCCAACCCGAAGGCTTCGAGATACTCGATGAGGGTCGCCTCGCCCAGTTCCTGACCGACGCGAATCGAGCCCACGTTCGACGATCTGGTGAAGATCTCGGCAACTGTCATGTCCATCGTGTCGTGTTCGTCGAAGTCCCGATAACAACCGTGGACGTCGTCGTCACCCGAGTGACATGCGTCCGGGAGAAGCTCGATCTCGTCGGCGACGTCCTCGACGATCGTGTCCACTTCGACCTGTTGCTCTTCGAGTGCGGCGGCGAAGGTGATCATCTTCTGGGTCGAGCCGGGCTCGTAGATCCCGCGCACCACGAAGTTCTTGAAGAGTCTGCAGGCGTCTGGGCTCTCTGCCTGGTCGCACCGCGGATCAAGCGTCTGACGGGTGTCGGGGTCGAACACCGGAGCCCCAACCATCGCCAATATCTCGCCGGTCTCCACCGAGAGCACGACCGCCCAACACGACTGGGCCGAGGTTCGTTCGACGGCCGAGACACAAGCGTCCTGGGCTTTGTACTGAAGGGGCAGGTCGATGGTCGTCATCAGGTCTTTGCCCGGGATTGCGGGGACGATGTTCGTGTAACCCTGCGGAATTACCCGGCCGGCGCGGTCGCGCTCGTATTCGGCGTGGCCGGGTGTTCCCCTGAGCACCTCGTCATAGACCAGCTCCAGACCCTCCTGACCATCTCCGTCGATATTGACGAAACCGGTCACGTGAGCGGCCACCGGCCCACCTGGGTACACCCTGGTTGGCTCGGGATGGGCGAAAACACCTTCCATCTCGAGACCGAGGACCTCAGCAGCGAGAACACCCTCGACCTGACGCTTGATGTAGATGAAATCGCTGTCACTCGTGAGACGCTCGTAGAGCTTCTCACTGTCGACGCCGAGGAGACCACCGATCTGCTGGGCGACCCACAATGGCTCGGTTACCTGGTCGGGGACAGCGAAGAGACTCTTCGCCTCGACTGTCATCGCCAGCAGGTTCCCGTTGCGATCGAAGATCTTTCCCCGCTGAGGAGCCATCTCTCTCGTTACGAGACGCTGGCTGAGCCCTTTCTCGGCCAGTTCGGGGGCGCGGACCACCTGGATCTCGAAGAGGCGGTAACCCATACCCAGCCACGCCGCCACTACGACCAGCCCGATCAAGGACATGCGGGCCTTGCCCGGGTTGAGACGGCGCGGTCTACCTGTCGGCACGGGCACCGACTCTCCGGCTGGGTGTCCGGAGGGGCGGGGCCCCGCAGGTCGACCCGGTTCCAGCGCGTCCTCGGGTTTTCATTGGTTGGCTCCGTTGCCGTCCGTCTCCGCGACCACAGGCGAAGGTGTGTCCAGGTCCACCAGCAGCTGATGGGTGTCTGCGGGGATGACGAGACCCATCGCGTCAGCCAGTGGGGCGATGCGCGCCGGGTTCTCGAGACGTGCCACTTCGATCTTCAGCTGCTCGTTGAGAGCGAGTTGTTGCTCGATCGCCTTGTTGAGCTCGGCCAGATCGAAGGCTGTTCTGTCGAGGCTGGTCCTGGCGAAGCCGAGACCGAGGAACGCGACCACCGCGATCAGCGCCATGATCATCCAGGGCGCTATCGAGGGGCGCCTCAGTCGTCGGCCCTTGAGGACTCGAAGACTCTCACGGGACTTCTGTCTGCGAAGTGGCTGGACGGTCACGATGCCACCTTCTCCACGGCCCGCAGAACCGCCGACCTGGCCCGGTTGTTGACCGCAACCTCATCCTCCCCGGCACGTATCGGCTTTCGGGTGAGGACACGAACCTCAGCAGTGTTGCCGCATCCACAGACAGGGAGGTCGGGCGGACAGGTGCAACCCCTGGCCTTCTCGGCGAAGTGCTGTTTCACGATCCGGTCTTCGAGCGAGTGATATGAGATCGCCACTACCCGGCCTCCGGGACGAACCATCTCGACCGCCTGGGTCACCCCCTGACGCACCGCGTCGAGCTCGCCGTTCACTGCGATGCGAATCGCCTGGAAGGTGCGTCGGGCAGGATGGCCTACCCGACGCCGGGCCGCGGGCATCGCATCTGCGATGACGGTGGACAGGGTGGCAGTCGAATCGATGGGGCGCGCAGCCAGAATCGCCTTGGCGATCCTTCGGGCCTGGGGCTCTTCTCCGTACTCACGGATGACCCTCGTCAGATCGTTGAGATTCCACTCGTTGACGATCTCGTGGGCCGTGAATTCTGCATCCGGGCCCATTCGCATGTCGAGGGGACCCTGTTGGCGATAGGAGAATCCTCGGTCGGCCTCGTCCACCTGATGTGAGGAGACTCCGAAGTCGAACAGGACCCCGGCAATCGGTTCCGCTGTGATGCTTCCCACGACCGCAACGATGTCGGCGAAGTTCCCCTGGACCACGGTCGCGGCGAGACCACTGGCGTTGGCCACAGCCTCGGGGTCGCGGTCCATCCCTATCACGGTCACTTCTTCTCCAAACTCATCCAGCATCCGTCTCGTGTGGCCTCCGCCTCCGAAAGTGGCATCCACCACCACTCCCGGCACCACGGGTGCCAACAGCTCGACGACTTCGTCTTCCAGGACCGGCCGGTGGTATGCGGCCTCTTCCCTGTTCTGGTCCTGGTTCATTGCGAGCCCTCCGGGCGCTGGTACCAACTAGAGGCGGGCGGAGTCAGGGGCCTTCCAATTGGTTCCGGAGGGCTCGCATTGAGCCCAAACCTCGTGTCGCTAGTCCTCCTCCTCGTCCAGATATGCAACGTCGCCGGAGGCCTTCTCGGCGAGATGACGGTCCTTGGCCCACAGTTCGACATGGTCGAAGAGCCCGAGCACGGCGATCTCAGTGCCGGTCTCCAACGCTGCGAAGTCCCGAAGGTCGGGTTTGATGAGCACGCGCCCCGCCTTGTCGGGGCTCTGCAGGTCGGCCCCGGCGAACAGGGTCCTCGAGAATCTGCGGCCGGCTTTGTTCTGAGGCGATGTGATCACCTCGGAGGCCTTCTGCTCGAAATCGTCCGCAGCGAAGATGACGAGTTGACCGTCCTGTCCCTTGGTGATGACACAACCGTCTTCGAGACGACGGCGAAAACCGGAGGGCATGACCACCCTCCCCTTGCCGTCGAGGCTGTGGAAGTACTCGCCGAGGAACACTTCTGCTCTTTTCCGTTCGTCCTCACTGTGCCGTTCCCCCCCTTGCCTGGGGTGTACGCCACTATGACCCACTTCGCCCCACATGTCAACTCTTTTGCCCCACTGTCCTCTAGACCGGTGTCTTCTTGACGTCTCAGGGAACATCGAGGTGGGCGCGCGGAAGGGGTGAGGTCAGGTGATGGGTAGGTCGGCCGACGAACAGAGATCCGTCGCCGGCGGGCTACCGCGCCAGCGGCGATCTGATACCGCTACCGCGGACGCAACGAGCTCAAGCCGTTTCTTGAAGCAGGTAGGGATGCCAGGATGGATCGACCTGGAACCCGGTGCTGGCGTAGATCCAGGCGAACCGACGTGGTGGACCCGGTTGGCTGCGGAGACGCAGACCGCTCTCGTCAGGTGTCCGCGCCCCTTTTCGCACGTTGCAGGCGCGACAACACGCCACCACATTCTCCCATGAGTGGTCGCCACCTTTCGACCGGGGCTGGACGTGGTCGAGAGATTCCGCAGGGCCCCCGCAGTACTGACAGGAGTGGCCATCGCGACCGAACACCGCACGACGGGTGACCGGGACCGCTCGTCGATAGGGCACCTTCACATAGCGATTGAGCCTGACCACCGATGGCAGTTCCACACTTGCGAACTCCGACGACCAGATCTCGTCACGCCCCACCACGACGCTTGCCTTCTGATTCAGGACGAGGATCACCGCCCGCCGTTCGCTGACCACCGAAAGCGGTTCGTAACTCGCGTTGAGGACCAGTGCTCGGGTCATGACTGCAGACCTACCCGGGCGAATCGTAATAGCTCGCCCGATCTCCCAGAGAAATCGATACCCGGCTAGCTGGCGGCTCGTTTCAACTGGGGTCGGCTGGCGTCCCCAAGGAGGTTGCCGACCGCTGACGTGAGGGCGTCGAGCCAGCCTTCGGATGTGCTGCTCGTTCCCCTGGAATCGTGCTCGCCGTCGTTGGCGAGGACGCTGAGAGACCCGTCGGTCCCTACCTCGACACTCACCACCTCTGTTGGTAGTCGGCCGATCACCTGACACCATGCATCAGCCAGTCCTTGCGCCACCGAAACCGGATCTGCAGAGACGAGACGGAATGACTTGACGGTTCCGGTTGAGACCTCTACTCGCGCTCCCCCATCGGTGGGTGTGATGCTGACGTCGACCCCGAGGTCGGGCATAGTGCGTGCCGTCCGCCCCAGACTCATCGGGGGCTGTCTCTCGTGACGCACCCCATAAGCGGCGAGCAGGGCCCTGAGTTGCTCCATCACAGCCATCTCGTCGGCGCCTGGCTCGAGACGCACGTCTATTCCCCGACCGAAACCGTCGAGATCGATTACCACGGACGCCACCCCCGGAATGTCCCCGAGTCGACTCGCCAAACTCGAGCTCATGCCACTCGCCCCAATCCCCTCAGCCCCCGCATCTGCTTTCGCCAGGACAAGAAGTAAAGCAGATCATGCGCGCTCGCCGTGGCATCGTGCTCACCGTACGCGGTGAATGCCCTCCACTGCAGATAGACGGGATCCGGGCCCAACCCACCACGACGTGAAAGGGCGAACCAAGTCCTCACTGCTTCGATGAGCAGTGACGGGTGACGCATCAGCATCGTCATCGCACCCCGCTCGAAACCCAAAACGTGCCTCCCGACGTTGTCACAGGTGACTGTCGAGAAGTGTAATGCCCGCAAGTGAAATTCATCGTTAGAGTTTCGCTCTGGACTGGAGGAGCACGTTTGGCTGAGGTGGCACCCGAGAGGATCGATCTCTTTGGTCGTAGGTTCGATCAGATCGTCTCCAACGTCGAGACGGTCATTCAGGGAAAACGCGACGTCGTCGAGTTGATGGCACTCGCAATGGTCTCCGAAGGCCATGTCCTCATAGAAGACGTCCCTGGGGTCGGGAAGACCCAACTGGCCAAGTCGTTGGCCCGCTCGATCGCCGGGGAGTTCAACCGGATCCAGTTCACACCCGACTTGCTCCCTTCAGACGTGACCGGTGTCTCCGTGTGGGATCGCAACGCCGGCGAGTTCGAGTTCAAGGCGGGCCCGATCTTCGCCAACATCGTCGTTGGCGACGAGATAAATCGGGCCAGCCCCAAGACACAGTCAGCCCTTCTCGAAGCGATGGAGGAGCGACAGGTCACCTCGGACGGGGTGACCCGAGCCCTCGACCCCCCGTTCATGGTCATCGCCACCCAGAACCCGCTGGAACACGAGGGCACCTACCCGCTTCCCGAGGCCCAACTCGACAGATTCATGATGCGGGTCGTCATCGGTTACCCGAGCCGAGAGAAGGAGCTCGAGATCCTCGACACACACGGCGTCAGATCGACCTTCCACGACCTCCAGGCCGTTGCGTCCCTCGACGATGTAGCAGAACTGGTCGGCATCGCCAGGGAGGTGGCCGTGTCGCCCTCAGTGAAGAAGTACATCGTCGACCTCATAGAGGGCACCCGGCTACACCCCGATGTGATGCTTGGAGCTTCTCCCCGGTCTGCCCTGTTCCTCCAGCGTATCGCGAGGAGTAGGGCGGCGGCCCGGGGCCGGGACTACACGATGCCCGACGACGTGAAGGATCTCGCCGGGCCGGTGCTGGAACACAGGCTGGCCCTCCGGCCCGAGGCCCAGATGCGTGGCGAAACAGTCGCCTCCATCATCCAGGACGTGATGGGACGGATCAGGGTCCCGGGGACCACATCCCGGATCGCCACCTGATGCTGACGACCCGGGGCTGGGCTCTTCTCGGCGCTGGGCTTGCGTTGATCGTCCTCTGGTGGCTCCTTGGCGACCAGGAACTGCTTCTCGCCGGTGGCTTCTGCTTACTCGCTCAGGTGATCGCGATCAGCTATGTCAGGTTTCACCGGCCAAACCTCAGGATGGGTCGTCGTCTCGGATCCACCGCCGTGCACAACGGCGACACCGTCCAGGTGACCCTGACCCTGAGCAATCCCGGGAAACGTGCGCTGCGCAACATCACGATCGTCGATGAGGTAGAAGACCTGGGAGTGGCCAATTTCGAGGTGGCCTCGATCGCGCCCGGCAGTCTGGCCACTGCGACGTACCGGGTGATGTGCCGGCCGCGTGGTGTCTACACGGTCGGGCCGGTTCGGGCGGTATCCGCAGACCCGCTCGGTCTCGCCGAGTTGCCCGCTCCCGACGGACCCACTGACAAGCTGGTCGTCTATCCCACGGTCGAGAGACTGACCGGTTTTCCGATCGTGAGGGGTCAGGACCCGACCATGGCTGCCTCCCGTCCCGAGCACTCCCAGCGGGGTGGAGAGGACTTCTACACACTTCGCGAGTACCAGAGAGGCGACGACCTGCGTCGAGTCCATTGGCCGTCCTCAGCCCGAACCGACCACCTGATGATCCGCCAGTTGGAGACCCCGTGGCAATCCCGGGCGCTGGTTCTCCTCGACGTCAGGGGTTCTGTCTACGAGTCGGATGCTGCGTTCGAGACCGCGGTATCTGGCGCTGCCAGCGTGGTTAGTCATCTCGTGGGGTCAGGCTTCGATGCCGATCTCTGGGCCGGTGACCCGAACGCCATCGATGCCACCCGCTACTCGGCAGCGCTGGAGAAGCTCGCTCTGGTGCAACCCAGCGACGACATCGACATCCAGGCGGTGGCGACCCGGATCAGGCAACGTGGTGGTGGTGGGGCACTCGTGGTCGTCACCGGGACCGCCGATCGCTCGCTCGTTTCGGTGCAGCAACTGCTCTCACGCGACTACCCGACGACAGTCCTCCTCGGCGCGTCCAGCACCACACCCCAGACACTCACCGGATTTCACCGGCTTGGTGTCAGCACAGTCACTGTGGCGCCCGGCGAAGACTGGGCACCGCAATGGCTCCTGTCGATTGGAGAGGCATGGGACGCCGTGTCGGCCAGCTAGCCGGGATTCTCGCCTTCATCCTTATGATCGGCCGCCTCGGCCGGTTGCTCACGGTCGGCCCCGACGAGCCTCAGTGGAACCTGATCCTGGCGGCGGCCGCGTTTCTCGGTGGGATCGCCTGGTGGCTGTTGGGGCAGATGACCGACCGCATCGCGATCAAGGTCACGATCTTCGGTCTCGCTGGTCTGCTTCTGGCATTCAGGATCCTGACACCGGAGACTCTGTTCGCCGGGGTGCTGCCGACTGCAG
>DASTBQ010000158.1:0-2972 GCA_035711995.1 Acidimicrobiia bacterium | reverse complement strand
ACGTCCGCCAACTACGACGATTCGGTGTTCGACGACCCCTTCGTGTTCGATCTCGGCCGCAATCCCAACGCTCACATCACCTTCGGGACAGGTCGGCACAAGTGCTTGGGCGCCTCGCTCGCTGAACTGGAAGTGAGGGTTTTCTTCGAGGAGTTCCTCGAGCGCGTGAAGCAGTTCGATGTCGGAGAGCCGGATCGTCTCCGCTCCAACTTCATCAGGGGGATCAAGCATCTCCCGGTGCGGGTCAGCTGAAAAATCCGGGCTGGTGCCCGTTCGAGACCTTATGGTCCCGTCATCAGCACCCACGACTATCTCAAAGCTCGTTTCAGATATGTGAGACAGGACTTCGACGAAGTACTCGAAGGGCTGACCGACGCCGACCTGGCCCGGCAACCGTGCGATGACCTGCCATCGGTGGCGGGTCTGTTGGTCGAGATGGCCAACAAAGAGAAGGAGCTGATCGCCTGGCTCCGGAACGGCGAGTGGCCGCACGATGAACCCGACGCATTCGATGAGACTGCTTCGCTCGCCGATATTCGATCGGTTTTCGCGACTTTGCGTGACGAGACCCTGCGTTACATCGACTCGTTCGACGAAGCAGGTCTCGAAGAGCTGGTGCCGTGCCCCGAGCGGTGGTGGGAGGCCCTCCGTCTCGAAGCCTGTCCCCGTAGCGAGATCCTGAGAAACCTGGCCGCACATGAGTGGTATCACACCGGGCAGCTCATCGTGTACCTGCACGCTCACGCCGGGTGAAGGTCGGGCCGGTCGTTTCTGTCGGGGGTGGGTTGTACGATTCGAACAAATGTTCGATCCACTCGAGACCGGGATCGGACTCTTGCCGGGGGAGAGCCGCGAGGAGGCAATCGCCTACGAGACAACTTGTCTGGAGATGGCGGACGGTTGGGTGGAGCCCGAGCGCTACCTGCTCCCGGGCGGCATGGAGCAACTACCCCTTCACGTGCAAGCAGTTCTCGTAGCCCATATCGACCGGACCCGACTCAACGGTCACGACGCAGTTCGACTCATGAAGGTCGAGGCTCGATTGGAGTCGGCGTTCGCAGCGAGCAAGTTGGCGTCGATGACAGAGGTGGCGCACTCTCCGGCGGGTGATGCCGAATCGCTTGTCGAGCGCAGTCCTAACGAGATCGAACACGCCGCGTGTGAGATCGCTGCTGCTCTGAATCTGACCCGGCAGATGTCTCAGCGTCTTCTCGATGAGGCATTGACCCTGACCGGGCCACTGTCCCGTGTTTGGGAGAAGTTTCGTGTCGGGGAGATCGACTCGGTTCGTGCCAGAAAGTTCGTAGACGTCCTCAGGCATCTCACCTCGGAGGTGATAAACCAGGTCCTCGACCGTTGTCTCGACAACGCACCGGAGCTGACCTCGGGTCAGCTGGGCGCGAGGCTGACTCGGCTCGCTCTGGAGGCTGACCCACCGGCGTCCCTCATTCCATGAAGGAGGCCCGCTGGTGGGGTTGCCGGATAGCGCAGAATGCCGGTTATGCGCTGGCGCGTATGTTGTCGTAGTGGAACTCGTTTCCGTGGCTGGTCGGATACCGGAAGCGGCCTCGGCGTTGGCGCGGGCGATGCTCGACGAACCGAGCGGTCGATGGCTGTATCCCGACGCGAACGAATTCCTCGAGGTGTATGAGCCGACCTTCGTCAGAACGATGATGCGCGCCATGGACGAGGGTCGCGTCGACGCCTGGGGTGACCCTTTCGTGGGTGTGGCGGTGTGGCTGGAGCGACCCTCGATCGGCGAGGAGCCACCGAGGAGCCGCGCCACTTCTGGCTCGTCGCTCATCTTGCCGGAGCATGCCGCAGCCCGAGTTGAGGAGTTCGACAAGCTGCTACAACACATGCGTCGGCGAGCTCGACCAGATCATCATGTGTATCTGGACGCCATCGGTGTGTTACCAGATCATCGGCGCCAGGGAGTCGCCACCGGGTTGTTGGCAGCTGGATTTGCCTGGTCCGACAGCCGGCGTTTGCCCTGTTCGCTCGACACTCTTGACCCGGGCAACGCCGCTTTTTACCGTCGCCGGGGCTTCCAAATCGTTGCGTCCGAACGGCTCGCCGGTTCGGGCCTCACCTTCACGGCGATGCGCCGATGGCCTCACACATGAGACCGGCTTGAAAGCCCGCGCCTTCTTACTACCGCTGTAGACACCCGCACATATCGGCCCTTCTGGGAGCTGGTTCCCAACCGCGATCGCTAGCGTGCCGGCCAGGCAGCAAGTAGGAGGAATCCCCGTGATCCTGCGAATCTGGCGAGGCTGGACCAGTATCGAGGACACCGACGCTTACGCCGAGTACATCCTCAGCACCGGTATTGCCGCGTACAAAGAAACAAAGGGCAATCAGGCGGCGTATCTCGTCAGCCGTACCGACGGCGACCGCACCGAATTCCTGACTATCAGCCTATGGGATGACCGAGAGTCGATCGTGGCGTTCGCCGGCGAAGACATCGACCAGGCGGTCTTCTATCCAGAAGACGATCGGTATCTCGTCGACCGAGAAACCACGGTCAAGCACTTCACAGTCCGCTAGCCCGCCACCATCTTCTCGATGATGTCGATGGCGTGATCGACGTGGTCGATCGTCGTGCGACGGTTGAGCACGGCGAACCTCAGGATGAATCTGTCATCGATGACGGTCGGGCTGAGATGGACGGTTCGTTCGGCGTTCACCGCCTCCCAGGCCGCCCGGCCCAACTCATCGTCGTCGAAACCGAACGCCACGATCGAGAGGTCAGGTCGCCAACTGGAGCGGATGCCCGGGATCGTCTGCAATCGTTGGTATCCGTGTTGCGCGATGTCGAGAACCCGGTCCAGAGCCTCCCGGAACGGGGCCACCCCGTGGAGTTGCAGCGGCAGCCAAACCGAAAGTGCACGGAACGGTCGGCTCAGCTCGGGACCGAGAGAAGCGATGTCTCGTATTCCGTTGTAGGAGTCATCGTCCCGGAGATACGC
>DASTBQ010000157.1:0-4379 GCA_035711995.1 Acidimicrobiia bacterium | reverse complement strand
AACGACATCACTCCTGAGCAGGGCGGGCAAATCCGACCACGGAACCCTTCCCAGTAGCCCGAGTAGGGGGACCACGAACAGGGCGAGCCCGAAGCTGCCCAGGACGACCAGAATTGCAGGGGGTCGACCGAGGCTCCTACGGCTGCGTGTTCGTTGGCTCAAGGTGTCTCGAAGCCGTAGTCGGCCAGGATCTTCTGACCCTGTGTGGAGAGTACGAATGCGACGAATGTTGCTGCCGCTTCCGGATTGCGAGCGTTGGCCAACGCAGCGATCGGGTAATCGGCGACCACGTTCAAGTCGTCGGGAATCTCGATGCCGTCGACCCCTCCATTTGTCGAGACGACATCGGTCACATACGTGATACCGGCGTCGAGCTCGCCGGCTTCGATCTTCGTCAGGAGCGCCCGCACGTCTGGTTCGTTGGTGTCGATCTCCGGCGTCACCCCGGCGCTTGCCAACGCCTCCCTGGCGAAGTCCCCACAGGGGACCTGCTCGGCACACAGACCGATGAGGAGCTCCTCACGGCCGAAGTCCTCGAGCTCGGTCACCCCGGCCGGATTCCCCGAAGGGACAGCGATCTGGAGCAAGTTGTGCACGAATATCTGCGGGTTGTCAGCCTCTCCTGCCTCGACGAGCTGGTCCATGTTGGAGGTGTTGGCTGATGCGAACACGTCCGCGGGCGCACCCTCGAGGATCTGTTCCCGCAGACCCGAGCTCGGCCCGAGGTTGAGAACCACGTCGACATCGGGATTCGCCTGTTCGAATCCGATCTCCACCTCAGCGAAGGCATCGGTCAACGACGCAGCCGCGGAGACGAGCAGTTCGCGGTCCGCGGTCTCGCCGGAGCTGGCACAGGCCACGACAAGGAGTCCGGCCAGCAGTGACCCAGTGACTAATCTCAATGCGACTACTACCACGATTCCGGGAGACTACCTCTGGACGCCAAGGTTCGGCAGCAAAAGCTGTCGGTCACCGAACTAGCTGTGCTCGGCGTTCTCGCCGAGCAGCCGACCCATGGCTTCGCCATCTCCAGACAGCTCGAGGCCGGCTCTGAATTGGGTCGGGTGATGACGGTGAGACGTCCTCTGGTCTACCGCGCCCTCGACCGTCTCGTCGAGACTGGTTGTGCGGAGCCAACCTTTACCGAGAGGGGCGATGGCCCGCAGCGAGTCATCCATCGGATCACCCACGTCGGACGGAGGAGACTGAGCACCTGGCTGAACCGACCGGTGGAGCACATACGCGATCTGCGCATCGAGTTCCTTCTCAAGCTGGCATTGCTTCGCAGGGCCAATAGGTCGCCACTCGAACTCATCCGTTCGCAACGGACCGCACTGGGGCCGACCCTGGAAGCCCTCGACGACCCCGCACTCGATCCAGGAGACCATGTCGAGTTGTGGCGTCGGCACAATGCTGTTGCCGCCTCGAACTATCTCGATGATCTGGAGTCGAGGTACGGCGCGGTTTGATCACCAAGCCTGGTGATAGTGCCGATCAGGGAAAGAGTCACGAGGGGTCAAAATCTCTGAGAAGTGGCCGCTGGGGATGAGGCACCTATCCCTTCTCATCCCAGGTCGAGACGCATCAGCACCCGTGGGAAGCCGTCCAGCACCGAGTCGGTGTCGGCCACCTTGTCGAAACCGGCTTTCTCGAACAGCGATCGGGTCCCCACATACGCCATCGTCAGGTCGACCTTGTTGGTGCCGTTGTCCACCGGGTAACCCTCGATGACCGGGGCGTCGTGGGCACGTGCGAACTCGACAGCACCGGCGAGGAGGGCGTGTGCGATCCCTCGCCCTCGGTTACCCGCCTTGGTGCGGAAGCACCAAACAGTCCACACCGGGAGATCGTCGATGTGGGGGATCTTGCTGTTGGCACGGGCGAAGCTGTTCAGGTCGGCTCGCGGCGCCACCCCCGCCCAGCCCACTGGCTCGTCATCCTCGTAGGCGAGGACACCGGGCGGTGGGTCCTCCTGGGTGAGCTTGGCAACCAACTTGCCACGGGCGGCACCACGTAGTTCCTTGTTCTGTTTGGAGGGAATCCGATAGGAAAGACACCAGCAGACGTTGGCGTCGGGCCGCTTCGGCCCGATCACCTGTTGGACGTCTTCGAAGACGTCGGCAGGACGGACATCGAATGCCACTGGGGTATGTTCCCACGTCGGCGAACGGGTCAGCGAGTTGTGAGTGGGGACGGACGGCGGCTTACGCTCGTGTGATGGTCGTTCAAGAGAGATTCGACTCGGTCGACCGGGCCATCACCCATTGGATGGCGGATCATGGTGTCACCCTGCTCAGGTGGAGCATCGGAGTCGTCTTCGTCTGGTTTGGCGCCCTCAAGTTGGTGCCTGGGTTGAGTCCGGCCGACGACATCGCCACCGAGACTGCGATGGCTCTGACTTTTCACCTGTTCAGCGACGACTTCGTGAGGATTGCCCTCGCCGTCTTGGAGATCGGCATTGGGCTCGGGTTGCTCTTCGGGAGATTCATGAGAATGACCCTTCTACTCCTGTTCGCGCAGATGGCGGGCACGTTGACACCGCTCGTCCTCGTCCCGGAGCGGATCTGGAGCGACTTCCCATTCGTGCTCACATTGGAGGGGCAATACATCCTCAAGAACGCTGTGCTGATCTCGGCTGGGATCGTCATAGGTGCGACGGTGCGTGGCGGACGGCTGGTGGACGAGCCGGAACACGTGTAGCGGGCAAGATTCGGGTGGCAGACGGCCCCTACCATTGCCGTTCATCACATGGAGCAATTCCCGAAGGGAGACGTTGGTTGAAGACGTATGAGATCCGCTCGTATCGGTCGAGTGAGGGCCTATCGCGAACCGAGGAGCTGGCGTGGCGGATCGCTGAGGTTGCAGTCGACGATGTGGAAGTCGAGCCTGATGTCATCGAGATGATCGGCAACCGGGTAATCGACAACGCCGCCGTGGCCGCCGCCTCTCTAGCGCGACGCCCGGTCGCCAACGCCAGGGCTCAGGCCGCCGCCCATCCCTACCGGCCAGGGGCAACCGTGTTCGGCTTTCCCTCCGACGAGAGATTCTCCCCGGAATGGGCGGCATGGGCGAACGGAACCGCGGTGCGGGAACTCGACTTCCACGACACGTTTCTCGCCGCCGACTACTCCCACCCGGCTGACAACATCCCCCCGATCCTGGCTGTGGCCCAGCATCGTGGTCTGTCCGGCCGTGAGCTGGTGAGGGGCATAGCAACCGGTTACGAGATCCAGATCGATCTGGTGCGGGGGATCTGTCTTCACGAGCACAAGATCGATCACATCGCGCATCTTGGCCCGTCGGCGGCTGCCGGTCTCGGGACCCTTCTCCGACTACCCGTGGAGGCGATATATCACGCAATCGGCCAGGCCCTCCACACCACGACCACAACCCGTCAGTCGCGGAAGGGCGAGATCTCTTCGTGGAAGGCGTACGCACCGGCCTTCGCCGGGAAGATGGCGATCGAGGCTGTGGACCGGGCGATGCGGGGGGAGGGGTCTCCGGCACCTATCTACGAGGGCGAGGACGGGTTCATCGCCTGGATGCTCGGGGGCCCCGAGACGGTTTACGAGGTCCCACTACCCGGTCTCGGTGAGGCGAAGCGAGCCATCCTCGACTCGTACACGAAGGAGCACTCCGCCGAATATCAGAGCCAGGCATTGATCGACCTGGCCCGGAGGATGGGGGAGAGAATCGACGATCTGGACTCCGTCGAGGAGGTGGTGATTCACACCAGCCACCACACTCACAACGTGATCGGCACCGGTGCCAACGACCCTCAAAAGATGGACCCCGGGGCGAGCCGGGAGACCCTCGACCACTCGATCACGTACATATTCGCTGTGGCACTCGAGGACGGCGCCTGGCACCACGAGCGGTCCTACACCCCGGAGCGGGCCAACCGCCCTTCCACCGTGTCATTGTGGGCCAAGGTCCGCACGGTGGAGGACCCGGAGTGGACCCGTCGTTATCACTCCACGGATCCCGACGAGAAGGCGTTCGGTGCTCGTGTCGAGATGGTCATGTCGGACGGGAGCAGGATCGTCGACGAGATGGCGGTGGCCGATGCTCATCCCCTGGGTGCGCGGCCCTTCACCCGGAAGGACTACATCGCCAAGTTTCACACTCTCACCGAGGAGGTTCTCACAGACGATGAGAGGGAGAGGTTCCTGGGGCTCGCCACCCGGATCCACGAGCTTTCGACCGACGAGGTGAGGGCACTCACCATCGAAGCACCTGAGGCGGTGGCCGGGGACGGATCGCTGCCGGGCGGGGTCTTCTGATGCCGGTCATAGGCACCGCTTCAGAGAAGAGGAAGACGTTGCGCGCCGGTCTCGAGTCGGGGCGGCTGCTCCGTTTTCCTGGGGCTTTCTCTCCAC
>DASTBQ010000156.1:0-41786 GCA_035711995.1 Acidimicrobiia bacterium | reverse complement strand
GAGACCTGACCGAGGTGCAGCAACGTGTCGAGCGCTCTCGACACACGGTTCGCCCCCGCCGCCTCATAACCGGTGAAGCTTTCCAGTTGCCCGAGGACGATGTTGACGCCGACGGCGTTGATGAAGCCCACCATCACCGCGTTCGAGACGAATCTGAGAAGACTCCCCAGCTTGAACAGGCCTGCTATCAGCATCACGAGCCCGGTCAGCACAGAGAGCGTGAATAGAGCTCGACCCGGGTCTTCAGCCCCGCGGACCGCCGGCACGTCCGCCACGATGATCGCCATCGCCCCCGTCGCCTGCACCGCCATGAACGCAGAGCTGGTGGTGAGACCGCCGGCGAAGGTCCCCACCATGTAGGCGTGAAGCCCGAACACCGGGTTGACACCTGCAAGTAGCCCACCAGCGAGACCGTCCGGAACACTCTCGATTCCCAGCACCACGCCAGCCATCGCGTCGTCCCGCAGGGTGCGCTTGGAGAACAGCGAACCCACCCGGGATTTGATGCCCTTGGCGAGAGCTGCAATCTGCGGGGCAGGGTTCAGCTCGATCAAGATCGGGGCCAGAGTATCTCCAGCGCCCCTCGCCCAGAGTCCCGGGGCAAGCACTCTGCGAAGGCCTGATGACCCTGACCTCGGTCGTAGTAGGTTCCGCCCCCGTGTCCGAACAGGTATGGGTACCCGGTGGCGAGTTCTCGATGGGCTCGGATCATCACTACCCCGATGAGGGTCCGGTGCGTCGGGTGACTGTCGACGGTTTCGCCATCGACGTCACCCTCGTCACGAACGCCGAGTTTTCGCGGTTCGTCGACGAGACCGGCCATGTCACGCTGGCGGAGATCGCTCCGAAGGCGGAGGACTATCCGGGCGCGCAGCCCGAGGATCTGGTACCCGGCTCTCTCGTGTTCACGATGACGCCGGGGCCGGTCCCTCTCGACAACTATCGAAATTGGTGGGCGTGGGTTCACGGTGCCGACTGGCGACATCCGACCGGCCCCGACTCTTCGATAGTCGGGCTCGAGGACCATCCGGTGGTCCACGTCGCCCAACAGGATGTCGGTGCATATGCGGCGTGGGCCGGAAAGCAGCTGCCCACAGAGACCGAGTGGGAGTACGCCGCCCGTGGCGGTCTCGATGGTGCAGAGTTCACCTGGGGCGAGGGCGACGCCCAGGAGACACTCGAGCCAAAGGCGAACACCTGGCAGGGCGCATTCCCCTACGAAAACAGCGAGGCCGACGGTTGGACCCGGACCAGCCCGGTTGGGTCTTTCGAGCCCAACGGGTATGGGCTCTACGATATGTCAGGGAACGTATGGGAATGGACAACGAGCTGGTACGACGACAGGTCCCGTCCCAGCAGCCCCCCGTGCTGTTCGCCCCAGATCGGCGTTTCGGAGGAGGGGAGCTATGACCCGGGCCAGCCCGAGATCAGGATTCCCCGCAAAGTGATCAAGGGGGGATCGCATCTATGCACCATCCAGTACTGCTTTCGCTACCGCCCCGCGGCCCGACAACCACAGATGGTCGACACCAGCACCAGCCACCTCGGCTTCCGGTGTATCACTCGTTCGACGTTGCCATAACAACGGTGGATACCAGCCCGAAGGCCCCTTGATAGGTTTCCCATCAGACCGCTTGCCGAAAAGTGAGGATTATTCATCATGGCGGACAAACCGAACATCCTGATCATCTGGGGAGACGACATAGGGATCACCAACCTGAGCTGCTACTCAGACGGGCTCATGGGGTACCGCACCACCAACATCGACCGCATCGCCGACGAGGGCGTCAGATTCACCGACTACTACGGGGAGCAGAGTTGTACCGCTGGGCGCGCCGCCTTCATCACAGGGCAGAACCCGTATCGAACCGGTCTCACCAAGGTGGGAATGCCCGGGGCCGACGTGGGTCTGCGTGCCGAAGATCCCACCATTGCGACTGCCCTCAAGAACGAGGGGTATGCCACCGGTCAGTTCGGAAAGAACCACTTCGGAGACAGGGACGAGTTCCTCCCCACGGCGCATGGGTTCGACGAGTTCTTCGGCAACCTCTACCACCTCAACGCCGAGGAGGAGCCCGAGCACGCCGATTACCCAAGCGAGGAGGACTTCCCCGAGTTCCGCAAGCAGTTCGGGCCCCGAGGCGTCATCCGCTCCTGGGCCAACGAAGACGGCACCCAGAAGATCGAAGACACCGGACCGCTGACCAAGGAGCGGATGAAAACCTGTGACGAGGAGTTCAGGGACGCGGCCATCGACTTCATCAAGCGGCAACACCATGCCGACACGCCGTTCTTCGTCTGGTTCAACACCACCCACATGCACTTCCGGACCCATCCGAAGGAAGAGAGCATTGGACGGGCGGGCCGCTGGCAATCGACCTACCACGACACGATGCTCGACCACGATGACATCGTCGGCGAGATGCTCGACCTGCTCGACGAGCTAGGGATCGCAGACAACACAATCGTGATGTATTCGACCGACAACGGCGTTCACATGAACTCTTGGCCCGACGCGGGTATGACTCCGTTTCGCAACGAAAAGAACTCGAATTGGGAGGGCGCGTACAGGGTGCCTTGCGTTGTGCGTTGGCCGGGCAAGATCGAACCCGGGACCGTGTTGAACGGCATCGTCAGCCACAACGACTGGTTCGTGACCATGCTCGCCGCCGTTGGGGTCGAGGACATCGCCGACCGACTCAAGACAGGCGCCGACCTGAACGGCACCGAATACAAGGTCCACCTCGATGGTCACAATCTGCTCCCCTATCTGACCGGGGAGACCGACGAGAGCCCGAGAAGGCACTTCTTCTACGTAAATGACGACGGGGACCTCACCGGTCTCAGGTTCGACAACTGGAAGATCGTCTTCATGGAGCAGCGGGCCGCGGGGACGCTGAACGTTTGGGCCGAACCGTTTGTCGAGCTCCGCGTTCCGAGAGTCTTCAACCTGAGAACAGACCCCTTCGAGCGAGCCAGTATCACGTCGAACACGTATTACGACTGGCTGCTCGAGAGGGCATACATCCTCGTGCCCGCTCAAGCCTACGTAGCCAGGATGCTGGGCACGTTGACGGAGTTCCCGCCGCGGCAGGAGCCGGCGAGCTTCAGCATCGACAAGGTGCTGGAGAAGCTGCAGGCTGGAGTAGGGAGCTCGTGACCCTGCCCTCATGGCGTCCCGGCCCTACCCGGGACGCCATATTGAAGTTCCTCGACCGGGCCGCTGATGTTCCGACCGACGAACGGGTGGCCTACCTGGACAACGACGGGACGATGTGGTGTGAGCGCCCCAGCTACGTCCAACTCGACTTCTTCGTCGACGCCCTCAAGCAACACACGGAGACCGACCCTTCCCTTGCCGAGCGTCCCGAGTTCGCCGCGGTTCTGAGCGGAGACATGGCGGCGATCGGGGAACTCGGTCTGGCCCGGGTGGCCGGAGCCCTGGGAGCTCTCTTCGACGGGGAGACCCCCGAGCAATTCGGGACCGCAGTCGACGACTTCCTCGACAGATACCGGCATCCAACACTCGGGTCTCCGGTACAAGGGGTCATCTACCAACCGATGCTCGAATTGCTCGACGAGTTGCGAGCTCGGGATTTCACGATCGGAATCGTCACCGGCGGCGGCACCGAGTTCGTGAGACAGGTGTCCAAGCGTTGGTACGGCGTGGAGCCGGGCATGGTCGTAGGCACGCTGGTCGGATACCAGTTCGATCGGGATTCCGACGGAAGGCCCGTGGTGAGGAGAACCATCGAGCACACCGGCAGCGCCAACGAAGGCGGCGCCAAGGTGGAGCACATCTACTCCCAGATAGGGCGCGCCCCGATCCTCGCTGTGGGCAACTCGGGTGGCGACAGGGAGATGTTGGAATGGGCTCAGGCCTCCCCACACGGTGGTCTCGCCGTGCTTGTAGATCACGACGACGACGAGCGCGAGTTCGCCTACGAGAGCAGGGCCGTGTCGTTCGAGGAGGACAAGCCGATCACCGAGGTAGCTGCCGACCTCGGCTGGGTGGTCGTGAGTATGAAAGACGGGTGGGACACCGTATTCGCCAGCTGAGCGTCTCTCTGTCGGGGCCGACTCTCTGCCGAGTATGGAGACCGCCGTCGGGTCAGCTCTGGTGGAACCGTCCTGGTCCCAACGCCATCTAATACGACATGAGGAGAACACTTGCTCTCGCGCTGATCGTGGTTTTGCTGGTTGCTTGTGGAGGTGGAGACACCGCTGCTGGTCCCGAGTCCACAACGACTCTTCCCACAGGTACCACGATCGATCCGGATGACCCGGTCGACTCGGGAGGCGACGAGCCGGTCACAGACCCCCTTCCCCCTGGCGAGGTGCCCAACCCCCGGCCCCCGATTCCGGGGAGCACCGACGGCGAAGTCACCATCACCGGGACCGATCTCTTGATCATGGAGAGCTTCCCGATCCAGGTCAGCCTTTGGGTCGAAGGTGAGAAGCCCACCCCATGTCACGAGATCTTCTGGACCGCCGAGGACACGGGGGACGCAATAGAGATCATGATGATCTCTCAGGTGAATCCCGATCAGTCTTGCGCCCAAGTGATCGAGCCCTTCGCGATTTCAGTACCCCTGGGGAGTTGGGCCGATGAGAGCAGGGACGTGATCCTCAACGAGGTGGAAGTCGGCTCTTTCGACAGCTGAGCATCTCAAGGAACCAGTTGTCGGTAGCGTCTCCATGTGACCGATCGTCCACGTCCGCCCACCCCACCTGCTGCGCGTCTCCGTCTCCTGGTGATCTCTCTTCTGATCGTCTTTTTCGTGGTGTTCATCGTCTGGCAGTTGATGGACGGCGGTGAGTCCGACCCCACCACGCCCGAAGCCGTCGGTTCGACCACCACGTCGATCACCGACTCGACGGCGACGACCGGAACCGACTCGAGGACGACGGCCCCCAACACTGCCACCTCCACCACCGGTGCCGACTTGCCGCCACTGCAGGGTCTCGCCCTGGAGGTGATCGACGAGAACTACAACCAACCAACGGCGATCCGGGCGCCTGAAGGCGACGACCGCCTTTTCGTGGTGCAGCGCGTCGGGGTGATCAGGGCAATCGACGCCAACAATCAGATGCTCGACCCCGCCTTCCTCGCCATCGACGACCGCGTGCTCCTCGAAGGGATCGAACAGGGTCTGCTGGGACTGGCGTTCCATCCCGAGTTCGCGGAGAACGGTCGCTTCTTCGTCTATTACGTCAATCTTCGAGGTCAGCGACAGCTCTCCGAGTTCATGGTCAGTTCGGACGATCCCAACCGGGCCGACCCCGGTTCGGAGCGGGTCCTTTTCCAGTTGGATCAGCCCGAGGACGCCACTGACATCCGCCACTACGCGGGCGACCTTCACTTCGGCCCCGACGGCTACCTCTGGATTTCTTCAGGGGATGGTGCCGACGCCAGGGGCCAGGGGCAGAATCCCGACTCGATGTTCGCGGCGATCATCCGCATCGATGTCGACCAAGGCGAACCTTACGGCATCCCCCCGGACAATCCGTTTGTCGACGGTGGCGGCGCACCCGAAGTCTGGGCTTTTGGCTTGCGTAACCCGTATCGCTTCTGGATCGACCCTGTGGACGGGGTCATATTCATCGGGGATGTCGGACTGGAGACATGGGAGGAGGTGAACGCTGTTCCCATCGACGAGGGCGGGGGTTACAACTTCGGCTGGGCCAACATGGAGGGGACGCGCTGTCTCTTCGAGTCCGATTGCGACCCCGCCAACTACACCCAGGCGGTTCTGGCTTATCCCAACACGATCCAGAGCCCGGAGTCGGACCAGCCCGACGGATGTGCCGTCACCGGTGGAGTGGTCTACCGGGGCTCGCTCATCCCTGAGATCGCCGGCCACTACTTCTACGCCGATTGGTGTCAGGGATGGGTGCGTAGTTTCCGGCTCGTCGACGGCCAACCTACCGAGATAACCGACTGGACCGAGCAGTTGGGAGAGATCGGTCAGATCAATGGGTTTGGTGTCGGGGGCGATGGTGAGATGTACCTGGTCACCCACGACGGCAAAATCGCCAGATTCGTCGCCCGCCGCTGATCCCGGCTATTGGTAGGTGATGTAGACCGGAACCGGGGCCCTGTTCAGCGTCTCAGCAGGAGTGTACGGGCCGTTTGGATGGTCCCTGACGAAGAAGTTCTTCCAGCCCCACCGCCAGTGGTTGTCTTCGGTGCCCGCAGTGACTTTGTTCCAGGTCCCATCCTTGTTGGCCAGGTTGCCCTGACCCTCGCCGTCCATCTGGATGACGACCTGGACTTCGGGGCGACTCACGAGCTCGTCCCGGTTCTGGATCATGTCGTCACGGAACTGCTGGATGACAAGCAGCTTCTGGGGAAGCGCCTGAGCATTGACGAGATCGGCCAACCACTCGATGACGAGGTTGATCTCTGCTGCGGTCACCGTCCCCCGGCGGTCGAAGTCGGTCTGACCCGGCCAACCACAGCGCCACTCAGGGTCGATCCCCACCGAGACGTGAGGCAGCATGAGCGCCGGTTCGTAGAACTGAGCGTGGGTGAGGAAGTCCTGGGAGCCCGGCTGGAGATCGAAGACCACATACCCTCCGTCCTCCGCTGCGACATCTATGCCTTCCTGGAAGTCTTCGATGGGGAACAGATGCGTCCCGCAACTCGGTTGGGCAACGCTTCCGATGTAGTTGAACAACGGCACGACGTGGGCGCCGTCGGCAGCGAAGGCGTCGAGGAGACCGGGCTGCACCGTGCCCTGACAGGGGGAGGGCAGACAGCCGGTGTCGAGGTAACCGGTTAGCGTCCCACCTTCACGCATCAGGGTGAGCGCCTGTGGCGGTGTTACCTGGCCCATCGCACCCAACGCCGGTGAAGCGGGGTTGCCGTAGAACCCGACGAAGCGACGGTTGAAGTGGTCGGGGAACAACTCGAAACCTCCGCCGGGGAGCTGCTCTCCTCGTGCCAGAGTGCGAAGCTTCCAGTCGTCCAGGGCCGTGGAGAACCCGACTTGCCGAATGGCCCGGTCCGGGTAGCCGGCGATTGCGACACTTACTTCTGGATACCGGAAGAGATCTGCCGCGTCCACCGCGACGACCGAGGCGTCCGCCACATTGGCCGCCACGGCTGCGAGCAAAGCAGTGAGAGGGTCGGTTGCGTCGACGACCCAGACCGCCCTGTCGCCAGTTTCGCGCGCCAGACCGACGATCAAGCGATCGGGCGGCGGCGTCGAGACCGGCTCTCCCGGCTTGACGACCGTGTCCTGGTTTTCGATCGCGATCATCGCGTCGACGAGGGCCGAGGATTCATCGGTTGGATCCGATACCGTCGCTCCCAGCAATTCCCCGGCAGCTTCGACAGCGCTGTCGACGTCGTGTTGGACGAGTTCGGCAGTGGAAGGCGCCTCGACCACGGCCGTACCGACGACATGGACTCTTTCTGGTCGGAGACGACCCAATTCGGCAGCCAAGAGAGGGTGGGGAAGTAGCAGCGGCGCGTCCATGGCAGCCGCCAACTGCGCGGCTGCGACCGTTTCTGATTCGTTGCCCTCGCCGACCACGACTACATCCCGGGAGCACAGGAAGTTCTCACTGGACAGTGTGATGGCATCGGTGGCGATTGCCCCGGTGTCTACCGGTGCGGTCCCACCGGTAGGGCTGATGCATTCAGCGAGATTCGACCCCGTCGTCGTGGAGGTGGTTGAGGTGATCGACGTGGATGTCGTGGTCGACGGAGGGACGGTCACGACAGGGGTCTCATTCACCACGGCGGAGCACCCGGCGCTCAGGATTGCGAATGCGAGGGGGATGAGGTGACGGTTCCGGGGACGAGAACCCACCGTCTCAATCTATCCACGTGAGTGCGAAAATCGGCACTCCAGTCATCCAGCGCCTACCCGATGGAGGCGCGCTAGCGATCAGTCAGACGATTCGCGACCTCCTCGATGTCTGCGCTAGCGCTACATCCCGGAGATATCCAGGGTCTCGTGCACCTCGATCGAAGCCCCCGGCATCTGAAGATGCGGATGACCGTCGAGCAGAGCGACGGCACTGCCGATGTCTGCAGCGCTGATGATCGAGTACCCGGCCACCTCGGAGTCAGCGTCACCAGAACCGTCTGCGGTTACCCGGCGACCGTTGCCGAGCGGAGTGCCGAGATCGACCATCCCAGTTCCAACCTTGGCTGACCAATCGTTCCACGCCTGCATGACTGCGGCGGCCATCTCCGGGTCGTTGTTCTCCATCTGATCGGACGCCGACACCGGGGCGTTGTACAGAACCACATAATTGGGCATTGCAACTCCTTCTCTTTCGTCAACTTGTAAGCTCTAGCTTACGTAAGCGAACACTAACACGAATGGATCATGGCTGACGTCGACGAAACATTTCGGGCGCTGGCGGACCCTACCCGCCGTCGGATCATCGAGCTCGTCGCGCAGCGTGGGATGAGCGCTGGCGAGATCGCTTCGCACTTCGACACCACACGACCTGCGGTGTCCCAACACCTAACGGTCCTACGCAACGCTGATCTCGTTGTCGCGAACAGGATCGGCAGGACGAGGATCTACCAGACCAACCCACAGACCGTCGACGAGGTGGTTCGTCATCTGCAATCGTTCTGGTCCGGCCGATTGCAAGACCTGAAACGAGCGGCAGAGAGCGAGGAGCGGCACAAACGTGGCAAACGGTGAAGCGGTCACGCTCGAGGTGATGATCGAGGCATCGCCTGACACCGTGTTCCAGTTCTTCGTGGATCCGACGAGGATGCGCCGCTGGATGGGTGCCCACGTCGATCTCGATCCTCGAAGCGGTGGGGTGTTCGCAGTGGACATCGGCAACAATCACACTCGTGGCTCGTTCGTCGCGGTGGAACCACCGGAACGGGTCGTGTTCACCTGGGGATGGGAAGGCTCCGACCTGGTACCGCCGGGCTCGAGCACCGTGACAATCGTCCTCGAAGCAGTGGATGATGGGACCCTGGTGAGACTGATTCACAGCGATCTTCCGGCGGGCGAAGACGTTCGCCACTCTCACGGGTGGACTCACTACCTGGGCCGTCTCAGCAAGGCAGCGGCTGGAATCGATCCCGGACCCGACCCGCACACGGAGACGCAGGCGATAATGCACGAGATGGATTTGGGCGGAGCCTGAGCCATGGCTGATCTCATCTATCTGATCAACGCGTCGCTGGACGGCTACATCGCCGACGAGAACGGGAACTTCGATTGGTCAGAACCGTCAGAGGACGCCCACGCCTTCTTCGGCGACTTCCAGCGCTCGATAGGAACCGTCCTCAACGGTCGCCGCATGTACGAGATGATGCGGGTATGGGATTCCTGGGATCTCGACGAGATGTCCGCAGTGGAACGCGAGTTCGCCGAGGCGTGGCGCGCATCTGACAAGATCGTGTACTCCTCGACGCTGGAAGGTGTGTCTGAACCACGTACCAGCCTGGAGCGGATGTTCGAGCCAGACGCGGTGAGGGCATTGAAGGATTCAGCAGATCGAGATCTGTCCATTGCCGGCCCTGGCCTGACAACAGAGGCGATGAAGACTGGTCTGGTCGACCGTTACATGCTGCGGGTGTTACCGACCATCGTTGGTGGCGGAACCCGGGCCTTGCCGGACGGCGTCCGCGTCGACCTCACGTTGGAACGCACAACCCGGTTCGACGATGGCTCAGTCCTCCTTGTGTACCGCGTTGTTTGACTGAGCCCGAGCCTTGATGATCACCGAATCCATGCCCTCGGCTGCCTGATGGCTGGTGGTGAGCGAGATGTTGGTGAAGCCCGCTTCTTCGAGCATGCCCCGGTACTCGGAGTAGCTGAGCGCTCCGGCGATACAGCCGACCCATGACCCCCGCTCAGCGCGCTCCTCTGGTGTGAGGTCATCCTCGGCCACCACGTCGGAGATCCCGATCCTCCCACCTGGTCTGAGCACCCTGGCCATCTCGGCGAACACGGCCGGCTTGTCGGTGGACAGATTGATGACGCAATTCGAGATGATCACATCTACCGAGGCATCTCCAAGTGGGATCTCTTCGATGTAGCCCTTGAGAAACTCGACGTTGGAGACCCCTGATTCGGCGGCATTCCTTCTTCCCAGATCGAGCATCTCATCGGTCATGTCGAGCCCGTATGCGAAACCCGTCTCGCCAACCCGGCGGGCAGAGAGAAGTACGTCGATTCCCCCTCCTGAGCCCAGATCCAAGACCGTCTCGCCCTCCTGCAGGTCTGCCACCGCCGTCGGATTGCCACATCCGAGACTGGCATCCACCGCCTTTACCGGGATTGCCTCCAGATCCGCCCTCGTGTAGGCGTCCCCGGTGACATCGATACCAACACTCTGGTCTGTCTCACAGCCGCATCCGGGGTCACAGCAAGACGCACCGAGCGCCGCCTCGGCGTAGCGCTCGCGGACCTTTTCACGCATTTCCAGGTTGCCAGCCATACAGACTCCTCATATCGATATAGGTCGAAACGTACCACTCGTATCGATAGAGGTCAATGTGTAAGATCTACAGCATGGAAACGTGCTGTCCGGTCACCGAATCAGCGATCACGATGGATGATGCCGAAGATATGGCCGCCGATTTCAAGGTGCTCTCCGATCCGGTTCGGCTTCGCCTTCTGAGCGTCGTTGCCTCTGTGCCCGAGGGAGAAGTGTGTGCGTGCGATCTCAACGAGCCGCTCGAGCGCAGCCAGGCGACCGTGAGCCATCACCTTTCGGTATTGGTGAGAGCGGGTTTGATCACACGGGAGCAGCGTGGCAAGTGGGCATGGTTTGCGGTTGCTCCCGACCGCGCCGACTTCGTGAGGTCCGTCCTCAAGAACGACATCTTCGCTGGGGTCGGCTGAACCATACTGGGCGATCCTCGCTGAGCAATTTGCTCGAATACCACTGACTCAATATTATTTGAGTCAATGGAGATTGAGGCGAGAGCCCTCAGACATGCAGCACTCAGCGATGAGCGACGTCTGCTCATCGTCGATCACCTCGTCTCCACCGACCTGACCGTGGCCGAGTTGGCCGCACTCTCGAACATGCGGGGAAACCTCCTGGCTCACCACCTCGATGTGCTCGAAGACGCCGGTCTCATACGGCGCCGAACGTCGGAAGGTGACCAGCGTCGTCGTTACGTGACGCTGTGTTGGGACCAACTCCCTCCGCCGGTCGGTCTGCCCACGTATTTGGGGAAGAGAGTCGCTTTCGTCTGCAGTCACAACTCGGCCAGATCGCAATTTGCCTCGGCCCTGTGGGAACGACTCACCGGCGAGCCCGCACTCAGCGCGGGCACACATCCCGCGGCCAAAGTGCATCCCAAGGCAGTCCAAGTCGCCGGCGAGTTCAACGTCGACATTTCCAATGCCACACCATCGTCATATTCGCATTTGCCCGGTGAGATAGGGCTGATCGTCAGCGTCTGCGACCGGGCGAAAGAAGGAGACCTCCCCCCGGCCGCCAGCCATGTCCACTGGTCGATACCGGACCCCGTCCCAGTTGGGACGCTCGACGCTTTCAGGTCTGCGTTCGCCCAACTCGCCAGGCGGGTCCGCAATCTGACAAGTGTCGCCGAGTGAGCAAGAGAGTCATCGCCGAAGCCCTGGGTACCGCGTTATTGCTCTATGTAGTCGTCGGGAGCGGCATGGTCTCGGAGACCCTCACTGACGATGCCGGGCTTCAGCTCTTTACACATGCAATTGCGGTCGGTCTTGGGCTCGGGGTGCTGATTGCGATGCTCCAGACCGTCTCAGGTGCGCATTTCAACCCATCGGTGACCCTCGCCTTTTGGCGAAGTCGAACCATCGATGGACGTGATACGGCGCGATACATAACCGCACAGATTGGCGGAGCGACTGTTGGTGTGCTCGCTGCGCACATGAGCTTCGAGACAGCTTTCTTCTCGATTTCGGCGACGACGCGTGGCGGGCTGGGCAGGGTGTTCGGAGAGGCCGTCGCCACTTTTGTGCTGGTCCTTGTCATCTTGGCTCTGGCCAGAACCGACCGGACCGCCGCGATGCCAGCCGCCGTCGGGGCGTGGGTGGCATCGGCGGTCTACGCGACCTCATCCACCGGCTTCGCCAACCCGGCCGTGACCATCGCTCGAGTCTTCACCGACACCTACACCGGCATCGCCCCGACTTCGCTGCCCGGCTTTCTTGTCGCGCAAATAGCTGCGGGCATCGCTGCTGCTCGCATCGCGCTCGTCTTCTTCCCACAACCGACTAAGCACAAAGCCGCAACCTGAAGGAGCAGGCCAATGTCAGTCACACTCACGACCGCCGAACAACACCAGATCAGGGAGGCAGCCGAACGACTGAAGCGTCGCTTCGCAGGACAGCTCAACACCGAGACGATCGAGAGATTCATGACCGAATCACTCGAGACCCTGGCTAAACGTGCCAACACCAGCACCTGGATGCCGTTGCTGGCCGAGCGATTCGCCCGGGACCGGCTGCGCGCCCTCGTTCGGCTTCAGACCGACTCGACGACTCTCAAGCCAAGCGTCCTGTTCCTCTGTGTTCACAACGCCGGACGCTCTCAGATGTCTGCGGGATGGATGCGTCATCTCGCTGGCGAGGACGTCGATGTATTCTCCGGTGGATCGGAGCCTGCCGAACAGATCAACCAGGCGGCCGTCGCCGCCATGGCCGAGGTGGGAATCGATATCAGCAGCGAGATCCCCCAACCCTGGGCCGATGAAATCGTTCGGGCCGCAGACGTTGTGGTGACCATGGGCTGCGGCGACGCCTGCCCGGTGTTTCCCGGCAAGCGATATGTCGACTGGGAAGTCGACGATCCTTCCGGCAAGACGGTTGAGCAGGTCCGGCCGATCCGCAACGACATCGAACAACGAGTCCGGATGTTGATGACTGAGCTAGATATTCCGGCGCGGGTATAGCTTCAAGGACGCCTTGTGTCAGACCATCGAGAGGGTCACGGACTGACCGACTCCGTCAAGCCATCGGGTACTCGAGTGGGGCTGAGGGAGATTGGCAGAGACTTCTTCCATCACGCGGTGTACGCGGGGGTGGGCGCCACCATGCATCTGCTCTCCCACGAGAGCGCAAGACGCCGTCCGTCAAGGCAACTCGCACGACTGGCGATCGATCACCCTGGGCCACAGCTCCAAAGGCTGAAGCCGGTTGGTTAGCCCGGCGAGGGCCTGGGTAAATCCTCAGCTAGACGAAAGGAGAGATCATGACCTACGACATCTACATGTATGAGGTCACAGTCGTCCCCGAAGGGGAGACCCCCGACATCTCGGGTTTCAAGGTGGAGGCCACCGATGGCTCCATTGGGAGCGTCGACGAGCACACCTATGACGCGGGGGCGAGCTACCTCGTAGTCGATACCGGACCCTGGATCTTTGGGAAGAAGGTGATGCTGCCAGCGGGCGTCATCCGCGAGGTCGATCTCGACGAAGAGACGATCTATGTCGATCGGACCAAGGATGAGATAAAGAACTCACCCGAGTTCGACGAGAGCACCTACCGGGACGAGCCGTACAGAAGCGATCTCGGCGACTACTACGCCAGCAAGCAGATGTAGTTCGACGGAACATTCGAGTCGAGGAAAGGGCGCCCGTGACCGGGTGCCCTTTCTTCATGGACCAACCCAGACCTCTCCTAGGTCGATCTCTGCAGTCACCATCTCCGTTTCATGCATGGCGGCTCCAAGGGGGCAGGGAGACCAAGCAAGGACCACACTTCGCTCTGTCGGGCCGATCGCAGCGGTTGGGCGGTGGGCGGCCATCCCAGGAGCGGAATGTCGAAGGGGGCCATTGGGTACATATCACACCCAGGAGACGCCATCATCAGCCGAACGTGACCGACTACGACAACCTATCCACCGTAACGATTGCCACGTCGGAAAGGGCTCCCGCCGGGGCACGACGGTTTCTAGGAAGCCACCGGGCGGATTGGATGGACGACGACATGTGGTCCGACACGTTGCTCGTCGTGACCGAAGTGGTGAGCAACGCCATGAAGCATGGCGGGGTCGGGAACTCGTTGGAGCTGATGGCGCGAGTTTCGGGAGAGGTTCTCTGGGTCGGCGTTGCGCAGCCCCGCCGCTTTGAAGGATCAAACCCTTCAGGGGAAGGATACGGCTTGATCCTGGTGGATGTGCTGTCCTCGCGTTGGGGGACGCTGGATTGGTCCGACGGGACTCTGGTCTGGTTCGAGATGGAAGACCGTCAACGGGGCAACTGATCGCGGCCCGGTAGGAGAATTGAGGTAGGGGGACCTCCGGTCCATCTCAAACGTCGATCTGGTGACCCGCCTGGTGAGCCTTTCTATTTGCTGAGCAGAACTCTCATGCGTTCCAACGACGCGGCGAGAATTCGGGACACGTTCATCTGCGACATACCTACGACCGCCGCGATCTCCCGCTGGGTCATGTCCTCGTAGAAACGAAGGTAGAGAATCGCCCTCTCCTTTACCGGGCGCGAATCGAAGATGGGTTTGAGATCGATCAGATCCAGGACCAGGTCGTACCCGGCGTCGTCGTCGCCCATGTGGTCGAGGGCCGAAGCTCCCGGCTCGCCGCGGTTACCGTCCGTCGACTGGGTGTTGTACGCCGCACTGAGGGCATTGGCCTCGCTGACCTCTTCGACAGTCAGACCAGACGACTCGGCGAGCTCCGCCACGGTGGGCCACCGACCCAGACGCTGTGTCAGCTCGTCACTCACGCTTCTCGTGAGAGCCGACCTCTCTTTCAAGCTCCTGGGGACACGCAATGCCCACCCCCGATCCCGGAAGTGCCTCTTGATCTCTCCGAGAATGGTCGGGATGGCATAACCCCGAAAGGGAACTCCGTAGGCCGGGTCGAACCGATCGATGGCGTTGACGAGACCCACCATGGCGACCTGGGCCAAGTCTTCGATGTCCTCGCCACGTCTCGAGTACCGATTGGCCAGATCAAAGGCCAGTGCGCGGTAGATCCTCACCAGCTCTCTTCGAGCTTCGCGATCGGGACGTCGCATGAACAAGTCGATGTGCTCGATCCCCGAAATGTGATCTCGTTCGATCTCTTGGCCATACCCCGCTTGCTGCGAGCTACAAACCGAAATCGCGAAACTTGTCGGCCGGAGCGACCGTTGTTCAGCGAGCGCGGCGGTCGAGCAGTCGGTTCGACAGGCACCTCAGCCCGGGCGGACCTCCAGCCAGGTCTGTCGAGCTTCTACGCAAATCCTTCAACGTGGGGGGCGATCTGATGAGTCACCAGACATACCGGGAGGAACTTCTCCCGGTGGGTCGCTCGCCGGGAAAGAGTTGTCGATCCATTCGTCGACAAGTGCATCGGTCTCTTCCACCGGCTCCAGGCTTTCCTCTCTTGACGCTGAGCCAGGGATTTCGACTCGCGCCAGGGCCGCGGTAGCTGGACCGTTGAGCACGCGGCCATCTATACCGAAGCGAGATCCATGACAGGGACAGTCCCAGGAGTTCTCGGCATCATTCCAACGGACGCTGCAACCGAGGTGGGTGCAGGTTGGGCTCACTGCGTGGCACCGACCCGAGGCGTCGCAGTACACCGCCGCTGCCTGTCCTTCCACTGAGACGATTACGGCCTGTCCACGCTCCAAATCGGCCAGTTCAGGCAGTGAGAGCCTTCCGACTCTGTCTCGAACCCACTCGACTGCGGTTGCGGTGTTGGTCTTGATCAGCTCGGTGACAGTCTTCGCGTCCCCAATCCGGCCGGCGGAGAACACCTCGGCATGGGGGTTGTCCTCGCCGAGGATCTCATCGGTGAGCATCACGGCCGCCGCGGTTCCATTCGTCAGTCCCCACTTTGCGAAACCTGTGGCCACGAAGGTTCGCTCGCTAAAAGGCGATCGCCCGATGTAGGGGAATCCGTCAGCGGTGTCATAGTCCTGCGCCGACCACCGATAGTCGAACGAGTCGACCTCGAAGTTCTCGTTTACCCAGCGCTCCAACTCACCCCACCGCCCTGGCGTGGCGCTGTCGTCGCCAGTCGGATGGCTCTCGCCAACGATGATCGCCCCGTTTCGACCACCCGCCGGCCAGGGTCGCAGAGAACGTATGGGTTGAGACACAGAGATGTACATCTCCGTCGGCGGTGGTCCCGTAAGTCTGGCCGCGACACCGTAAGCCCGCCATGGCTTGGTCTTCGCAAAGAAGCCGCCACGATCGACGATCGGGAGCAAGGTGGCCACGATCGCGTCCTGGGCAGTGACCGACCCGTGCTCGGTTCCTACCTGGACTTGGCCCGTGGACTCTTCGACGTCCGTTGCCCTGGTGTTTTCGAAGATGCGACCCCCGGAGTTCTGAAACTCCGTTGCCAGAGCGCGGCAGTATCGGACGGGATGGAAATGAGCCTGGTCGGTGAACTCCAGAGCCTGTGCCACTTCGAACGGAAGCCCGGTGTCGCCGGTGAGGCGGGCTGGCAAACCAAGGCGGATCGCCGCCTCGTACTCGGCCTGCAGACGGTCCGAATTCGATCCGTCGATGTCGTAGACGATGGCCGAAGCCCTGGTCAACTCAGATGCCGCACCGGTCTCGTTGTCGAGTGACTCGACGATGCGCAACGCACCCTGGTTTGCATCGGCGTACGCCTGGGCCACCTCCCAGCCATGACGCTCTGCGAGGTCGTGGTAGATGAGACCGTGTTGGGAAGTCAGTTTTCCGGTAGTCCCGCCGGTGGTGCCCGCGGCGACCTCGCGCGCCTCTAAGAGGATCACGGCTCTGCCACGACGCTGCAGGAGGAGTGCGGCAGTGATTCCGGTTATACCGCCACCAACGACGACGACGTCGCAGCGCTCCGAGCCGCTGAGAGCAGGCCACGCCGGGCCGTCGTCGATGGACCAGACGCTACGTCTCTGAGACATCAGCCGCTCCTGACTATCGCCGGTCTATCCAGATCGTTTCCGGGCGGTCGCCTTCCCGCCCTTCCGTCCGGCCGCCTTCTTCTGGGCGGTGGTACCACCCTGCTTCGGCGAAGACTTCGAGTCTCCCTTCTTCGACTTCTCCCCGCCCTTCTTCGACGCATCAGGGGAGTTGGCGATCTTGGCGGCCCTCTCTTTGGACATGCCCTTGTCTTTCAGGGCCTCGTATTGCTCTTCGTTCTTGACGTTTGCTCGTTTCTCGGGCACGACTTCCTCCTTGTTCGGAATCGCCTATTCGGTACCCCTCTTGCACCAGGGGGAACCGTCGATTTCGGAAGCACATGAGACACGATCGTTTCAAGACATGGAACATCGGAAACCAATCCGGCGTGGCTATTCGAATCGGTCTCTCTGGATGGAGCTACGACCCCTGGGCGGGCGACTACTACCCGCCCGATTTGCCCAGGTCCGACTGGCTCGCCTTCGCGGCCCGTGACTTTTCCACCGTAGAGGTCAATCGCAGCTTCTACTCACTCCTCGCTGCGTCGACTTACCGGAACTGGAGAGACACCGTTCCCCCCGGTTTTTTGTTCGCGGTCAAAGGCAGCAGGTACATAACGCACATGAAGCAGTTGCGCGAGGTGGAGGTGCCACTTGCCAACTTCTTCGCCTCGGGCATCCTCGACTTGGGTGAAAAGCTCCACGTCTGCCTCTGGCAGTTGCCGGACAACCGAAGGATCCCGCCGGAGAGGATCACATCTTTTCTGGCACGGCTACCGGCCTCACTCGAGGACGCCGTTCACATGGCAGCGGGACACGATCAACGGGTATCCGGGTTCGAGCCGTCACGACTGCTGTCCGGTTCGATCAGACACGCAATCGAGGTTCGGCGGATCGATGCACTCGACGACGAAGTGCTGGCAACGGCGCGCGCCCGCAACATCGCCGTGGTGCTCTCGCACTCTTCACGCTGGCCTTTGATCGAGGAGGAGACAGCAGACTTCTCCTACATTCGTCTCCACGGACCGGGAAAGCTCTACGACAGCCGATACGACGAAGCCGGGCTCGACGAATGGGCGGACCGGGTGTCAGAGCTCGCCCGCCGCGGAGACGTCCTTGTCTACTTCGACAACGACGGTCATGCCCACGCACCACACGACGCACTCTCGTTGATCAAGCGAATCAACCACTGAGTGCTCGAGCGAAGGTTCGGGTTCTGTTCCTCTAGTCACACTCCCGCAACCACTCGCCGTACTGCCTCGCCGGCTCCGCCTCGCCACGGCGGCCCATGACCCGGAAGCACCCATCGAACGTCGAGATCCTCCAGCTTGTGCAACGACTCCATTGCCGCCTCGGGATCGAGAGTGAAGGGGGCGGGCTGTGGGCCTTCGACACCGGTGAGCACATGACGTGTCGTCATCGCATCACCGACGAACAAGGCGGCAACAGAATCAAAGTGGACGGCGATGCTCCCCGGGCTGTGACCGGGGATGTGAATGATCCTCGGACGACCAGGGAGATCGAGTGTCTGCCCTTCGGTCACCTCGGTCACCTCGGTAACCGGTGGCACCCGCATCGCCCCGCGACGTGCCGCATAGCCAAGGAACCCGAGCAACGGGCCGATCTTGATTTGGCCCCATCGTGGGTTCTTCTTGGTGGTCTCGCCCCGTGCTTGGGCGGCGTCGCCTCCATGTATGTACACCGGTACGTCGTGCTCACTACGGAGACGCTCGGCGAAGCCGAGATGATCGGTGTCCCCGTGGGTGAGGATCACGCCACGGATGTCATCGACGGTGCGCCCCATCGTCTCAAGTTCACGCTCGAGCTCCTTCCAGTGTCCGGGCAACCCGGCGTCGACGACGGTCACCCCGGAGGCGTCGGAAATCAGATGAACGGCGACTATGTCCGATCCGACGCGGTGCATTGATGGCTCGAGTTGCATTTGAGTGACTTTCTCCTGTGATGCGTATAGCTATGATACGTAGCCATCATGGCTAACGTCAATAGCTGATCCGATGCCGACCCCTTCACGCACCTCATTGGACGAGATCGTCGCCTCCGGACGCGAGCTGATCGAAACCGACGGTCTGCGCAGCCTGACCATGAACCGGGTTGCCGGCATGGTCGGGGTCCGTGCCCCGTCCCTCTACAAACACGTGGCAAACCGCGCAGATCTGGTGCGCTTGATCGCAGAGGACGTGATTGGTGAGCTGCTCCATCGGCTCGAACATGCCGTCACACATGAAGACCCCCGAGCAGATCTCGAAGCACTCGCACACTCATTCAGAAACTTCGCCAAGGAAGCACCCGGTGCCTACCAGTTGGTGTTCCAATCACTCCCGGCGGACGCGCGCCCCGATCCCGAACGGCTCGAGGCGGCAGCCGCCCCGGTGATCCGGATAGCAGAGCGCCTCGTGGGTCGGGACCGGGCCCTCGAAGCTGCAAGAACGTTCACAGCCTGGGCTCATGGTTTTGTGTCAATGGAACTGGCGGGCGTCTTCCGGATGGGCGGGGATGTCGACCGGGCCTTTGCTTTCGGGGCGGAGCGACTTGGACAAGCCATCGCGGAGTACTCGCTCACGAGCTGAGCTCTACTCGCCGACCCGAAACAGCTCCCACTCCCCCGGAACACCTTTCAGTTGATGATCGCCAGTGCTGATGAACCTGACCTCGGAGCCGTACAGCAGGTCTCTAACGGTCCGCGACACCAATACCTCCCCGGAGCCGGCCAACGCCCCGACCCGGGCTCCGACGTGCAGCGCCATGCCAGAGAGCTCGCCGGCGACCACAGCGATCTCGCCGCTGTGGACACCGACGCGCACCTCGAGACCCTGTCGGCTGCTGGCCTCGACCAGGGCCAGCCCGTACCGGATCGCCGCCGACGGGCTTTCGAAACCGACGAGGAAGCCGTCCCCGGCGTTGTTGAGCTCACGACCGGCGTACTGACCCATGAGCCTCCTTGCTTCCCGACGATGTTCGTCGAGCAGGCTTCGCCAGCGATCGTCGCCCAGTGATGCCGCTTTCTCGGTCGACTCGACGAGGTCGCTGTAGAGGACAGTTAGGACCCGGCGGTTGCCACCGCCGCCGCTTCTCGTCCCCAGAAGGAAGTCTTCGACCTCGTCCATGAGCGCGTCGACGTCCCCGAGATAACCCGCCACCTGGTCCCCTTCGACCTCGACGTATCTTCCGTCAGGGAGATGGTCGGCGAGCCACTTGATGCCCTCGGCCGGGATGAATGCCGAATCCTGACGGTGCAGAACAAGGGCCGGTGCCGTGACCTGAGACAGCAGCTCCCTCACGTCCGAGGTGAGGGTCCGGCGGAGAAGATTGCCCGCCATGCTCGGGGTAGCTGACATGCGCTCGAGACGTCTGAACCAATTGTGGATTCGTTCGTCGCCGGCAAGGGACGGAGCAATCATCGGGAACAGAATCGCCTCGCCCCAACCCCCCGTCTGTATCGCATCAGCGACGGCATTGGTCATCTCCTCATTGAGCCCCCATGGATGCTCTTCGTCAGGCACGCTGCTGGCGAGCGCCTCACCCAACACCAGTGCTTTGACTCGCCGGGGGTGGAGGGCGGCAACCTGAATCGCCACAGCAGCAGCATCCACCCAGCCCACGAGCACGGCCGAGTCCATGCCAGCGGCATCCATGACGGCGAGGGTGTCCGGCACCATGTCGGAGGCGCTTGGCTGATCCGAGGGGCGGTCGGAGAGACCGGTGCCACGTTTGTCGAACAAGACGACGCGACCCATTCCCGCGAATCTCTCAACGAAGTGCCGGGCCTCGGGAAGCTCCCACACCATCTCTAGATGCGACACCCAGCCGATCATCAAAACGATGTCGAGTGGGCCGTCGCCCACGATCTGATAGGCGAGGTCGACAGTTCCGGACCGGGTGAATTTGATGTCGGGGACAGCTGCCAACCGGCGCAGATTAGAGCACCATCCGGGACGAAGACCCATCGGAGTGACCCGGTCGAATACAGGGGTCCATGGTTGCTGATTGAGGGCATCGTGTCCCAGTCGATAGGGCCTCCTTCTCGATTCGCAGCCGGCCACCCAACGGACGGTCTCCAGCCAGAGCCTTGGAAAGCAGATGTTCGATTCAGGTCTATTAGCGCTCAGGTCAGGTTGGGCTCCCGCCGATTCGTGGGTATAGATAGAAAGGCGCGACCCGTCGAGGTTTGGTGTGGAACCCCAGGAAGAACAGTTCAATTCGACGCTGGACGCGGCCAGGGCCGGCGCCGCTTGGGCGTGGGAGCAGATCTATCGCGATTTCGCCGGTCCGGTCAATGGATATCTTCGTAGCCGGGGAGCAAGGGAGCCCGAAGACCTCACCAACGAGGTGTTCCTACGAGTTGCGCGCGGAGTCCATGGCTTCAGTGGGGACGCGGGCTCCTTCAGATCCTGGATCTTCGTCATCGCTCACCGCCGACTGATCGACGAGCGTCGCTACCACGGTCGTCGCCCCGACTTCACTGAACTCGACAGAGACCAAGCCTCGCCAGATTCCGTCGGTGACGTCGAGAGCGAAGCCGTCGAAGGGTTGGTGACGGCGGAGATCGCCGAAGCCTTCAACGCCCTGACTGATGGGCAACGCGACGTCCTGGCCCTGAGAATCATCGCAGGCCTCTCGCTCGAGGAAACAGCCGAGGTGGTAGGGAAGAGGACCGGTGCGGTGAAAGCGTTGCAGCACCGGGCGCTGGAGGCTCTCAAGCGGGCACTCGACGAGGAATCCGTGACCTTATGAGCGATTTCGACGTTTACCAGAGTGACATGCCGAGACGCGGTCTGACCCCGGCGGATGTAGAACTCCTGTTCAGCACACACGTGCCGGTTCGGGAGGATCTGGCGAGCTTCGCCGTCATCCTCGAGTGTCTGCACAGGACGGCCCGCTTTGACCCGTCTGACGAAGTCATCGCTGACTTCTCCGGCGTGGCCGCCGAGATCGCACGAGCAGGGCGGGAGGCCCCACACGTGGCCGCAAAGCCAACGGCGCCTCGTAGGGACGGACTGCTGATGAGACGGTTTGCAGGGGCCTTGGGGGCGGCTTTGTTTCTCACCGGTATGACCGGTGTGGCCATGGCCGACGACGCCGCGCCGGGCGACGTCCTATACGGTCTCGATCGCGCCATGGAGTCGATCGGCGTGGGTGACTCCGGTCCATCGGAGAGGATCGCCGAAGCCAAAGCGCTTTTCCACAGGGGTCAGATAATTGCGGCTATCGCCCACGCAGCCGAAGCCGTCGAGGCCGCCAGCGAACTCGAAGGACGTGAAGCGCAGGGATCGTTGCTGGAGTCTTCCATGGCCACCGACGCCCTGCGCCGGGCTGCGGAACGGGTAGATGTCGACCCGGTGAACAGCGACGATCCCGCCGTGAAGAACGCTGTGGCCGGGATCCTGGACGAGATCGCGAACATGCTCGAAGCCGACGATGTAGAGCCGCCAGAATTCGGTGCCCGTATTTCGGAGATGGCGAGGGACATCGGCCGCGGAGGGAACAATCCGAGCGAGACCACAGACACATCGCCATCGACACCGGACGAAAGAGGTCCCGCAGCCCAGCCGAGCCAGCCTTCTGGCCCACCCGACAACGGACTCGATCACCCGTCCGGTGCTTCGGGTGGCCCGCCCGCCGACGTTCCAGGGCGTGGTCGCCCCTGAACCATCACGGCTGCCCCTGAACCATCACGGCTGTCGATACCCCCAGCAAGTCGATCAAAGAGCCAATAAGAAAAGGCCCGGGTCGACCCCAGGCCTTTTCTCGCCCCCCTCCCGCGACTCTACGGCCGACCCGAAGGCGCGGCCGGTTTGCCTTTAGCGTCACGGGGATGTTGTCCGCCGAACTTGTCGAGCACGTGTTGCGGTGGTCCCTTGTCGTCGAGCTCCTCGCTCTCCTCCTCGGCACCCCCGTTGCCGTGCTGGCAATCGGTCGTGACAGTTGTAAAGCTGATCGATCCCTCCGCAACCTCTGACTCGCCTTCGGTTGGCTCGGTGGCTTCACCATCCGATTCTGCGGCGTCGTCGGCCTTGACCTGTTGGTCGCCTTTGCCCAGGCCGGACCGTGCGATCTTGCTGACAATGCAGCCGCGACCCTCGCCTTCGAAGGTTGCGTTGAAGAACTTCATGAACATCCCGTGGTTGACCTGGCCGGCCGGTCCGGTGACGTCGCCACCGATGAAGTCACCGCAGACGATCTCCTCACCATCTGACTCACCGCCCTCGGAAGAGACGGTGATCACCCCAGTCGCTGGGTCGTAGGTGTATTCGTAAACCTCCGGGTTGTCGGGGTCATCGCCCTCGAGTCCGCAAGCAGCCAATAGAGCATCCAACTGGGCCTCTTCTTGACCCTCGAGAATGTCGTCGAGTTGCTCCCCGTCAGGCGAATAGTCGAGCGAGGACACGTTCAAGATGAAAAAGCGGCTGTCCTCGTCGTATCCAAAGTTGAGAACCGTGTCGTCGCCTTCAGCAGCCAGGGCAATGCCGGAAATGGCAAGCGCCGCGACCACGGTGAGACCCACTACCAGTCTCTTCTTGAGTTTGTCCATTGGGAGCATCTCCTAGGTGTTGTTCCCAGCCACCGTTCAGGGGTGTAAACGCCACTCACCGCCAGAGGGTTACGGGTGGCCAAGAAGGCTTCCAAATCTTCATGCGGCACTCGGCCGCTGCGGCTTCCCGAGAAGGATCTCTTCAGGCCTCGCGTCTCATAGGGCTCTAGCGCCTTCGAAGACGCCGTGATCGCTCCGCGCGGCTAGCGGTTGCCTTTTTCACGCTGACGTTGCTCAACGATCAGACCCACGATCATCGCAACGAAGGTGACCAGATAGACCTGCCCGACAACAGCCTCGGTCGTCGCCAACAGCCTCCCCACTGGTGAGACGGCTGTCAGATCTCCATACCCGAGGGTGGTGATCGAGGTCAGGCTGAAGTACATGAAGCTGGTTGATGGCTCCAGCGTCCCGAAGAACGGCTCCGCTTGGTAACGGTCGACGGTCAGGAAGGCGAAATTGAAGGCCAGCGCGATCAGCAGATAAGCCGAAACCGCGCCCAGGAGTGTCTGCACGCTCGCGCGATCGTGATGGACGAGACGGCGCACCACTACGAGAGGAGCGATAGCGGCGAGGCCAACCCACGCGAATGGGGCCCCGTTGAGCACGAGGGGTCTGTCGGTGAGCTCGACCAGTAGGGCGACAGCGAGAGTTCCGAATATTCCGATCGCAATCAGGACATCGGCGAGTCGGCGGAAACGACGCCCAACCCCCGAGGCACGCAGAGCAAGGAGGAGCGTCGCCCCGACGAATATGGATACGATGATCTCGCCAATCTCGCTCCGCAAGTCGGCACCCACGACCATCAGGTCGACCAAAGACAATGTGATGACAGCGATCGTGGTGACCGCCAGCAGCAGACCGAATCGGTCGACGTAGCGGGAATGGTCGTCGAACAGTCGCCAGTTGCTGTCGGGTTGTCGGTTCACCTTCACATCATGACGTATCGAGCCAGCCGACGGCGGCAACCCGTGCTGGGACAGAGCTCACCGATTGTTGGGCAACCGGTATTCGTTGTTTACGTTTGGACTCCCGATTCACCCGACGCCGTCTCATCTTCGCCACGATTCGATTCAGGCACCTACCACGCTGCCTAGGTCTTCGATCACCAACTCGGCAGCGCCATGACCCGAGGCGATGCACTCGTTGAGTCCGACTCCGTCGAAGCCGGCGCCGGCAAGGGCGATCCCCGGCGTAGCTGCGAGAGCATCCTCGGCTCGGGCGATTCGATCCAAGTGACCTAGGGTGTAGCGGTGGAGGCCCTGACGATGAGTCCGAACCCAAGAGCGGACTGGTTGCGCCTCGACGCCGATGGTCGCCGCGAGCTCGGCACGGACCATGTCGATCGGGTCGGGTTCGACTCTCCCGGCCGGTGAGAAGACCCGTAGAAGAGCGAACGCGTCGTTCGGCACCCTGCCGGTCCATTTGCGTGACAGATAAGACACCCCTCTGATCTTCAGACCCCGGCCGGATGGCACAACGAAGCCGGACCCAGACAATGGAGGGAGCTTGTCATTGTCGAAGGCCAAGGTCACCGATTGGTTGACCACCTGATCGATACCTAAAAGCTGACCCGCGCCATCATGGGACAACGACTGCAGAAGCCGCGTGGCTACTGGGGCTGGGACCGCAAGAACCAACGTCTTTGTTCGGATCCTTGCCCCATCGCCCAAATGCACCACCCATCCCCCATCGACCTTTTCGAGACCGATGACATCGGTATCGGTTCGGACGTCGACCCGGTCCAGCACAGATGCCAGAGCGTCTGTCAGTTGGCCCATCCCGAGACGAAAACTGGAGAAGTGGCTCCTGGCATCGTCTGAGCCCCCTCGACTGGACCGTCGCGCAGCCAGGATGAGACTCCGGTGCTCCGCTTCCATGTCCAGGAATCGGGGGAAACTGGCCCGCAGACTCATCGTCTCCGGATCGGCGGCGTGGATCCCTGCCACCAGCGGCTCGGCGATCCGGTCGAGAACTTCTGGGCCCAGGCGACGGCGGACGAAGGAACCCAAACTCTCGTCATCGTTGGAGGTGGATCGGGGAATCACGAGGTCTCCCAGGGCACGGCCCTTGCCCCGCCATGACAACAGAGACGAGCCAAGGAACGGGCCCAGACGTGATGGCACCATCAGCAGGAGCCCGCCTGGGAGGGGATGGAGTTTTCCATCCCACCACACGTATGAGCCCTGAGCTTCGGGATTGGACGGAATGACCTCGGCTTCCAAACCGAGACTCGTGGCCAACTCAACAACAGGTCCTCTGGCCGTGACGAAGCTATCTGGCCCACCTTCGATCAGATAGCCCTCTTCGATCGTCGTCTCGACGATGCCTCCCAAACGCGCCTGTTTCTCTAGGAGGACAGCGTCCGCTCCGGCTTGCTGTAACCGGTGGGCGGCCACCATTCCCGCCATTCCGCCCCCGATGACTGCGACATCGATCAAATCAATCGACACCTTCGACGATGTCGGCGAGTGCGGCGATCAGTCCCGGGTGCTCGTTCAGGCACAGGCAACGGTGGAAGTCGACACCGATCGTCTCGGCGTGGGCACGATGCTCGACGTCGTTGTCGTAGAGCGTCTCGACGTGGTCGGCGATGAACCCGATCGGGTCGACGACGATAGACCGAGCACCGGCACCGGCATGTCGATCCATCGCTTCTTCCACAGACGGGCCAAGCCACGGCTCACGGGCGGCGGCGGACACGCTCTGATACGCGAGTTCCCAGTTCTCCAAGCCCAGTTCGGAGACGACAGCGCTGGCGGTCTCATGCAGCTGAGCGGCGTAAGGATCACCCTGGTCGATCATGCGTTGCGGAAGACTGTGGGCAGCGAAAATCACCGGGGACCCGGCCGGCGCTTCCTCCAGCTTGGCTTTGAGCATCTCGGCCAGAGCGCTGACGTATCGAGGACTCAGATTCCAGTCAGGAGCGAAACGAACCGACGCCACCCGGCCGCCAAGGGCTTCGGTCACCGTCTCCTCGTAAGCGTCGGTCGATACCTCACACCTGAAGGGAGTCAGACTGACGACGACAACATCGTCGATTCTCTGGGATGCGATGTCATCGGCGGTGGCGGTGATTGTCGGGTGTGCGTGGAGCATCCCGACGTGGACCTTCGCCTGGTGACCACGCCCCACGAGCTCATCTTCCAGAAGCGCCGCCTGGCGCCGGGTGGTCCCAGGCAGTGGAGACCCGCCACCGATCATCTCGTAACGACTGAGGACCTCCGGGATGACGTGATCGGGTGGAGTTCTCCCCAGGACACTCTCGACGAAAGCAGGCACCTGGTCCAGATTCTCTGGCCCACCGAAGCCGGCCAGGAAAACAGTTGTCTGTCTGCTCACCGCAACCACTCACCCAGGTCATCCACCCGCTGGCCGACGAAGAACGGTCCGAACTCGGCGTAGCGAGCGCTGACCTCGTCGAATCTCATCTCGTAGATCAACTTCTTGAACAGCAGCGGATCGTCGGAGAAGAGTGTTACTCCCCACTCCCAGTCGTCGAGACCCATCGATCCGGTGACGATCTGGCCCACCTTCCCGGCGTAGCGTCTCCCGGTCCGGCCGTGCGCTCGCATGAAATCACCCCGTTCCCCGGGGTCGAGGAGATACCAGTTGTCCTGCTCTCCCCTCCTCTTGCTCATCGGGTAGAAACAGACGTATCGGCTGTAGTCGGGGATATCGGGATGGAGGCGACTTTGCACGTATGGCGACGACGCCACGTTTTCGATTGCCCCTTCCGGCAGCCCATGCCGACTGATCTCGACAACAGACAGGTACGAATACATCTTGTCGGTATATGCGGCCAGGTGAGTCCCGTCGAACCTTCGCTCCAGCTCGTGCAGTTCGGAGACTTCGGAGCGGAGGTGGATGGTGAACAGGTCGGCTTTGTGGCCGATGACCCAGTAGGTCAGGCTGCGCCCATGATCGGGGTCGACGCCCTCTGCCTCGGCGAGCAGCCCTATCACTTCTGTGGTGGCCTTGTCACGGTGGGATTCGTCCAAGGCACTCCAGCTGCGCCGGTCGAGACGTCTCATCTCGTGGAGGGCGAACCAGCCTTCGAGTGTCTCGGGTGCGGTCATGAGGCGATGATCCTTTCGTAGTCGATCGAATCGGTCTCCCCTGCCGCCACCACCGTCTGCACCATCGTCTCGACGTTCTGGAGCGGCGTGTCGGGGAGGACTCCGTGGCCCAGGTTGAATATGTGGCCGGGTCGTCCAGCAGCCGCCGCCAGCACCTGGTCGACCGCGGACTCCACTACGGAGGGTCTGGCCAGCAGTACACCTGGGTCGAGATTCCCCTGGATGACACGATGCTCGCCCACCCGTCGCCATGCCTCGTCGAGCGGAAGCCTCCAGTCGACCCCAAGCCCGGAGGCGCCCACCTCGGGTAGCGCTTCGAGGAGATGCGAACCGCCGGGGACGAAATAGATGGTCGGCGCCGGTAGACCTGCGAGTGCCTGACGTGCGGCCGGGATCGCGAGACTGCGGAACATGCCCTCGGAGAGAAGACCGGCCCACGAGTCGAAGAGCTGCACGACGTCGGCACCCGCTTTGATCTGCGACCGTAGGTAGACGTTCATCGATGTGGCGAGAACCGACAGGGCCTCCTCGATTCTGGCTTCGTGGAGAGCGGCTCTGAATCTCGGGAAGTGTTTCGACCCACCGCCCTCGAGGAGGTAAGTGAGGAGCGTGAGAGGGCCGCCAGCGAATCCGATCACCGCGACATCGGGGGCGACAGCTTTCCTGACCCGTTCGATGGTCTCCCCGACGAAGGCAACGGTCGCCGGGTCGAGCGAGTCGAGTTCGGCAACCTGATCGACCGTCATCGGGGCGAGCTTCGGACCGGGGTCGAACTCGATGCCTACACCCATCCCCATCAGCGGGGTCATGATGTCGGAAAACACGATGGCAGCGTCCAGCGGGAACCGGCGCAATGGCTGAAGGGTGATCTCGGCGGCGATCTCAGGCGTGCTAATCGCTTCCGCGAACGTGTGGTTCGCCCGGAGCTCGCGGTACTCCGGGAGATAGCGCCCCGCCTGACGCATGAACCAGATCGGCGGCCGATCGAGAGGCTGTTGGTCGAGGGCGGCGAGCAACCTCACGAAACAGCCTCGACGATCGCCTCTTCGAGTGCCGAAACAGCGTCGTCCAGCGGACCGTCCAAGTGGGACTGCATCAAGAACCATGCCTCGTACGGAGAAGGGGGGAGCAGCACACCGCGACGTAGGGCAGCATGGAAGAAGCGTGCGAACAGTTCGGCGTCGAGACCGGCAACGTCGTCCCATCGCCTCGCTTCCTCGATGCCGAGAAACACTCCAACCATGCCTCCGACGTGGTGGACAACCCCGGGCATAGCGACCGACTCCAAGGCGGAGGAGAGCCGGTACGAGAAGTCGGACCCTGCCACCTCGAAGGCGTCGTAGATGGTGGGCTCTTCGGCCAGGATCCGCAGTGTGGTCAGACCGGCAGCGGTGACGAGCGGGTTGCCGGCGAGTGTCCCGGCTTGATAGACCGGCCCGTCGGGCGCAACGAGTCGCATCAAGTCGGCCCTTCCCCCGTATGCAGCACCAGGAGTTCCCCCCGCAACCACTTTTCCCAGGGCAGTCAGATCCGGTGTGACCCCGTATCGCGCCTGTGCGCCACCGAGGGCCACCCGAAATCCAGTCATGACCTCGTCGAAGACGAGCATCGCCCCGGCGTCGTCGCAAAGGCTTCGCAATCCCTCGAGGAATCCGACCTCGGGCAGGATGCACCCCATGTTCCCGGCAACTGGCTCGACGATGATGGCTGCCACGTCGTCGCCCAGGACGTCGGCGACCGACGAGAGGTCGTTGAACCGGGCGACGCGAGTTCCTGCCGCGGTGGCGCCTGGGACTCCTGGACTCGACGGCCGTCCGAACGTCGCCAAGCCTGAACCGGCTTTCACCAGGAAGGAGTCGCTGTGCCCGTGGTAGCAACCCTCGAACTTGATGACCGTGTCCCGTCCGGTGGCGGCACGAGCCAGACGCAGCAGCGAGGCAGTCGCTTCGGTCCCTGAGTTCACCATCCGAACCACTTCGATCGAGGGGACGATCTGACAGATCAGTTCGGCGAGCTCTACCTCGGCCGCTGTGGGCATTCCGAACGAGCTGCCGTCGGCAGCAGCGTCACGGATCGCGGCCGTCACATCGGGATGGGCGTGGCCCAGTATCAGCGCTCCCCATGATGCGATCAGGTCGATGAGCTCATCTCCGTCGACGGTCTCTATTCGGGCGCCGAAACCGGAAGCGACGAACGGCGCAACACCCCCAACCGAGCGAAAAGCGCGGACGGGTGAGTTCACGCCACCTGGCATCACCTGCTCGGCGCGAGTCGCCCACGTCTCGGAAACGCGGCGAGTCGAGGCGTGAACGGTCACGACCCCGCCTGAACCAGCGCCGCCGCCTCGACGGCGAAGTAGGTGAGGATGATGTCGGCGCCGGCCCTTGCGATTCCGGTCAGCGACTCGACGATCACCCTGTCTCTGTCGACCCAGCCGTTTGCTGCTGCCGCTTCGATCATCGCCATCTCACCCGACACCTGATAGGCGGCGAGGGGGACTTCCGTCACCTCGGACACCGACTTGATCACGTCGAGATACGGCCCCGCCGGCTTCACCATCACGATGTCCGCACCCTCGTCGATGTCGAGCCGGATCTCACGCACCGCCTCTCGGACGTTCGCTGGGTCCATCTGATGTGATCGGCGGTCCCCGAAGACGGGGGTCGACTCAGCCGCATCGCGAAACGGGCCGTAATACGCAGAGGCGTACTTTGCCGAGTAAGAGCAGATGACGATATCGGAGTGGTCGGCGTGGTCGAGGGAGGATCGAATGACGCCAACCCTGCCGTCCATCATGTCAGACGGAGCGACCACATCGGCTCCAGCTTCGGCATAGGCCACGGCGGCCTGGCTGAGCAGCGGCAGCGCTGCGTCGTTGTCGACGACGTCGCCCCGAAGCGGGCCGCAGTGCCCGTGGGAGGTGTACTCGCAAAGGCACACATCGGCCCAACGAACCAGACCGGGTGCCGAGGCTGCGACAGCCTCGATCGCCCTCGGCACGGGACCCGACATGTCCCAGGCACCTGAGCCCAACTCGTCCTTGTCATCGGGTATGCCGAAGAAGATGAGACCACCGATCCCGACGCTCTCTGACTCCTTGGCCAGGAGGGCCACCTGATCCACCGAGAGCTGAAAGTGGCCGGGCATCGATCTGATCGGTTTGCGAACCCCTGCTCCGGACACGACGAACACCGGGAGCACGAACTGCGAAGGATGGAGGCGTGTCTCGGCGACCGTTCGTCTGAAGGGGGCCGTCGCCCTGAGCCGTCGCGGTCGAACGGTAGGAAAGGTCATACGTTCACCTCCATGAACGACGCTATGGCCCGGGCGAGGGCGAGATGAGTGGGTTGGGGGGCGACGACATCTGCCGCGCGATGCCGGGACACGGCGGCAGCCGTCGTGTCTCCGATGACCCCGACCACCACGTCGTCGAAGTCCCGGGACAGAGCCCAACCCCTCACCGCTGAGGGTGACGCGAATGCCACGGCATCCACTCTGTCGTTCCCTGGTGCCACCGAGCTGGTGCGATACACGAGGCTTTCCTCGAGGTCCGGAACCATCTCGCGCAAACGCCGCATGGCGCCGGGGTCGTATCCCTCGGCGTGGACGATGAGCACCCGCCGGCCAGCAAGACGATTGGCCAACGAGTCGACCAATCTGCCCAGCCCGGCATCGCCGACAACGGACACTTTTCCTCCGGCCCGCTCGACACTCGACGCAGTAGAAGGACCCACCACTGCCGCTTCCACTCCCGGGATTCCCCCAGCCGGCCAAAGCAGTGAAACAACGCGAGGCGACGTGATCACCAGGAGGTCGGCGGTGGCTGCCGCTTTGCGCGCGCTGGTGATCTCCGATGCCGGCGCCGGGTGGATCCGGATGCACGGCAGTGCGACCGGGTCCAAGCCGAGACCGGCGTAGCCAGTTGCGATGTCACGGAAACGATCCGAGGTGATGCCAACCCGAATCACAGACCTAGCTCCTCACGACAGGCCAAGACGAGGGTCTCGGTGTCGCCGGCATCGACGGTCGCCCTACGCGGTCCCTTCTCGTCGGACACGAACAGGTCCATCTGGAGCCAATCGCCGTCCCGGGACGCCAGGGCGCCGAAGGCCGATCGGCACCCCGCTCGAGTCTGTGCGAGAAGCTCGCGCTCAGCGGACAGCAACGCGCGGAGGGGCTGATCGTCGAGAGTGGCCGCTACCTCGGCGGCCTCGGACTTGGCCCTCGCCTCCACAGCGAGAGCACCCTGACCGGGAGCCGGGACCATCTCTTCGACCGTGAACCTCTGCGAAATCCGATCGGACAGACCCAGCCTTTCGAGGCCAGCCTCAGCCAGCACGGCCGCGTCGACCTCACCAGCTGCAACCTTGCCCACCCTCGTGTCCACGTTGCCCCTGAGACCAACGGTGTTGACATCGGGGCGGATCGCTCTGAGCTGCGCAGAGCGCCGAGGGCTTCCAGTACCAACCGTCGCACCGGGCGTCAACTCGTGAATCCTCACACCGACCACAACGTCGAGAGGAGACACCCGCTCGGGGAAGGCGGCGAGCACCAAATTCTCGTGCCCGCCGGATACGGGCAGATCCTTCAACGAGTGCACCGCCATGTCCGCCCGGTCGTCCAGAACAGCCTCCTGGACAGCGGTCACGAAGGCGCCGATCTCGGTCAGGCTGGTGATGTCTCCCGTCGTGTCCCGGTCACCTTCGGTGACTACCTCGACGAAGCGAATCGACAGGTGCGGGTGACGCTCGACAAGGAGATCGCCAAAACGCCGGGCCTGTGCCAAGGCCAACGCAGAGCGCCTGGTAGCAAGACGAATCTCATTCACGTTCGACTCCAAGAGCGCGGGCCAACACGTCGAGGTCACGCGATGTCAAAGGGGTCGAGCCGAGAAGAGAGACCGAGGGGTGGATGATGCGACGTGCAACGGTGTGAGCCAGCTGTCGAAGCACCCGCTCAGGGTCGTCGGTGGCCGAGAACCTCGCGGCGAAGCGACTCACCTCGTCGTCGACGGTGCGCTCAGCGAGATCGACCACGGACGTGATGATTGAACTCGCGTCCTGGGAGACGGTCAGACGACCCCAGGCCTTCTCCGCCTCGAAGGACAGGACCTGATCGACTTCCGGTTCATTGGCCCAAGGCACCGAAGAGGCCACGTCGTCGACGCCGCGATAATCGAACATCGAGGTGTCGGGGACTTCCATCGCGGGAGGCATCCCGAGATCGATAATCAGGAGGGGATTCTCCGCGGTTCGTTGCAAGCGTACGAGTTCCGGTATCGGGCCCGGAATCGTCGACACGACCGCAGGACAGGAGGCCAGCTCCCAGGCTATCGCCGCCCATGGACGCGGGGGGACACCGGCCACTGGCTCATGTCTACGGGTGTAGACCGTGACATCGGTCGTTCGGGTCAACTCAGCCGCCACCGCCCGCGCCATAGCGCCGCCTCCCAGGATGGACACGCGGTTGTAGCCGCTAACCATTCGAACAGCCGCCTCGGCCAGCGATCCGCTCCGTCTATCCGACAGCACCCGGCGGGCCGTGCGAGCCGCGCTCAGGGCCGATTCCATCGCCGACGTGAGGTGGCTGGATCGATCCTTCCGTCCAGCGAGCTCCACCAAGGCCTGACGGAACTGGGTGAACACCTCGGCTTCGCCAACCTGTGCAGACTCGAGACCAGCGGCCACGCGGGCCAGATGCTGAAACGCGTCGAAGTCGGTCCGCATCTTCGCCGCGGGGAGCGCCCTTTGCCCGTACACCTGCTCGAGTAAGGGTATGGCCATGTCTGGCCCTCCTGCCCAAGCGAGCTCGACACGCAGACAGGTCGCCAGGACGAAAACCCCGATCCCGTCTGGGGGAATACGGGGCTGGAGAATCCGGGCGCGGTCCTCGGCCGGGACGCTCGGATATGCAAACGAGAGGCTCGTCAGATGCACGGGGACGTGACGGAACACGTTGGCGGCATGCCGGGAGACGCTATGACGAGGGTTGTTCGACAGCGAGTCGGTATCGATCCGACACCATGTCGATTACGAAAACGAGTCTCCGCTGACGCACATTCGGGTCAGCAAGGTCGCCATGTGATGTTTTCTTGCCACAATCGTTGACAGCAATCAAGCTGCTGTGACCAGCAGACGAACCGGCGAGTCCCGGTGAACAGGGACCATTGCCTCTGGCGATTTCCGGAACTGGCGCGGATCATCGACCCATGGGAACAAGAAGAAGTGTCCTTGCCGGGGTCATCGCCGCGGGGCTCGTTCTCGTGGGATGTGGGTCGGACAGCGCAGATGTCACCACCACCAGCGGACTGACCTCGACCACTTCGACCGCTGTGACGAGCACAACCATCCCCGGGACCACCACGACCGAACCCCCCTCCACAACCACCACGACCGCGGAGGAATCGGGAGTCGTGGTCTATTTCCTACTCGATGAGTTGGAGGAGGACGCCGGCGGGCCGTTCCTGGTGCCCGTGTATCGAGAGGTGGGCGGCGACTCCCCTACCGACGTGATGGAGGCCCTGGTCGCAGGTCCGACCGACGACGAGCTGGAGGGAACACCGTCGATCTCTTCGGCGATACCCGAAACCACGACGGTCCTCGATGTCGAAGTCGACGGCACCCTTGCCAGAGTCGATCTCAGTGATCAATTCGATGACGGTGGCGGGTCTTTCTCGATGTTCGCCAGACTGGCCCAGGTCGTCTACACCCTCACCCGGACCGACGAGATCGACCAGGTTGAGTTTCTCATCGAAGGGGTCCCTGTCACGGTGTTCTCTTCGGAGGGCATCGCACTCGATGGACCCCAGGATCGATCCGACTATTACGACCAGCTCCCGCCGATATTCGTCGACAGTCCAGCCTGGGGTGAGCCCGTGACCAGCCCCGTACTCGTCAGCGGTCTGAGCAATGTCTTCGAGGCGGTTTCCCAGGTGATGCTCACTGACGACGACGGAGCGCCACTCTTCGAGGACACGGTCATGGCAACGTGCGGCACAGGATGCTGGGGCGAATGGGAGAGCGAGGCCCCCTACGAAACCGACCGGGAGCAGTTCGGCTCGGTGATCGTATGGGAGTTCTCGGCCCAAGACGGCAGTCGTATCAACATTCGGGAATACCCGGTGCAACTGCGCTGAGGAAGTTCCGTCGCCAGCCGTCTCCATCTCGGATCGATGCCGCTCGGCGAGACGCTCGCGGCTGGCGAGACACCTTCCGGACTTGCGTGACGAAATTCAACTTGGGTAGATGTCCGCACCGAAATCGAGATCAACCGGCGCCGGCGGGACGTGGCCGGCTACGCCTCCGAACCGGACAACGCAACCACCTGGTACTCGAACATCGTCGAGGTCGAATGGAAGACGCCACGACCACTCCGGGTCGGAACGAACCTCGATTTCGTCGCCCGCTTCCTTGGACGGCGGTTGGCCTACACCTACGAGATCAGAGAGCCGATCCCGGACCAGCGGTTGGTGATGAGCACCTCGGACCCTCCATTCGCGATGGAGACAACGTACGAATGGGAAGACACCACCTCGGGCGACACCAAGATGACCATCCGCAATCGAGGAAAACCATCCGGATTCGCCAACATCGCCTTGCCAATAATGACAAGCGCGATGCGGCGAGCCAATCAAAAGGATCTGGCCATGATCAAAAGGACCCTCGAATCGGTTTCCGAATGATCCCAGCCTGAGGGGACACGACGAGCATCGGCAAAATCCGGCACATGGAGCATTGCGTGTCCAGAGGCCTTTTCTCTAATTATCGTTCCGGCTGCGGCTGGCGGAGATGTGATGACGACCTTACGAAGGGTATTTGCGGTGTTGGCATGGGCGTACCTGGTGGCGGTGATCGTCCAGATCTTTCTCGCCGGACTCGGGCTTCCTCAATTGGGTGGCTTGGGAATGGGAATGCACACCGAGTTCGGCTACGTCGCCGTCCACATGACTCCCCTGCTCCTCATCATGCTCGCTGCCGTAAGCCGTGCCGGTAAAGAACTGATCTGGTGGACCGTGGCGACCGCGGTAGTCGCCTTCGTACAGCCCATCTGGGTTACCGCATTTCGGGGCGAGGCCCTTGCCTCGATCCACGTCGTTGGAGCGCTGGTACTGCTGGCGTTGAGCTTTCAGGTAGCCCGACTCGCCACCCTCCGGCTGCGTGTCGAAGCGGCCGTCTGAGCTCTTGTCTCGGGTGACCTTTGTAGCGTCGACGGCTTGAGCGGCCATCGAGGGTCACCCCCGACGACTCGACATCCAGGTCGTTGCGGCTACAGACCTCGAGCGGATGCTTCTAGCGCACCGATGTCGCGCCCCTCGCCCGTCCATGCGGCCAGTCCTCCTTCGAGATAAGCCACTCTCCAGAATCCCATCCGTAAGAGGACGTCAGCGGCGAGGGCCGACCGGGCGATCAACACCGGCAAAAAGGAACGTGCGATGATCTTGGTGGGTTCGTTGAGCGCCCTTCAGGAAGAGACGGCCAATGCAGCTAGCCGCTTTCTCCGAACAATGGGTGGGTCTCGACGAAATCAGAGAGGAACTCGGCGCCGAGCTGGCCTCGGAACTCTTCGAAAAGGGCCAGAACATGTCCCGGCGCCAGGCCGTCCGCTTCGCCCTCGACTCGGCCCCAAAATAGGCCCGCATTCGAGGGGCGCCTCGAATCTGAAGTGAGTCACGCCGCGTTGCTGTGTCCCGATGCTCAACATTCACGGAGCGTCGAGGCCAGTGCCGTCACACGCACGGCACCGTGCCTTTATCGATATTCGACCCCGACCTTGACAACGTGGGCAGCGGAAGACTTTCACCTGACGGATGTCGAGGGTCATCAACAGCGAGGTGCCGAAACAGGCGGGACAATTGACGATGTAGATGCGGGACCCGGTGGTTCTGCATTCTGGGCAGGATCGCTCGGCCGAACCCCTACCTTGCTTCGTTGTGCTCGGATCGACACGGATCTGCTGGTCTCTTGCACCTGTTTCGACAGATGTCACAGGCGGACTAGTCAGTAGGTGGTATGCGTCGATCAACTCTCGGACGGTCGATCCGTCATCCTCGTTAGACGCGGTGTCGGGATGATGCTCGATTGCCTTTCGGCGAAACGCAGCGCGCACCTCGGTTTGAGTCGCGTCCGGGGTGATTCCGAGAACGAGGAAGGCTTCTCGTCTACTGGTCATGGGTGTCTCCGAGGTCGACTTCGAGAGCCTCAAAGACGAGATCGGCTTGCCGGTTCCGGCAGTTGTGAAGGGCGCGGATGATCCAGTCGGCGCGGTGGCGGACATCACCGACATCGCCCACCGAACCATCCCAGTGCTCGAGTTCGCTTTGAAACGACTCCAATTGACGGACGATGTCGTTGTACTGCTCTCTGATGCCCCGAACACGCGGTCCGAATCGTCGTGGGCGCTCGGCGGATATCATCGCCAGCAACGACCCTGGTCGCTCGAGTTCTTGCCGCTCTTCAGCCATCGCGGCACGCAGTGAGCCCAGGCTGGATTTCAGTTCGGCTGCCCAACTGTTCCCGCCGGAAGCCCGACTCAAGGCGTCTTCGACCCGCCGGACCGAGATGAGAGTCCGGTCTCGTTCGAACTGGGCTGCGTCGAAGGCGCCCTGATGACTTGCCGAATCATCGCTCATGCTGCTGTCCTCACCCCTGAACCGCTCGAACCCGGGCCTCCCCTGACTGAAGTCGCCGCGGGGAGACCCAACGCTCGAGATCGGCCTCAACCCGATGAGTCGGCGGCGATCTGACCAGGGATGCCCGAGGAGATGGCCACCTTGTGAGGCTTTGCCTCGTCCCGCATTGGGATGGTGACGGTGAGAACCCCGTTGTCGAAGTTGGCCTCGACCGCTCCGGCGTCGAGATGCTCACCGAGACGTACCTCACGGCGGTGGCTACCCGACGGTCTCTCCCTGATCAGCCAAATGACCCGGTCCTCGCCGTCGGTGGGACTCTCCGCGGTCACGGTCAGAACATTGCCCTCGACCGTGAGATCGACCCGGTCTGGATCCACGCCTGGGAGATCAAATCGAAGGGTGTAGATACCGTCCTTCTCATAGGCATCTACGGGCATGATGCCGCCGCGCCAGCGGCCTCCGAATGACGACAGCAGGTGATCCATCTCGTCGAGGGGATCGGTGAAACGCAGCATTTTGCAACCTCCTTGTTCCTCGTGCTCGTCTCTCTCTGAACATCGCCCAACAAGTAGATAATCTATGTCTATCACGCTCAGATCAGTGTGTCAATCTGAATGCAGATCTTGAGCTATTGCTTCAGTCCGGAGAGGAGCGTTTTGTATGGGCGAGCCCTCTCGTCCTGTTCGAAGGGGCCCTTGGCCTCTAGCCCAACACATGTCTGCCCCGGTATGAGTGGGGTTGTGAGCCGAATCGCCGCTTGGCGGGGAGGACGTCGAGTTGGGATCCTCGTCCTGGTGCTGTTGTTCGTGGTCCCGATCCCCGCTCTGGCGGTAGATGACAGCGCCTTCGAGGTCCTCCTCGAAGCGGGGATGCCCGGGCTTCTCGACGAGTACGGGGTTTCAGGGTCGGTGGTTTCTCAGATCACGAGGGGAACCGTTGCCTCGACGTACGCGTACGGACTCGCCAACATCGAAACAGGCAGAGCGATGAGCCCCGATATGGTCTTCGAGTTCGGATCCTGCGGCAAGGTCCTGACGGCTTGGGCGACGATGAAGCTGGTCGAGTGGGGGGCGATCGACCTCGACACTCCGGTCAATGCGTATCTGGATCGCCTTCAGATCGAGTCCCCGGTGTTCGACCCCAACGAGGTCACGGTCCGACGGCTGCTCAGCCACACGTCCGGTCTTGGCATCCACGGGTATCTGGACTACAGCCTTCGTCGGGCCAATGCCCCCGGTTTGGTCGCGTCTCTCCGCGGGGCGCATCTTCTGGAGGGAATCGTCGAGACCCTGGAGCCAGGAGGCGGATTGTCGTTCGGCCGCATCGACCTGGTGCAGAAACCCGGGCTCGGCTACCGCTACTCCGGGACCGGTTACGGGGTGCTCCAGGTCCTCATCGAGGACGTGACCGGTGAACCGTTCGACACGTTCGTCCAGAGGGAGATTACCGATCCATTGGGCGCGGGGAGTCTCCAGTGGAAGTGGACGCCTGAGACCATGGCTCAGGCCCCCACCCCGTATGGAGAAGAGGGTCAGGCCCTGGAGTATCGCCAGCTGGCGCTTCAAGGGATAGGGAGCGAGCTGGGGACCGTTGCCGACTTCGCCCGCTTCGTGGCAGCCACGACCGGCGGGCCAAATGGCGAGCCCCCGGGTCGTGGAGTGCTCTCACCCACAACCATCGAGACCATGACCACCCCCGACTTCGAGGCCGGCTTTCATCAGGGTCTGGGGTACCCCTTGGGCCTGCTCAATGGCCACCGCTCCGTTTCGCACGGGGGTCGGAACATTGGATGGGAGGCGTTCTTCATACTCGACACCGTGAGTGGCGACGGATTCGTGGTCGCTTCGAACTCCAACCGCGCCGCGCCACTGCACACCGCGATCACGGGCTTGTTCCTGGACGCAACCTACGGACCGGGAGACCGCACCAACTCAACACCACTCGCAGCCCTGGAACCACTTTCCTTGGTATTCCTGGCCGTGAGCCTGGCGCTGTGGGTCGTCCTCTTGTGGGGTCTCGGTCGTTTCATCAGAGACCTGCGATCCGGCAGACGAGCCCGAGTCGCCCGACCCAGCTGGCGGGGCCTGGTACGCACCTCGACATGGGCACTCGCTCTTCTCTTTGGTTGGTACACGCTGTACTCGCAGTTGACTCTTCGTCTCCCGGGCTGGTACCCCGATCTCTGGCCGACCACGGGCAGTCTCGTGCTTATGGGCACCCTGGTCGCAGGTCTCGTCTTCAGCCTTGCGTCCGTCTTCCTTCCGCGCCTCCCGGTGGTGGGGCCAGACCCCACTCAGTCGATAGCCGAGGGGCTCTGTCGAGGGCGCCATGGGTCTGAATCGTCGACAGGGCTCATGTGACCCCCACCATCGCCGTCCTCGTGGTAGGCGTCCTCGCAAGCGAGCTCGCCTAGGCCCGGCGAAGACTGCGAACGCAACCGGCGACGAGTCGGCTAGGTGATCTTCATGATCGACGCGCGGGTCACGACTCGACGCGACGGCGATGAGTGCCGGCCCATCGGCTCGTTTCTTCAGCTGAGGACCACACCGACAACTCTCCCGAACCATGCCGCCGACAAGCCGCCGACGACCGTCACGACAATGTAGAGGGCGGCGGAGGACCCGGTTCCGACCATCGTCAGGCTCTCCCATGCGAACGAAGAGAAAGTCGTTAGGCCCCCGAGCAGACCTACGGCGAGGGGAGTCACGACCGTCGTTGGTAGCCGCCCGAGGCCAAATGTGAATAGCACCCCGATGGCGAACGCACCGATCAGATTGACGAAGAGTGTCGCCCACGGAAAGCGTGTCCCGTCGAGTGCTAACCCCACGATGTAGCGGATCAGGGAGCCAACCCCGCCGCCAAGCGCTATCCACATGAACTGCATCTGCCTACCTCCGTTTCGGTGATCGGTTGTAGGAGCTATCAGCAGTTCAGATCTGCGGTTTCGTCGGCGAGCCCCATCCCCTTGCGCGTTCGCATACTAGAGCCGACTGCATCGTCGGCTAACGGGTGCCGGGGGGTGCGCCGTTGACGGGACCCGTGAAACAAATGGCGCTAAGGGCTTGTCGGACGATTGTTCGTCGAAAGTTGTTTGGGGTTCGCGGCAGCCGCCACGCCTATCGGACGAGCGTGAAAGAGGACCGCAGGGTCCGGCTCATCCGGTCCGAGAATGACACAGACGACGTGGTCGGCTCTGGACCCGGTTATACGTTGAGAACTATCACCGAGCATGGTGACTCGATTACTAGACGCTCCACTTTGGTGCCAAGAGAGAGCCGGCCCGAGTCAGCTCGGACCTCGGTACCGAGGATGATCAAGTCGACATCCCTGCGGGCCCGGTTGACCAGGTTGTCCACCGTCTTCCCCTCCATGCTGACCTCAGTTGCAACCTTGGCCCCCAACTGCAGCCCCACTTGTTTCAGCTCGCTGACCATCCCCTCTCCCGTACTCATGCGCGTCGCCACCGATCCGGCATCCAAAGTAGGTATCTCCGCAGCGAGTTCCGGGTCGACCACGTGGTAGAGAAGGACTTCGGTTTCGTCACCTGCGACAGAGAAGGCGAGTGCAGCGGCCCGCGACGCGGGCTCGCTTCCGCCGGTCGGGACCATGATGGTGCGCGGAGGCCAACGGGGGCTCCGCGCGGTGAACACGAGTGATGGGCATGGAGCCAGTCTGACCACCTCATCCACAAGCGAGCCGAACAAATAAGAGGACCCTGCCTCGGGTACCGGAGCGCCCACGGCCAACAGGTCATACCCTTTAGCCGCCTCCTCGAGGATGGCTTGGACAGGGTTGCCGCTGGCCACGCGCCCGGTGACTTCGATACCGGTCGGGAGCAGCTGCGCCATTTGGTCGAGATAACGATCGGCCCGCAGCTTGCCCGCCAGTGGGGCCACTGCGAGCAAGGTCACCGCCGGACTCTCCGAGCCGAGATGGGCCAGCACCGCCGCTTCCAATGCACGGACCTCCGCCGGCACGTCGCTCAACTCGCCCGGCCGCACCGCGAGAAGCACACGATGGATAGGCCCCAACCCGCTGAGTGCTGGGGTCTCTTTTCCCTTTGGCCCTAAACCAGACAGCGCCATTATGAAGATTATCACGATCGGCGTTCTCGAATGGAGGTCGATCAATCCTTAGTTGGGTCGGAAACCGGTGTACGAGACGACCTTGGCCACCTTCAGGGGGACCGGTCGTCCTCGAAACGGGGGGACCGGCCGTTGCTCCGAGGGAGGGGCTCTTCACTCTTTCCCTGGAGTGGTGATCAGCACGTCCACCAACATGCTTATGAATACGTAGGTCGGCACCTCCCGAAGGTTTCCGGCCGCCATCAGGTCTTTCAGGTTGCAGTCAACGCTTCCACTCCTGGGCGAAACGCTTTCTCCACCTCTCCCTCGAACGCGGAGCTATCGACGCCTCAACATGAGTCTGGTTACGATCTCCTGACCGACGATGACCTACCCAAACCGTCGCAACACCGCTCTGAGGACGTCGAGTTTGGAGATCCCGAAGGCCGCCATCGCCGCAGCCCCCACCGTCATCACAGGGATTCACGGGATGAACTTCCGCTACTTCACCGAATTCGACTGGCGTCTGGGATACCCGCTGGCGATCGTGCTCATGATCACAGCAGTCCTGATGCTGCGTTGGAACTTCCGGCGAATCGGATGGCTCTGACAGAGGACCTCGCCACCCAGTCTGGCG
>DASTBQ010000155.1:0-7759 GCA_035711995.1 Acidimicrobiia bacterium | reverse complement strand
CGGCGAGGCTAGTCGCTTCACACACTGTCCCGCCGGGGTAACGGGGTGGTTACAAGCGTGTAATTCTCCCCAGTCTGTGGATAATTCTCGGGATAACCACACTCGTGTAATTCGGTGGTTCAGCCAGACCGCCACACCGGGACCATTTCCTCGCGGCAGTGTCTCGGAGGCTTGTCCTCGGCGGGATTCACCGCCCTCATGGTGAGTTCCGCACCACAAACTGTGCATTTGTAATCCTGGTCGACAGCGACGATGTCACTGGGGTCGACCTCCTCTGGCGGCGTGGAGAGCATGCGTATCACGCCTATTGAGACACGCCAGATCAACACCCCGATCAGCAGGGCGAGGAGGACGTCGAGCCAGAGGTTTCCTGTCAGATCCGCTCGATGATCGTGCCGTTGGCCATCCCACCGCCCTCACACATCGTCTGCAGCCCATAGCGGCCGCCGGTGCGCTCCAGCTCCCAGACGAGGGTGGTGAGGAGACGGGCTCCGGACGCTCCAAGCGGGTGACCGAGCGCTATCGCTCCCCCGTTGACGTTGGTGCGATCCCACAGGGCAATCGGATCGGTGCCACCGTGCTCCATGCGCCAGGCCACACCGACCGAGGCGAAGGCCTCGTTGACCTCGAACAGGTCGATGTCGTCGATGGTGAGACCGGCGCGCTCGAGTGCCTTGGAGGTGGCCGGGATCGGGCCTGTCAACATCATCACCGGGTCGACACCAGCCATGGAGAAGGTGTGGAATCGAGCTTTTGGCGTGAGACCGAGCTCCTCTGCCTTGTCTTCACCCATGATGAGCACGGCCGCGGCACCATCCGAGATTTGAGATGAATTGCCCGCGGTGACCACACCGTCTGCCTTGAAGGCCGGCTGTAGAGAACCCAGCTTCTCCAGACTGGTGTCCCAACGAATGCCTTCGTCCCGGGTCACGAGTTGGGTGGAGCCGTCCTCTCCCGTTATCTGCACGGGGACGATCTGACCTTCGAACCTGCCTTCCTCGGTGGCTTCTGCCGCCCGCCGGTGCGACTCGAGGGCGAGCTCGTCCAGTTCTTCGCGTGAGATCGCCCACTTCTCGGCGATCATCTCCGCAGAGATACCTTGGGGGACGAGGCCGTTTGCGTAACGCTCCAGCATTCGGGCACCGAATGGCAGACCCGGCCCGTTCTGTGCCGTGATCCCCATCGGGACCCTCGTCATGTTCTCGACTCCGGCGGCGATCACGATGTCCTGGGCCTCGGCCATGATCGCCTGGGCGGCGAAATGGGCCGATTGCTGGGAAGACCCGCACTGACGGTCGATGGTCACACCGGGGACCGACTCGGGGAACCCGGCAGCTAGGGCGGCGTTGCGACCGACGTTGTACGCCTGTTCTCCCACCTGGGAGACGTTGCCCATGATCACATCGTCGATGAGCTCGGGATCGAGATCGTTGCGCTGAATGACGGCCTGCAGAGGGATCGAAGCCAGGTCTACGGGGTGAATGTTCTTGAAGACTCCGTTGCGACGTCCCACCGGGGTGCGGACAGCATCGACGATAACTGCGCTTCTCATGAGTCTCCTTGGTGCCTGTTCTCTCCAGAACGGTACCGGGGTGCAGGTAATTCCGCCATGGCCGGCGACCGACAAGGAAACAACCGTTCTGGGTGGATAAATGGTCGGTTTCCGACGGTTTTCAGGTCCACAACTGATGAGAAACGGTGGAGACGATGGGACTCGAACCCACGACCCCCGGCTTGCAAAGCCGATGCTCTTCCAGACTGAGCTACGTCCCCGTCCGAGAGATTCTACGGGCTCCTGAATGGCAACGACCATGATTGAATAGCAAGGGTGATTCCTGGGTAGCTAAACGGAGTGACCGATTCACCTGAGGCGAGCGATCGGGGCCGGCAAGCGACGTCGCCCGCGGAGATACCGGCGCCTGGCTGGCGGGACATCGCGCTCCGCGTCAAAGACGAGTTCAGGGAAGACCATGTCACCCTGACGGGGGCCGGTGTCGCCTTCTTCTGGTTCGTGGCGTTGGTGCCGCTGATGGCGGCGGGCGTTTCGTTGTACGGGCTGGTGACAGAACCAGCACAGGTGACCAAGCTGATCGGATCGGCCGAAGGAGCGTTACCCGCAGAGGTGGCCAACCTGCTCACCGAGCAACTGACGTCTATCGCCGCCGGTTCGACAGGGGCACTCGGATTTGGCTTCGTCGTCGCCCTGGCCCTCTCACTCTGGTCGGGATCCGCGGGTGTGGGCAATCTGATCGAAGCGATCAACATCGCTTATGAAGAAGAGGAGACCCGCCCCTTCTGGAAGAAACGCTTGCTCGCCCTTGGCTTGACCGTCGGTCTGCTCGTGGTCGCTGCTGCTGCCGCGGCACTTCTCGGTTGGGCTGACACGGTCGAGGGTGTGGGTTGGTCACTGCTCGCCTGGATTGGTGTGCTCGTGCTGATGACACTGACGGTGTCGGTCCTCTATCGGTGGGGTCCGAACCGGGACGACGCCGAATGGGAGTGGATCTCCCTCGGAGCCATTCTGGCCGTGGTGCTCTGGGCAGCGGGTTCGGCCGGATTTGCCTTCTACGTGGGCCGGTTCGGGTCGTACAACGAAACCTACGGATCGCTCGGTGCGATCGTGGTTACTTTGATCTGGCTCTGGATCACGGCCCTGGCCATCATTCTCGGCGCCGAGGTGAATGCCGAGATCGAGTCACAGACCGCTCACGACACGACGGAGGGACCTGAGGAGCAAATGGGACAACGGGGTGCGGTGGTTGCAGACGAGCTCGGCAGAATCCCGGAATGATTGGCCAGAGTAGTGGCCGAGTGTCTAAGTGGTGTCCCCGCGCATCCCTTCAGCAGTTGCCCGCGCCTCACCAGCAACATCCTTTGCGGCCTCCGTGGCGCTCTCTTTGACACTCTCCACGGCTTCCCGGGCGGGTTGTCTCAGATCCTCGGCGGCTTCCCGGCCCACCGTCCTGGCCTCGTCGGCGAGTCCTTGAATCGAAGGCTCCAGGTCGGAGACGACCTCCCTCTCTGCCTGGGTCTCCGGAAGGAGTGAACCGATGAGCATCCCGACGCCAAAGCTGATCATGCCGGCAGCCAGCGGATTCCCTCTGGTCTGTCGTCTTATGTACTCGGCTGGCTCAGGCATGTCCTCCAGCCGGCGTTTCGCGCGATCGACCAGTGATCGGTCGTAATCCGCGGATTGGTTGCGGGGTGTATCGGGATAGTAGGGCTCATCGTTGCCCATAACGGCGTCCTTCATGTCGGTGAGACGGCGCCGGATACGGCTGCCGGCCCGTCGCGTGGCCTTGTACGGATTCACTCGGTTTTCTATCTGGTCGACGGTCTGACCTACCGATTGGCGGTGCTCGTCGATCTCATCTCTCAGTTGCTCTGTCTCGTCAACCATTCCTTGTCCTTCTCGATCTCTACAAGGGTCTCCCGTGGTACCGGGTCGACCTCCTGCATACGTCTTCTTCCCGCCATCATCAAGATGACTGCCAACGCCCCGACGACGACGGCAATGATGAGGAATGCCCAACCCGGGGCCATGATCTCGGCCAGGCCCCAGGCAGCTGCCATCGCCAACATCACCGCAGCGACCAGCGCCGCCGCCGCCCCGCCGCCGAGCAGACCTGCCCCCTGTCCGGCCTTCGATACCTCCTGTTTCAACTCGGCCTTCGCCAGGGAGATGTGTGCGGTGATCAGATCACCGATCTCCCGCATCAGCTGTGAGACCAGATCGCCCAGTGAACGATCGGGCTCGAGTAGCTCGTAGTCGCTGTTGGCCATCACACAGTCCCGCCCGGATGCGACCTGGCCGGCTGCCAGGGTTCATCTGAAGAACCGACGGCAGACCGTGGCGTTGGGTTCAGGGGGCTGTCAATACGGCTGTACGTCCCGTCGTCCAGTCGTCGGTCGGAGCCCTCGCCGTTCCCTGTCACCTCATGCCAGTCGACATTGCGAAAGAGACGCCCCATGGCGACACCCAGCAGGAGCGTTCCGCCGAGGAACATCGCCGGCCGCCGGCGGGCGAAGTCAGTCACCTCTCGTCCGATCGCGTCGAGACCGCCCTCGTCGAAACGTCGTGTGAAGTCATCGATCGTCTCCGAAGCCTTGTTGGCCAGATTGGAGGCAAAGCCCGCGTCAACCGAGTTCGCCATGGTCCGCAGGTCGTCCGACATTCGGCCAGCGGCGGACGACAGCTGGGATCCTTGCTCCTCCAGCCGGTCCCGAGCCACCGCTCGAGCCTCTTCGGTGAGACGTCGTGCTTGTGACTTGACCTCGTCTCCCACCTGGCCCGCGCGCTCCTTGGCGGACGAAGCGACCTGCTCGGCACCTTCCCTGATCTGCTCGGTAGTCGACGTGTCGTTTGATGTTGCGTTCTGTGCCATGTCCTTGCTCTTCCTCGATACGGCTTTCTCGGAGGACAGGTACCCGTTGCCGGAACTCTGAACCTGTTGATTTCGAAAAGCTCAGGCCGAACCGACATTCAGGGCGTGTCGGTTGCGGTCAAGGCAACGCAGCTCCTATGCCTTCACGATCGGCGCGAAGAGCCATTTCGACATCGCGGGTATCACGCATGGCCTCTTCGGTCGCCGCTGCGAGAAGCTCGAGCTGAAGCTCGAGAACCCCAACGCGACCCTCGGGAGCAATCGATTTGAGGTCGACTAGAGCAGCCGTTAGGCGACGGGTCACCTGAGGGGAACCGACACCGGCCAGGCGGATCTCGTCAAACGCAAGATGGACGTAGGCGTCCCAAGTCATCACTCTCACCGAGAGCCGCTCTTGTCCCGAGGCGTCTTGGTAGCGACCGTCCGAGAAAGGACGAAGTACCAGCTGGCGAAGAATGTCATGGAGTCGGTCGATCGCCTGGACCGCCGTTGTCGGATCCTGAGGCGGCGAACCGGACAACGACCTCTGAGCGATATCGACCAGCAGACGAATTCCATAGGCGACGTCTTCATCGAGATTGGGCTCGAGATCGAATCCGAGCGCGGCGTGCAATTTGGCTTCGTCGACACCTCTGCCCTCGTAGACCCTGAAGAGTGGCGATCCGGCGGGCACGAACTCACCTAGGGCGGGGACGAGCTCGAGACGGCAGTCCGACCGGGCGGCCTCCTCGACGAGCGCTTCATGGCCGATGCCGGTGATCGTGCCAGAACGCTGCGCAACGACCACGAACGGGTCCCCGAGCTCTGGCCGGGCGTCCAAGACATCGCCCGGATACAGTTGGTCGACCAGACGACGGGTGTCTTTCCCGACGAGCTCGATGAGGGCGGAGACTCGAAGAGTTTGACCGAGATGGTGGACGTAGACGACGAGGACCGCAATGCTCATCAGGACGAGGACGAAGGCAGTCACAACAGCGATGCCCGGGACCTGCCCCGTCCCGTTTCCCTCGCTGGTCACCTCACGGAGAGTAAGGATCGCGTGCACGAAGGTGGCTACGAATAGGCCTATCGCGAGTTGACTCGGCCTGTCCTGAAGAATTCGCTGGACGATGCGAGGCGAGAACTGACCCATGGCGAGCTGCACCACGACCATGGTGATGGTGAGGACCAGTGCGGTGAGGCTCACCATCGATAGGGCGATAGTCGAAAGAATGGCGGTTGCCGCTTCAGGTCCAACGACGAAACTCTGCGGGATCGCCTCATAGCCTGTTCTGCGGTCGAGAGCGATCGTCGCGAAAGAGAACCCTGCACCGGTCATGACGCACAGCACCGGAACAAACCAGAGACTCGTCGTGATTCTCTGCAGACGTTTGGAACTCGACACGAACTAACCAGATACCCTCACCGGCGCTGGGCGAACCGGATCATGTGAGAGATTGTCACTGACGGGATGTCTAAGTCTCGATGGTGCCAGACTCCCCCAGGTCGGGGCTCGTCCGGGTGACTTTGGCTTTGGCCAGTTCGAAGAGCTGTCGAAGCCGCCCGTCGGCGGCCCACCACTCGATGTGGTCACTACGCATTTCGAGGACTATGGGTTCACTGTCCTCGCCAAAATAGGCGTCGGTGTAGGAGCTCGAATAGCGGTCGATCAGCGTGGGGTCGTCCACGACCCTCAACCTCCCGGCGACCGAGACCCAGCAATCCGCTTCGTCTGTGAATGAGGCGTTGGCTGGTGATTCCTTGAACTCCTGCATCCAATCGGCGTTTCGATCCACGAGGAATCTGACGTTCCCCGTCATATCCATTTCCTGGACCGTAAGCGGCCGCGAGCTGAAGGTTCCCCGATCGTCCGCCGTGGTGATCATCGCAATCGGGTGTCTTCCCAACCGAGCTCTCAAGGCGTCGATCGTGTCGATCCGTTCTGCCATCTACTCCTCCTGAATACGGAGCTTGGAGTACCCCTGGCCCGCAGACGTCAAACGGAGCAGAGATTCATGGGCTTTCCGAGACAAGAACCCGGTTCCCGTCTCTTCAGAACGGACTACCTTCTACCGCCACACGTCGCATGGATTCGAGAGAGCGCGCCTCCAGGCCGGTTGACTTCTCTCGCGATCATCTCGATCGCGGTCTCGTTTCACCTGTCCGGAGACGAAGATTCGAGCCACGCCCAGCACTGGCTGTCTGCCTCGTCACGCTGTGGGCCCTCCCTGCCCCGGCCCTCGCCGCGGGAGGTCCACCGCACGAATCCACGACCACGACTATCGAATCGACCACCACGACCCTTCCCTCCTCGACCACTACGACCACGACAGGGGGCTCCACCACCACGACACCCCCGGTCTCGACTACGACAACCACGAACGCCGCTTCCACGACCACCACGACAGCTGTCGACGTGGACGACCCGCTGGTCGTGGGCATCCCCGTCGATGGTGTGTTCCTACCCCTTCCGTCGATTCGCTTCCCGCTGGTCGGGAGTGCGTCGTACCGTGACACATACGGTGCACCCCGCGACGGGGGAGCACGTTTGCACAACGGGACCGACATCTTCGCCGAGCGAGGAACACCGGTGGTGGCTGTGGCCGCTGGAGTGGTGGAACGAATGGGTGAAGGCCCTGACGCCGGGCTGTACGTCGTAGTCCGACACTCGAATGGATGGCGCTCGGCGTACGTCCATCTCAACAACGACTCACCCGGCACCGACAACGGGCTCACACTCGGCTTCGGGCCGGGGATCGAAGTAGGGGCTCGGGTGCGGGCCGGCACTCTCCTGGGATGGGTTGGTGACAGCGGCAACGCTGAGGACACCACACCTCATCTCCACTTCGAGCTGCACCAGCCCAATGGTCTCCGGCCGAACCCGTATCCGGCATTGAGAGCGGCCTCGAGATTCCGTGAATTCATCACCCTCGATGTCGTGGACTACGACGACGTCGAGCTTGTGAATGCCGAACTCGTGTCACATCTGTTCCTCGACGGTGGCTTCAACACAGACATCGCAATCGTCGATGACCACGCCTACGTCGGGACCTGGGGCAATGGTCAACGCTGTCCGGGCACCGGTGTCAGGATCATCGACATTCTCGACCCCGAGGGTGTCTCGATGGTCTGATCGGTCGCCAGCCACAACGAGTTCCCGGGCACCGCCGCTCAGTCGCTCTGGGTGGGCAATGTGAGCAACCAGTTCTTCGAGGGCAGGCTCGGAATCATCGGGTTACGTAGCTGCGCTTCCACGGTGACCGGACCGACGCCCGACGATGTCGTCGGGTTTGCCGTCTACGACCTGACAGACCTCGCGGCACCGGCACTCATATCGGTACTGGAGACGGGGACTCAAGGTCTCACCCATCTCGACGTCTCTGTGAGTCCCGAAC
>DASTBQ010000154.1:0-24602 GCA_035711995.1 Acidimicrobiia bacterium | reverse complement strand
CGCGGTGATGGTGGGCTTCATCAACGCCGTCGGCGTCAACATCGTCCTCGGGCAACTGGAAAGCTTCACCGGTTATGAGGCGGCGGGGGCGAACCGTGTGTCGAGAGCGCTCGACACGTTGCTGCACCTCGGTCAGGTCTCCCTACCAACGGTCGTCGTCGGAGCAGCCACGATCGGACTGATCCTCATCCTGGAGAAGACTCGCCTCGGGCCGCTTGGATTGGTCTTGGCGGTAGTGGTCACATCCGCCGTCGCGGTCATCTTCTCCTGGGACGTGCTTCGTCTCGAGGACATCGCAGACATCCCCAACCGTCTCCCCGCCCCGATCGCGCCACTTTTCTCGGCGATCCCGGACCTCATAGTGCCCGCGTTGTCCCTCGCATTCGTCGGTCTGGTGCAGGGGGCCGGGATCTCGGCCAACGTCCCCAATCCCGACGGCAAGTATCCAGACCCATCCGACGACTTCTCAGGTCAGGGGATCGCCAACCTGGCGGCGGGGATCTGGCAAGGCATGCCTGTCGGGGGGTCGATGTCGGCCACCTCCCTGGTACGAGCGGCCGGGGCCAAATCGAGGACGGCGAACGTGATTGCAGCAGTTGTCATGGCCCTTGCGATCCTGTTCCTCACTCCGCTCGTCGAGAACATCGCGATGCCTGCCCTCGCCGGGCTGCTGATGGTGGTCGGCTACCGAACAGTCAAGCCGGCGAACATCCAGGCAATAGTCAAGACCGGGCCGACACAGACCGCGGTGATGAGCGTGACCTTCATTCTGACGATGCTCATCCCGTTGCAGAATGCGGTGCTGGTGGGAGTGGGCATCTCGGTGATCCTCTACGTGATAGCCCAGTCGAACCGTCTCGTCCTCAAGAGGTGGGAGCGTGACCACGAGGGCAACATCGCTGAGGTCGAACCGCCCCGTGTCGTCGGAAGCGACGAGGTCATAGTTCTCCAGCCATACGGGAGCTTGTTCTTCGCGTCTGCCAAGACCTTCGAGCAAGCTTTACCCGACGTGACCGAGACAACCCGGAACTCGGTCGTGATAGTCAGGTTCAGAGGCATGGCCGACCTCGGCTCCACGCTCATGGAGGTCCTCCTGCGCTATGCCTCATTCCTGAAGACGACCGACAGCAAGCTCGTGATCATCTCGGCAGACCAGACCATGCTCAACCAGCTCGCGGCAACGGGCGTGACCCGGGTGGTGGGGGAAGAGAACATCTACACCTCCGACAAATGGCTGGGTCGCACCGTCACCCGGGCTTGGGAGGAGGCAGAACAGTGGGTGCGACGGGGCGAGGGAGACGCCGAGTTCTGAGTTTTCGTGTTTGCCTGTCCGGGCATCGGGTAACAACGCGCACCATTTGGGAGATCGCAACGACTTTGTCACTTGCCGTTCAAAAGGCACCCGTAGGTTTCTCCCGACTCGTCCGACAACTCAGATCTGGAGATGAACATGCGTAGGTGGACCGTCATGCTCTCCATCGTCGCCCTGGTAGCGACGATGATTCCCGCCTTTCCGGCGCTGGCCCAAGAGGAACCGCCGTCACCGGGCCTGAAGATAAACGAGGTCGACTACGACCAGGCCGGGACCGACGTCGCAGAGTTCGTCGAGCTCTACAACAGCGGCAGCGATCCGGTTGACCTCTCCGCCTATCAGCTTGTCTTCGTAAACGGGGGGGTGAACCCACCCGCCAGCTACGACACGATGGGGCTGAGTGGGACCCTGCCAGCCGGAGAGTATTTCGTCGTCTGCGCCGACGCTGCCACCACGCCTGAATGTGACCTGGACGACTCGCCAGATTCCAACTTCATCCAAAATGGAGCCCCCGACGCCGTCGCCATTCTCGAGATTTCGACCGAGACGATCGTGGACACCCTGTCTTACGAGGGGGACACCGGCGGCTACACCGAAGGCACCGGAGCCGGCACCGACGATCCTGACCTGCCCCATGTCGGTCTCTCCCGAAACCCAGACGGCACCGACAGTGACGTCAACAATGACGATTTCACGCTCACCTGCATCACGCCGGGAGCCGCCAACACCACTGAAGTTGCTGACTGCACCGACCCCAATCCGCCGCCTCCGCCACCGGTATCCGGAGATCTCAAGATCAACGAGATCGACTACGACCAGGCTGGCACCGACGCCTCCGAGTTCGTCGAGATCTACAACGGGGGCGACGAGCCAATAGACACTTCGGGCTACGAGGTGGTATTCGTGAACGGGAGTGGGGGCGCTGTCTACGACACCATCGCCCTCAGTGGGACTCTGGCCGCGGGTGACTTCCTCGTCATCTGTGCCAACACGACAACGACTCCCGAATGTGACATCGACGACGATCCGGACACCAACTTCATCCAGAACGGTGCGCCCGACGCTGTAGCGATCCGTGAGGCTGACGGCGGCACTGTTATCGACGCCCTTTCATATGAGGGTGCAGTCACGGGTTTCACAGAGGGACCCGGTGCCGGTACCGATGTCGACACTGTCGCATTCTCGGGTCTGTCCCGGAATCCCGACGGCACGGACACCGACGACAACAGCGTCGACTTTGCTCCGGCCTGTATCACACCAGGGACCGCCAATACCACGGCCACAGCCGATTGCACAGATCCCAACCCGCCACCACCGGCATGTCTCGAGTTGACCGTTCCCGAGATCCAGGGTGCCCAGCACACTTCGCCGCATCTCGGCGTGGTCGTATGTGCGATCGGTGTGGTGACTGCAGTCGACTCCGGCACCGGCTATTACCTCCAGGATCCGGCCGGGGACGGTGACATCGCCACGTCGGACGCCATTTTCGTCTTCGACGGTGGAGCCACTGCCGTCGCAGTGGGCGACCAGGTGACAGTCGAGGGGACGATTTCCGAGTTCTTCCCGGGTGGCGCAGCCACCGGAAATCTCTCCACGACGCAGATCTCGGCGTCATCGACCACCGTCGACTCATCGGGGAATGCCCTTCCCGCCCCGGTCTTGATCGGCGCAGGTGGGAGAACGCCGCCCACCGACGTCATCGAGGACGACGTGTTCGGTAGCTTCGACGCCGACGACGACGGGCTCGACTTCATGGAGTCACTCGAAGCGATGCGGGTGACCGTGGCCAGCCCGACTGCGGTCTCCGGCACGTCGCAGTTCGGTGAGTTGTACACCCTGCCCGACGGTGTGGCCGCTACGGGCCTCAGCGATCGCGGAACGCTCAACATCAGCCCCGACGACTACAACCCGGAGCGAATTCAGATCGACCCTGACACCGGTGTCTTCGACATCGATGCGCCGAGCGTCGACACCGGCGCCGTCCTCAGCGACGTGACCGGAGTAGTCGGATACAGCTTCGGGTTCTTCGAGGTCATCCCGACGGAGGTCTTCTCAGTGGAGCAGGACTCGGATCTGGAGCCAGAGAGGACCGATCTTCGACCTACCGGCAACCGGCTGACGGTCGCTTCCTACAACGTGCTCAACCTCGATCCCAACGATGCCGACGGCGACACCGACGTGGCCGATGGCAGGTTCACTGCGATTGCCCGTGACATCGTGCGCAACCTGCGCAGTCCTGACATCGTGGCCCTTCAAGAAGTCCAGGATGCCTCAGGCTCGACCGACGATGGTGTGACCTCTGCTGCACCGACCTTGCAGTTGTTGGTCGACGAGATCGCAGCCCTGGGTGGTCCCGACTACGAGTTCATCGACAACCCGTACATCGGGAACAACACAAGCGGTGGGGAACCCGGGGCCAACATCCGGGTCGCCTTCTTGTACAACCCGCAGCGGGTCGACACCGTCGATGTCACCGACAATGTGGTCGACCCAACCGACCAGCAGACCAATCCGGCGAACCCGTTCTGGGACACCCGTCCACCACTGGTTCAAACCTTCGAGTTCAAGAATCGGGACTTCGTCGTGGTGAACAATCACTTTGCCTCGAAATCGGGGTCCGCGCCGCTCTACGGAACGGCGCAGAACTCGACAGAGCGGCAGGAAGACCCGGCTGTCAACGGAAGCCTCGACCAGCGGCGTGCCCAGGCTGAGGCGGTGAATGCCTATCTGGCTCCGTTGTTCGACGAAGAGGCCAATGTGATAGTGGCCGGGGACTTCAACGAGTTCGAATTCATCTCACCACTCCTCATGTTGAGCGAGGACATGGTCAACCTGACACTGCGAGAGCGTCCTGACGAGCGGTACAGCTACAACTTCGAGGGCAACTCACAGTCACTCGACCACATCCTGGTCAGCGATCATCTGAGCCGCTCGACTTCGTTCGACGCGGTCCACATCAACTCGGAGTTTGCAGCAACGGAGACACGTTCGAGTGACCACGACCCGCTGATTGCCTCAGTGAAAGTCTCGAGGCTTCCCAGGAAAGAGAAGCCCGCTTACACCGTCACCGTCCTCCACAACAACGACGGCGAGTCCGACCTACTGCCTGACGACGCGGGCGCCGGTTCGATCTCGCGGTTCGGTGAGTTGCTCGAGGATCAGAGACGTGATCTGGAGAAGGGCCGGCGACAGGGTGTGGTCACACTGACTGCCGGGGACAACTTCCTCGCCAGCCCGGAATTCTCGGCGAGTCTCGACAAGGGAGCGCCCTTCTACGACTCGATCGCCCTGGACAAGCTCGACTACGACGTGTTCACGATTGGGAACCACGAGTTCGACTTCGGACCCGAGGTGCTCGCCGATTTCATCGGCGGCATAACTCACTGCGAGCAGACTCCGTTCCTCTCCGCAAACCTGATCTTCGACGCCGAACCTGCTCTGGCCGAACTGGTGAACGAGGGTTGCATCGAGCCGTCGACCGTGATCAGACGCGACGGACGAAACATTGGGATCATCGGTCTGACCACCCCCGAGCTTCGGGAGGTCTCCTCACCGGGTGATGTCGAGATCCTCACCAACCTGGCCGAGATCGCAAATGCCGAAGCCCAGGCGATGAGTGACGCAGGTATCGAAATCGTCCTGCTGGCCAGCCACCTGCAAGACCTCAACAACGAGGTGGCCCTGGCATCTTCTCTCACCAACATCGACGCCATCATCGGCGGTGGTGGGGGAGAGCGCCTCACCCAGGCGCGCACTGCTGTCACGGCTGACGGCAACACGATCCCGATCGTCACGGTGCCGGGCGACTACTTCGACCTCGGACAACTCGAGCTCGCCTTCGACAGCGATGGAACCCTCCTGGAATTCGACTGGGACCTGATCCCGGTGACGGGTGATCTCGATCAGGACCGATTCCTGCTGGAGAACGTCGAGACTCCGGTCGCCGACTACGTGGCCGGGTTGGCCGAGACGGTGATCGCCAACAGCCCAGTTGGTCTCAACGGCGTCCGCGCTGATGTGCGGACCCGAGAAACGAATGTCGGCAACCTACTAACGGACTCCTTCGTGGCGGTGGCCCAGGCTCGGGCCGCCGAGTTCGGGGTGACCCTAGAAGGGCCGTTGGTCGCTCTGCAGAACGGCGGTGGCATCAGGAACGATTCGATAATCGGGCCTGGTGACATCACCCTGCTCGACACGTTCGACATCGCACCATTCAGCAACTTCGTGTCTGTCATTACCGATGTCGCGCCAGCAGACCTGATCGCGGCGGTCGAACACGGGTTGTCGGGTCTCCCTGGCGCCCAAGGCTTCTTCGGGCAATGGTCGGGCCTTGTGGTCAGATACAACCCGGCTGCCACAGCAGGCTCCAGAATCGTCGACCTCACCGTGAACGGTGTTCCCTACGTGGTGGGTGGCGTGGTCCAGGCAGATCTCGAGCCGGTTGATCTGGCGACCATCGACTTCCTGGCGGCAGGCGGTGACGGCTACAACATGCTCGAGGCCTACGATTTCACCACGCTGGGTACCTCGTATCAGCAGTCGCTGGCTGGCTTTCTCGAGACTGCCGACCTCAGCTCGCCCGAGTACGCACCGAGAGCTGACGTGGCGGCCCGGACCCGGGTGATTCCGGTCTCATAGACCTCGACCTGGATTGACGTGCCATGAACACGCATCATGCCGTGTTCACGGCACGTCAGGCCGACATCAACCCGGTCTGATTCAACCCCCATCGAGACAGGGCTATCCGTTTGGACAAGGGGATTGACAAACCATTTATACAACCATATGGTTGTATAAATGGAGGCCACGGTAGATGTCGACCTGGTGTTCGCAGCCCTGTCCGATGGGACCCGAAGAGACATCTTGCGCCGCGCCATGAACGGCGAAGAGGGTGTCCAGGATCTTGCCGGTCACTATCCGATGAGCTTCGCTGCAGTGCAGAAGCACATCTCAGTGCTGGAGCGGGCCGGGCTGATCACAAAGCACCGATCGGGCCGACGCAAGTTGATCCGCACCCGCATCGCCGCAATGCGCGAGGCGCAGCGTCTCCTCGACCACTACGAGGAGCTGTGGCGTGGTCGGGTCGACCTGATGGACGAGATCATTTCCGAGACCAAGGAGAACCGAGATGCCGGTTAAAGCCGTCCACAAGGACCCAGAGAACCTGACCATGACGCTCACCGCCGAGTTCGAGGCATCGCCGAAGACGGTGTGGGAGCTCTGGAGCGATCCTCGCCAGCTGGAGCGATGGTGGGGGCCGCCCTTCTACCCGGCCACTTTCACGGCTCACGACCTGACCCCCGGCGGGGTGATGGAGTACCACATGACCGGGCCTGACGGTGATCAGCCAAAGGCGTACTGGGAGATCATCTCGATCGACCCGCCCCGTTCGCTCACCTTCTCCGACGGATTTCGCAACGACGACGGGAGCCGCAACCGTGATTTTCCTGAGATGCAGGTTGCCGTCGACATCGAGGACATCGGCGGAGGTCGGACACAGATGACGATCGCGACCCACTTCGCCACGGCAGGTGCCATGGAACAACTGATCGCCATGGGGATGGAGGAGGGTATGACTCTTGCGGTGGGCCAGATCGACGGGATCCTCGCCGAGGACTCCGTGGGTTCGAACAACTAGGAGACCGACGTGACCGACACCAAGACACGAGGTGTGACCCGCACCGTCGCCGCACCAGGAGCGACCATCACATATGACGTCCGTGAGGCGGCGGAAAGCCAGAAGCGGCCGCTGATGCTGATCGGTTCACCGATGGGCGCTGAGGGATTCACATCCCTGACCCGTCACTTCACCGACCGAACCGTCATCACTTACGACCCGAGGGGCAGCGAGCGCAGCGTCAAAGAGGACGCCGCCAGCCATGTTGATCCAGACATCCACGCCGACGACCTCCGTCGGGTGATCGAGGCTGCAGGTGTTGGACCTGTCGACCTTTTTGCTAGCAGCGGCGGCGCCATCAACGCCCTCGCGCTTGTGTCCAAACATCCAGAGCAGGTCTCCCGTCTCCTCGCCCACGAGCCACCGCTGGCGGCGTTGGTACCCGATTCCGAGTCGGCACTCGCGGCGTGCAAGGCCGTCGCCGGGACCTATGACAGCGATGGTTGGGGAGCGGGGATGGCACATTTCATCGCGGTCACCAGCCACGAAGGCCCTTTCACCTCGGAGTTCCTCGAGGCGCCACCCCCAGATCCTGCGATGTTCGGTATGCCCACCCACGACGACGGAAACCGAACCGACCCACTCCTTGGCCAGAACATGATCACCTGCACCCATTACGAGCCAGACATCGCTGCGCTGAAGTCAGCTTCGACCGAGATCCGGGTGGCAGCCGGAATGAAGTCGGGCCGGCAGCTGGCCAGCCGGGGCGCCCATGCTCTGGCAGAGAGGCTCGGGTACGAGATTCTCCTCTTCCCCGGTGACCATGGAGGGTTTCTCGGCGGGGAGTACGGCCAGATGGGCGAGCCGGAAGCGTTCGGTGCCAAGCTGCGCCAGGTCCTGGGCGGTTGATAGGGAAATTCCCCGAGCATTGATGCGTTGACGATCAAAATTGCCGACTTCTCACCGGCCTGTCGATATCGAAACTGCCCATTCGTATAGAAGACGAGAGGTCCAATCGGGACCACCGTTCACCCAGGAAAGACCATGACTCCGACAATCGTTCCAGCACGCGCCGGCCGCCGGGAGTGGATCGGGCTTGGGGTTTTGACCCTCGCCTGCCTCCTCTACTCGATGGACCTGACCGTTCTCCATCTCGCCGTGCCACAGCTGTCGGCAGAGCTGCAGCCGACCAGCACCCAACTGTTGTGGATCGTCGACATCTACGGCTTCATGGTCGCCGGTGCCCTCATCACGATGGGCACCCTCGGTGATCGGATCGGCAGACGTCGGCTGCTGCTCGTCGGTGCGGCTGCCTTCGGCGTGGTGTCGGTCTTCGCCGCGTTCGCCTCGACACCCACCGCTCTGATCGCAAGCAGGGCGTTGATGGGTCTGGCGGGAGCCACGATCGCCCCGGCCACCCTCTCACTGATCTTCAACATGTTCCCTGATCCCCAGCAGCGGTCCCGTGCCGTTGGTCTGTGGATCACCGCGTTCTCCGCGGGCGGCGCTATTGGCCCGGTAGTCGGTGGATTCCTGCTGCAGCATTTCTGGTGGGGATCGGTGTTCCTTATGGCCGTGCCGGTGATGCTGCTCCTGTTGATCCTGGGCCCGCGCGTGCTTCCCGAGTATCGGGATCCGGAAGCTGGTCGTCTCGACCTGCTGAGTGCGGGGATGTCGTTGGCTGCTGTCCTCCTCGTAGTGTTCGGGCTCAAGGAGCTGGCGATCCACGGGTTCCAGACCCAGGCGCTAGGTCTTCTCGTGGTCGGCGTCGGCCTGGGTGGTCTGTTCTGGAGACGTCAGAAACGCCTCGATGATCCACTCATCGACATCACGATGTTCCGGAACAAGGTGTTCAACGTCGCCTTGATGACCAATCTCTTCTCGATCTTCGTGGCGTTCGGGTATTTCCTGTTCGTGGCGCAATACCTGCAGCTGGTGTTGGGTCTGTCACCTCAGGTTGCGGGTTTGTGGTCGCTGCCCTCCGCCGTCGGTTTCATTGTCGGCGCCAACGTCTCGCCGCGATTCATCCACAAGGTGAGACCGGCTGCGGTCATTGCACCGGCGCTCACTCTGGCCGCAGTGGGTCTATGGGTATTCACCCAGGCTGGAACGGAGCAAGGGCTCGGTCTGGCGGTGACAGGGTCGATGATCCTCAGCCTCGCTCTCTCCCCGGTGTTCAACCTGACCACCGAGCTGATCGTCGGTGGCGCCCCACCGGAGAAGGCGGGCGCGGCATCCGGTATCTCTGAAACCGGAGCCGAGCTCGGGGGCGCTCTTGGAATCGCAATCCTCGGAAGTCTGGGGACCGCGGTATATCGGGCGGCTCTGTCGTCGGAGCTCCCACCCGGGATGACGGCGGTTGACGAGGCCGCGGCTTTGGACAGTCTCGGTGCGGCCACCGAGATCGCCTCAGGTCTGCCAGCGCAAATGGGTGAGACCCTGATCGCGGCTGCGAAGAGCGCCTTTGTCGAGGGTCTGCACATCACCACCGGTCTGACGGCGATCGTCGCTCTTGTAGTCGCAGGGGTGGTGGCCGCCTTGCTCAGGGGCGTCCCGGCACGTGACGTCGATTCTGATGAGCCGGCGTCACACGCGGTCCACTGACACTCAATCCCTGACGGCGCCGGCTCGCAGCGGGGCGATCGTCCATCGTTCTGTGCGGGTCTACCACGACTGAGTCTGGGCAAACCCGCACAGAACGGTGTCTTCCGGCTGGTGAGGTTGACACCGAAGCGCTAAACCAACAGCGATGGACTTCCGCCGCATCGACTCCTTGCCTCCCTACGTGTTCGCCACGATCAACGAACTGAAGCTGGCGGCGCGACGTCGTGGCGAGGACGTGATCGATCTCGGGTTCGGCAATCCCGACATCCCCTCGCCGCCCGAGGCAGTCGAGAAGCTCCGTGAGGCGACGCTCAACCCCCGCAATCACAGATACTCCTCCTCGCGGGGGATCCCAAACCTGCGAAAGGCGGTCGCCGATCGATACATGCGACGGTTCGGCGTAAGTCTCGACCCCGAGACCCAGGTGATCACAACGATCGGCGCCAAGGAAGGTCTCGCCCATCTCATCTGGGTGCTGGTCCAACCCGGCGATGTGGCGCTGGTTCCGGAGCCGTCGTACCCGATCCACATCTTTGCCGGATCTATCGCAGGTGCCGAGGTGAACCGGGTGCCCGTCGGAGGAACGGCAGATGAGTTCTTCGCCCATCTCGAGAACACGGTGGAGAAGACGTCGCCCGTACCCCGTATCCTCATTGTCTCGTTTCCCCACAATCCCACGACTACCTGTGTCGACTTTGCCTTCTTCGAGCGGTTGGTCGGCTACGTCCGGGACCGGGGCATCTTCGTGATCCACGACTTCGCCTATGCCGACATCTCGTTCGATGGGTACAGCCCACCCTCGATCATGCAAGTGCCCGGTGCGGACGAAGTTGCGGTCGAGTTGTATACGCTCACCAAGGGACACTCGATGGCGGGTTGGCGGGTGGGCTTCGTCGTCGGGAACGCCGAGGCAGTGGCGGCGTTGGGCAAGCTGAAGTCGTACCTCGATTACGGAACTTTTCAGCCGATCCAGATCGCTTCGATAATCGCACTCAACGAGGCCGACTATTACGTCGACGAAGTCAACGAGATCTATCGGCAGCGAAGGGACGCCCTGATCGACGGGTTGGCACAAGCGGGATGGGAGATCGAGCCACCTATGGGGACGATGTTCGTGTGGGCCAAGATTCCGGCGACGTTCGGGGGAATGGGCTCGCTCGACTTCGCAGTTCATCTCATCGAGCAGGCGAAGGTGGCTGTCAGCCCCGGCGTCGGATTCGGGCCCACCGGAGAGGGATACGTCCGATTTGCTCTCGTCGAAAACCAGCAGCGAATCCGCCAGGCAGCGCGAGGGATCAGGGCGGTGTTGGCAGGTTGAATGCGTGTGCAGGGAAGCGCATCCGGTGCGATTCCCTGCACAGGCGTAGGGGTCTGAGGTATCAGCCGTTGGCGAAAGCCGCCTCGAAACCCGCGGTCAACTCCGGTGTCGCTGGGCCGGAGAAGCCGCAGTAGTTGACGTTCCCGCTCTGGGCGCTGATCAGGTAGGACGATCCGACCTCGAAGGGGATGCCACCGATCAAGGCCTCCATGCCCTGGGGTGCGTTGAGGACAACCTCAGCGGCATCTCCTCCTCTGAACCACTCGTCGACCGCCAGGGTGATCGTGTCTCCGTCCACCGCAGTAACCGTGCCGGCGAATGCCAACTCGGCGACCTTGTCGAGCTCCTCAGGGGAGAAGGCGATGCAGCTCGCCATGATGTCCTCGCCGCCGGCAGTGAGCTCCAAAGGAGGGCCGGCGGCGACCGACGCCTCGTCTTCGCCGATGAAGGCGAATCCGGCTCCGACGGCCAGCACGAGGACCGCCGCGGCGGCGACGCCGATTACCCAGTTCTTGCGGGGAACCGATGTCGGCTCCGTCGTGTCTTTGAGCGGTGTGCTCATGATCTTCTCCAGTAGTTCGTGGGACGACTCCGAAGTCGTCGGTTCCGTGGGCACGCCGGAATGCATCGGATCGAGCCTGGCGAGTCTGTCTCTCAGTTCGTCATTCACGATTGCTCCCGTGTGCCTTCTACTGGTTCATGTCCGGTCTCCGCCGAATTCTGTCGTTCCAACAATTCGCCGAGTCGTTTTCTCGCCCGGCTGAGCCGCAGCGTGGCCGCGTTGACTGTGACGCCCAGCACCGGGGCGATCTCCCGGGGCTCCAACTGTTCCCAAGCCCAGAGACGCACGATCTCCCGCTCATCGTCGCTCAGTGCGGAGAGGGCAGCCTCCAACTCGGGATCGGGTCCGGTCTCGGCGGGATCGGGCGTTGTGTCCACCCGGGGTTCCGCCTCGAGACGCTCCACGAGTCTGAGATGACGCAGCCGGCCCCGTCGTTCGTTGGCCAGGGTGAGACGGGCGACTCCGTAGCACCAGGGCAGCACATTCTCGCCGGGGATGTCGTCGATTCGGCGCCACAGAGTCATCATCACGTCGGCCAGGGCGTCCTCGGCGCGGTCGATGGGGACACGGCGACGGAGATAACGTTGAAGAGGCTCGAACACTTGGGACGCGATCGATTGAAACCGCTCGCGGCGGTCTTGATCGGAGCTCACACCAGGGTCTATGTCCACCGCGAACGAGATTCTGTCAGAGCAATACCGAGTTGTGGAGGCGCGGGCTGAATCCCGACGTCAAGGCCCGGACCGAGGTGGGAGGCGTGATCACCATCACCCGGCCTCCTGGCCGACGCTGGGGGTCGACCCAGCCGCCAAATGTGAAAGTCCATACCCGGTCTCCGACGATCAGGTGAGGCTGGTCGAGCATCACGACCGTCCCATCGGGTAGACGATCCGAATCGGCCTGCCAGAGCTTGCGATCCCCGGCCCGATCGATGCCCCGCCCCCGTGTGAGACGCTCGGCTGCCAGCAGACGGTTCATCGCCGTGGCACCTACCGGGTTGGCTAGACCAAGGTCGCGGGTGAGCGCATCTCGATACGACAGGTAGTCCTGCCGCCGGCACAGACCGCAGGGCCGGTGTCCTGCCGACAGCGCCACTGCGTCGTCGAGGAAGAAGAGCGGGGTCCAGCGGCCCGGCTTGTCGAGAGGTGAGCGCCAGCCGCGATACGAGGTGAGACACGTGATCCACAACTGTCCTCGATGGTGGCGGCTGATGCTTCCGTTCTCGTCTACAAGACATCCCCGGTTGCCCGTGAACATGCCCCTGGCGTCGACGGCATGCAGGTCTCCCAAAGGGTCGACCCGGTTGCGGCGTGTCAAGATCGGGCCCGGGCCAGCCGCTCGAGCGAGTCAAGGTGACGACGCTCAGCATCGTTAGAAGTAAGGCCTGCAGCCGTTCGATAAGCCGTCGCGGCTCCCTCGTAGTTCCCCATTCGCTCCAGGAAATCTCCGACGGTGGCGTGATAGAGGTAGTAGTCGTCGAGTTCGAGATCGTCGACTATTCGCATGGCCGCAGGGACGTCTCCGGTCTCAGCTATCGCCACCGCCCTGTTCAACTCGACGACCGGGGTCGGCGACACCAAGGCGAGCTGGTCGTACAGCATGACGATCTGACCCCAGTCAGTGTCTTCAGCTCGGGAGGCGTCCGAGTGCACGGCTGCCACCGCCGCTTGCAATTGGTAAGGACCAGGTCTGTTCCGTTGCAGACAGCGTCGCACGAGCTCCTGTCCCTCGTCGATCAGCTCGCCGTTCCAGATCGACCGGTCCTGATCACGCAAAGTGACAAGGGATCCGTCAGGCCCGGTGCGTGCGGTCCGGCGGGACTCAGTGAGCAACATCAATGCGAGAAGACCCATCACCTCCGGTTCATCAGGCATCAGACCCATGAGCAGCCTGCCGAGCCGGATAGCCTCCTCGGCGAGGTCCACTCGACCCAGCGTGTCGCCACCCGTCGCCACGTAGCCTTCGTTGAACACGAGATAGACCACGGCCAGCACAGGTCGGAGGCGGGCTGGCAATTCTGCGTCACGTGGGATGCGATATGGGATGTGGGCATCACGGATCTTCCGCTTCGCCCTGACCAGACGTTGCGCCATCGTCGGTTCACTGGTGAGAAATGCGCGTGCGATCTCGGGTGTCTGCAGTCCCCCAATCAGTCGGAGGGTCAGCGCCACCTGTGCGTCAGGGGCCAACGCCGGGTGGCAGCAGGTGAAGATGAGGCGAAGCTGGTCGTCGTCCACGATCTCGATCTCTTCTGGCTCGTCGGGTGGCACGAGGTCGAGCGCCTGAGTCTCCCGTTCGTCCCGCAATGACTCCCGACGCAACTTGTCGATGGCGCGGTTCTTGGCCGTGGTGATGATCCAGCCGGCCGGGCTAGGTGGGATGCCTGAGCCCGGCCAGCGGCGGACCGCTTCGACGAATGCATCCTGAACGGCCTCTTCGGCGATGTCGATATCACCGAATCGACGAATCAGGGTGGCGACAGCCCTGCCCGACTCCTGACGGAAGACCTCGGCTATCTCGAGGTCGCCAACCGTCAGGTCAGGCCTCCTCGTCCTGGAATGGCCTCACTTCTACGGGTCCCCGGCAGGCGATCGTGGCCTGGCTGGCCCAGTCGAGCGCATCGTCTAGGTCTTTCGCCTCAATGACCCAGAAGCCACCGATCTGCTCTTTCGCCTCGGCGAACGGACCGTCGGTTGTGATCACTTCACCGCTCGACCCGTCAACGACGGTGGCCATGTCGGGGGTGTGGAGGCCGCCTCCGAACACCCAGGCACCGGCGTCCTGCATCTTCTTGTTTACGACGTCTACGTCCGCGTACATCTCCTGAATCACCTCGGGGGACGGCTCTTCCTGACCTTCGACGTAGTAGACGGACAGTAGGTACTGACTCATTGCGAGCTCCTTTGCCTCAGGACCCGGCGATCTGCCGGGCATCTTCGTCTTCTAAACGAAGACAGGATTGCCCAATCGACACGGTTCTCGAACTTCTCGCTTTGCCAAGGACACTCTGCGGCACCTCTGAAACGGGGAACCCTCTCAGATAGGGCCTTGCCGGGTGCGCAGTGGCTGCCAGCAACGCCATAGTGGCGCGATGATCCCGCCCTCTCAGATCCGACGTCCAGCCATGGGGATGCTGGCACTGGCCTTCGTCGTCTTCATCTCTCTCGGGATGGTCGACGGGTCGCTGGGTGTCGCCTGGCCCTCGATGAGCACGGTCTTCGGCCGCAGTCTTGCCGATCTCGGGTTTCTTCTCGTCTCGGCTGGCGCCGGCTATCTGATCGCAAGCCTCTTCTACGGCCGGATTCACGGACGGCTCGGCACGGGAAACGTTCTTTGGGTCGGTACTGCGCTGCTCATCGTCGGCGTGGGATCGATTGCCTTGACCAGCGCCTGGCCATTGCTGGCATTGGCCCCACTGCTCGTCGGTCTTGGTGGGGGACTAGTCGACACCGGGATGAACGCCCACGCTGCCCTGGCCTTCGACGTCCGCTCGATGAACCTCCTCCACGCCTGTTTTGGTGTCGGCGCAACACTCGGTCCGATCCTGATCACGATCTCCCTCACTTCAACGGGTGTTTGGCGTGCCGGGTATGCGGTCCTAGCTGGCTTGCAGGTTGTTGTGGGGGTAGCGATCTGGATGAGGAGACGCAATTGGCTCGCCGACACTTCCCCGCCTGAGGGTGTCCCGGCGCCGGCCCAGCGCAAACGACGGTCGTTTCTGCTGATTCTCCTGTTCCTCCTCTACACAGGGGTCGAGTTCGGGGTCGGCCAGTGGGCCTTCTCGCTTCTCAGCGAAGGGCGTGGCCTCTCCACGGCGATAGCCGGCCTCTGGGTGTCGGCTTTTTGGGGAGGTTTGACTCTGGGCCGTCTCGGAGTTGGAGTAGTCGGTCACCGCTGGTCGGCAACGACGACACTCAATGGAGGAGCCCTCATCGCCTTGGTGGGTCTGGCCTGGCTATGGGCCAATCCCGGCGGACTGGGTGCATTGGGTCTCCCCATCACCGGTCTGGGTCTCGCACCGATCTTCCCGACCCTGGTCACTCTGACACCACAGCGAATCGGAAGGGATCGCTCGACGTACTCGATCGGTTATCAGCTTGCTGCGGCAACGATCGGTGCCTCGGCGGTTCCTTGGTTGATAGGGCTGGTCGGTGAGCGCGCCGGGTTCCAGGCGCTGGCCGGGTCGATCTTCGTGGTCTGCCTGTCACTCGCAGTGGTTCTCCTGGTGAGTGAACGGGAGGCAAGGGTGCTCACCGCGGATGGAGTCAGTCGACCGGGTGTGTAAGTTCGCCTGAGCCACCGAGGAGAAGCGTTGCCACCAGGTCACATCGACCCGCCGTTTCGAGCCGACCATGTCGGGTCGCTGCTTCGTCCTCCACAGATCTTCGAGGCGCGTGCGAGGGTCGCCCGAGGTGAACTGGGCAAGGAGGGGTTGCGCGAGGTGGAAGACGAGGCCATTGCAGCGATGATCCCCAAGCTCGAAGCTACCGGAATCGAGAGCATCACCGATGGGGAGTTTCGCCGCGCCTACTTCCACCTCGACTTCCTGCAGGAACTCGATGGTGTGACCGTCACCGGGACGATCGCTTCGAGCTCGGCTTCCGAGAACAGGGTCGGGTTCGCCCCACCTCGGGTGACGGTGACAGGCAAGCTGGCCCACAGCCATGACATCCAGGTGGACGACTTCCGATTCGTCGAGTCACACACGGGTCGTCATCCCAAGGTGTGCGTCCCGTCTCCGACTATGGCTCACTTTCGGGGCGGGCGAGCTGGGATAGACATCGAGTCCTATCCGGATCTGGATGTCTTCTTCGAGGATCTCGCCCAGGCTTACCGGGACGAGTTGGCTCATCTGTATGCAGCCGGCTGTAGGTACGTCCAACTGGACGACACCAACCTCGCCTATCTATGTGATCCGGCGATGCGGGAAGGAGCCGCTGAGCGCGGTGACGATCCCGACGAACTGCCCCGCACATACGCTGCTCTCATCAATGCGGCGATAAGAGACACGCCGGACGACATGACCACGGCGGTCCATCTCTGTCGGGGCAACTACAAGTCGACGTTTTTCGCATCGGGTGGCTACGAGCCGGTGGCCGAGGTCCTCTTCAACGAGCTCGACGTGGATTCGTACTTCCTGGAGTACGACGATGAGCGCTCCGGAGACTTCGCCCCACTTCGTTTCGTGCCTGAGGATCGGACTGTAGTGTTGGGTTTGGTGACCTCGAAGACGCCGGAGCTGGAGAGCGAGGACGACCTTCTATCCAGGATCGAGGATGCCGGTCGCTACGTCGACCACGACCAGCTCTGCATAAGCCCGCAATGTGGCTTCGCCTCGACGATGGAAGGAAACGCTCTGACCGAGGACGAGCAGTGGTCGAAGCTGAGACTCGTCACCTCGGTGGCCGAGCGCGCCTGGGGCTGATCCGACGTCTAGGGCCCGGTCGTGGTCGTTGTTCCCTCGGCCGGTGTCAGAGCCTCGCAGTATTCGAGTTCGTCACCACAGAGCAGAACCGTCAGATCGATCTCGAGCTCGCCAGTGTCGGAAGTGACGAGGAACCCGTCGAGAACACCGCCACCTGATCCCGTCCTCTCAGCTCCCACCAAGAGCTGGACCTTCTCACCTTCGCCGGTCGAGCAGTCGGCGGAAACGACAGCTCCCTCGGCTGGCTCGATCTTGGTCTCATCGATCCCGTCGGGCGGGAAACCATCGGCGGCGCCGACGAACATGTCCTCTGAGGTGTAGACCACCGCCCCGAGATACTCGATCTCGCCTTCCGAATGCATCGCCTCCACCGACTCGATGGTGGCGCTGCCTCCGTCTACACAGATGAAGACGCCGAAACTCTTGTCGGTGCCGGTCCTGAAGTTACCGAAGCCGTTCGTCTCGCCTCCCTCTTCGACGATTGCCTGCAGCTCGCCGCCGCTGCCACTGCAGGCTGCAATGGTGAGGATGGCAGCGAAGAGGACGATTGTTTTCCGGACCGGCATCCGAGAAGGGTACGAGGCGAGGCCCGGTTATGGCGATCGTGGGATCAGGTCTAGCGACTGGCTGCCGATAATCTTCGCCGAGAGATGGTTCGTCGCATTTCCCTTTTTCTCGTGCTGCTGTTCGTCGTCGTTGCGTGCAGTTCCGACGGTGACTCGACGACTACGACGTCAGGCAGCGGTCAGACCACAACCACCGTTGGCGGGCAGACGACCACAACCGGCGAAGAATCGCCGACCACGACCGAGGCCCAGCCCTCAGCTCCCACGACCGAGGCTGACCTATCAGGTCTGGAGGGAGTGTCGGACGAGGTAAAGGCGCAACTCGAGGACTTGATCCGGGTCGCCCAGGAGATCCGCGACCTCCCGTTCCTCGAACCGCCCAACATCACCGTCGTGAGCGATGACGAGCTCGAAGCGAGGGTACGCGCCGACATCGAAGAGGAGTCCGAGGATCTCCCTGCCGACGAGGCCCTATACAAGATGCTGGGTTTGCTCGCAGAAGATGCGGACTTCGAAACAATCATTCTCGACCTCTACGGCGAGCAAGTCGCCGGCTTCTACGACGGTGACACCGGCGAGATCGTGGTCCCCGCCCGGGAGGACGGGTTCTCGCTTCTCCAACAAGGGACCATTGTCCACGAGCTGGTGCACGCCCTCACCGACCAGCATTTCGATTTCAACCCGTTGTTCCAGGCAATGGTGGACGAGGATCGTCTGGACGAAGCGACCGCTTATCAGGCGCTGATCGAAGGTGACGCGACGCTGGCGGAAGTTCTCTGGGTGCAGACCCTCTCCCAGGGGGATTTGGGCGAATTCATAGCCGATTCCCTGGACGTCAACAGCTCGGCCCTCGAGGCGGCGCCGCGATTCCTCCGGGAGTCGCTGATCTTTCCCTACGACACCGGTCTTGGCTTCGTGCAGTCGCTCTACATTCCGAATCGGAGTTGGGACGACGTGAACGACGCATACGCGACGATGGCCGGTCTGCCCGGCTCCAGCGAGCAGGTGATAACACCCGACGATTACCAGAGAGATCTGCCGGTAGAGGTGGCCATCCCCACCGTCGACGTCCCCGGTTACACACTGGAGCGAACCTCGGTATGGGGCGAAGAGGGATTTCGCATAATGCTGAACCAGGGAACCACGACGGATAGCTTGGCGACCGCTGCCGACGGCTGGGGTGGCGACTCCTATCACCAATGGTTCGACGGCCAGAACGCGGCGATGCTCATCGTTTTCGAGGGTGACACCCAAACCGACGTCGACGAGTTGGAGACTGCCCTGCTCACCTTCGCCACCGAGTCGTTCCCCGAAGATCATTTCGCCTGGGTTTCGCAACTGGACGGTGATCTCTACTTCATCGCCTCGGATGTTCCCGCCGTTGGTGAGGGGATCCGAGCCGCCGTCGGTCTCGGCTGATCCCGGTCACGCCCTGAATCCCTGAATCCCCTAAGTTCCGCTGGTGACTGCCGGTCGTCTCGTCGTCTGTGCCACTCCGATCGGGAACTTGGGAGACGTCTCCAATCGTCTCCGATCGTCTTTGGAAGGAGCGGATCTCGTCTATGCGGAAGACACCAGAAGGGCCGCAAAGCTGCTGAGTCATCTTGGAGTCTCGGTGCCGGTCATCTCGCTGTTCGTCGGGAACGAGATCGGTCGGACCCAAGACATCGTCGATGCGGTGGGCTCAGGTAGTCAGGTGGCGCTGGTCTCCGACGCCGGCATGCCGACTGTCTCGGACCCGGGTGCCCACGCGGTGAGGGCTGTCAGGGATGCGGGGTTCCGGGTTGAGGTGATTCCCGGTCCTTCTGCCGTGACCACGGCAGTCGCCCTATCCGGCTTTGCCGGGGATCGTTTCGTATTCGAGGGGTTTCTTCCACGCAAGGGAAAAGAGCGGGCAACTCGACTCGAGGCCATGGCCAGCGAGACCCGACCCGTGGTGCTGTTCGCCAGTCCCAATCGACTGGTTGACGATCTCGCCGATCTGCTCGCCGTATGCGGACCTCACCGTGAGGTGGCAGTCACCCGTGAGCTCACCAAACTCCACGAAGAATCGTGGGTGGGGACTCTCGCCGAGTCGCTGCCCCGCTGGTCGGAGGAGACCAGAGGTGAGGTCACTCTGGTCCTCGGACCGACCGACGAGCCCGAGCCGTCCATTGATGAGGCCATTGCCAGGGCACGTGAGCTGGTCGAGTCGGGTGAGTCGGTCAGCGCGGCAGCAAGGCACGTCTCTTCGGAAACCGGTGTCTCGCGTCGCGAGGTCTACGAAGCGTTGATCGACAAGTCCTAGGACTCCAGTTGGCTCTTACAGCCGCTGCAGATCCCCTTCCCCTTGAACTGACTCACTTGCGAGTCGGTTCCACAGAAGGTGCAGGAGTCGGTCATCTTGCGGAGGACGATGTTCCCACCTTCCACTGCGATGTAGAGGTGGTCCCCCTCCCTGATATTGAACATGCGACGGGTCTCTGCCGGGATCACGATGCGACCCAGGTCGTCGATCTTGCGGGCGATTCCGGAATCCACCCGCGGAGCCTACATATCCAAGCCGGGCCGAGGGCAGGTACCGTCATCGCCCGATGCCGTGGGTCGACACGCACTGTCATCTCCAACTCGACGGGCGGTCGCCAGCCGAGCTTCTCGAACGCGCCGAACAGGTGGCCTGGGTGGTCGCCCCAGGTGTCGACGTCCCCAGCTCGAAGGCGTCACTGGCCCTTCACCAAGAGTTCGGAGATCGCGTTCTCGCCACCGCCGGTCTCCATCCACATGATGCATCTCATTGGCCTGAGGAGCGCGCCGAGATCGAGGCACTGGCTCCGCTGGTCTCGGCGATCGGTGAGACAGGTCTCGATTTCTACCGGGACCTCTCGCCACGATCCGATCAAGAGACGTCGCTGCGTGCCCACATCGAGATCGCAACAGATCTGAACAAGCCTCTGGTCGTCCACTGCCGTGATGCCTTCTCCGACATACATCGGATCCTCAGTGACACCGGAGCCGGTGAGCGCACGGTTCTTCACTGCTGGACAGGCGGCAGGAAGTGGACGCGGAGATTCCTGGATCTTGGTGTGATGTTCTCGTTCGCCGGTCCTCTCGCCTTCGAGACCGGGGAGACGATCCGTCTTGGCGCGGAGCTGGTGCCACCGGAGCGTGCGTTGATCGAGACGGATACTCCCTACCTGGCACCTCCCCCACATCGTGGCCAGCAGAATGAGCCGGCCTGGGTCGCCCTGGTCGGTACTGCTCTGGCTCGAGTGTGGGGTCTCGATGACGGCGAGGTCGCTCACGTCACCACCGAGAACGCGGCGAGAGTGTTCGGTAGGTGACCCCGCAATCTCGTTCCGAGATCGCCGACCTGCTGGCGACACATGGGCTGGCTCCGATCCATCGACTCGGCCAACACTTCCTAGCTGACGCCAACATCACGAGAAAGATCGTCGATCTCGCCGGTGTCGGTCCCGGGTCGCTCGTGGTCGAAGTGGGTGCGGGGACAGGCACGCTGACACGTGCACTGGCGGCCGCGGGGGCACATGTCGTGGCCTACGAAGTCGACCAGGGTCTTCGACCGGTCCTCGCCGAGGTGACCGGGGGTCTGGACGTAGAGGTCAGGTTCGAAGACGTGGTCGATGTCGACTTCGGAGTGGCTCTGGAAGGTTCCGGGTGGGCCATGGTCGCCAACCTCCCCTACAACGTGGGAACGCCGGTGGTCCTGTCGGCACTTCAGAATGCTCCCAATGTGGACAGGTTCATCGTGATGGTCCAGAAGGAGGTCGCCCGCCGTTTCGCGGCCACTCCCGGTTCGGCAGACTATGGCCTTCCCTCTGTGATCGTCGGCCTATATGGCGAAGCGAGGATGGGCTTCACAGTGCCACCGCAGGTCTTCTACCCACCGCCGAAGGTGGAGTCGGCTGTGGTCGTGGTCACTCGACAGGAGCCACCGGAACGCGCCGCGCGCGCCGTCGAGCTGGCCAAGGCCGGGTTCGGGCAACGTCGCAAGATGCTGCGCGGATCCCTGTCCTCGGTTCTCGACGACCCCACAGTCGTAATCGAGGCATCCGGTCTCGACCCCACAGCACGGGCTGAGGATCTCTCGCCGGACGACTTCCTCAAGCTGGCCGCCCATGGCTGAGTATCTGGCCCCGGCCAAGGTCAACCTCTCGCTTCTGGTCGCACCTCCGCGAAGAGACGGGATGCATCCACTGCAGTCGTTGGTGCAAACGATCGAATGGACCGACACCCTCGGAGTCGTGCGGGGCGAGGCTCGTGACGAGCTCGATTCCGACATCGAGGAGAACCTGGTGTTACGCGCCCTTGCCTTGGCACGTGACTTCGGTGACGTTCCCCCGTTACGCATGACCCTGGACAAGCAGATCCCCACGGAAGCCGGACTCGGTGGCGGCAGCTCCGATGCGGCCGCCGCCCTCACGGCGGCAGCAGACTTTGGTTCGATCGACACGGCTCTGCTCGCTTCAGTCGCGTCGCGGGTTGGCGCCGATGTGGCCCTCTTCCTGACTGGGGGCACCCTGATGATGTCGGGGATCGGCGAGAGCATCGAATCCGTCTATCCCGCCGACGGTTTTGCCCTCGCCGTAATTGTCCCAGAATTCGGCCTGTCGACTGCCGAGGTCTATTCACGTTGGGATCGGCTGGAAGGCCCCGAGGGCGACGTCACACCCGACCGGCTCCTTCCACCGTCGCTGCGGGGCCGGATGCCGATGCGAAACGACCTGCTCCCCGCTGCCCTGTCACTGGAGCCGTTCTTGGGCGACTTCATGGCCGATGTGGCAACCGTGTGGGGCACGACTGTATGTCTCACCGGCTCCGGATCGAGCTGTTTCGGCTACTTCGCAACCGTCGATGAAGCCGTTGGCGGGGTCGCCGCTGTGGAAGGGCTGATCGAGGAGGGCAGGGGAGTGGCATTGCGGGACCGTGGAGTGGAACGAGTGAGCAGGGAGTCGCGCTGATCTGCGGGTTCTGGGTGAGAATAAGGTCCTGTTGTTGCGGGTTCTGGTCAGGAGAGGGTCGGTTGTGACCTGTCGGCACCACCTATGGGGGGTGGGGTGACTGGTAACACAGTGGTGGTTGCGGTCCTGTTGTTGCGGGTTCTGGTGAGAAGATGGTCGGTTGTGACCTGTCGGCACCACCTATAGGGGGTGGGGTGACTGGTAACACAATGGTGGTTGCGGTCCTGTTGTTGCGGGTTCTGGTGAGAAGACGGTCGGTTGTAACCTGTCGGCACCACCTATGGGGGGTGGTGTAACTGGTAACACGGCAGGTTTTGGTCCTGTTGTTGCGGGTTCGAGTCCTGCCCCCCCAGCGACGACGAGAGGGTTCTCCACTTGCCGATACATGTCGTGATCCTCGCTGCCGGCGAGGGAAAACGGATGAAATCCGACCTTCCCAAGGTGGCGCACGTCGCGGCGGGTCGTTCCTTGGTGAATTGGGTCATCGATGCGGTCCGACCCCTCGACCCTGTGTCCACGGTCGTGGTCGTGGGACACGGGGCCGACAAGGTGCGCCAGATCCTTCCCGACGACACCATCGACGCCCTCCAGGAGCAGCAACTGGGAACGGGTCACGCCGCCGCAATCGGTTTCGACGCGCTGGGAGCTCTCGATCGGGACGACACCGTGATGATCCTCTATGGGGACACACCCCTGCTGACTCCTGAGCTCCTCTTTGAGCTCGCCGATCTCGGTGAAGACGAGACGGCTCGACTCATTTCGACTCACTTCGACGACCCCTCCGGCTACGGCCGGGTCACACGTGACGAGATGGGTCAGGTGTCCGGGATCGTCGAGCACCGCGACTGCACACCGGAGCAGTTGAACAACGATGAGGTCAATGCCGGCATCTACGCTGTTCGTGCAGGTCGTCTCGCCGAAACCCTGAAACAGATCGACAACGACAACGCCCAGGGCGAGTACTACCTGACGGATGTCGTCGGTCTTCTCGTTGAGGCCGGTGATCGGCTCACCACGGTTGATGCGAATCCACAGGAGGTGATGGGTATCAATTCCCAGGATCAGCTCGCCGACGCTCGCAGGGAGCTGCAACGTCGGATCAATCATCGTCTCATGAAATCTGGTGTTGCCATCGTCGACCCCGACCGCACCTACATCGATGACACCGTCACGGTCGAACCCGGAGCCCTCATCTATCCCGGTACCCACCTGGAAGGCGCAACCAGCGTCGGGACCGGTTCGCAGGTCGGCCCCGACGTGTTTGCCGTCGATTCGACGATCGGTGCCGGAGCAACCGTCTGGTACGCGGTCCTCCGTGGTGCTCGAGTCGGGAATGATTGTGAGGTCGGTCCCTATGCATCGCTGAGGCCGGGCACCGTCCTCGAGGCCGGCTCCAAGGTCGGGACGTTCGTCGAAACCAAGAACACCACGCTGGGTCCGGGAGCGAAAGCGCCTCACCTCTCATATCTCGGTGACGCCACCATCGGCGCCAGGGCCAACATCGGGGCTGGGGTGATCACCGTGAACTACGACGGAGTCAAGAAATCTCCAACCGTCATCGGAGAGGACGCCTTCATCGGATCGGACACGATGCTCGTCGCACCTGTGACCGTCGGAGACGATGGGACAACCGGCGCCGGCTCGGTCATTACCAAGGACGTGAGCCCGGGAGCTTTGGCCGTGGAGCGATCTACCCAAAAGGAGATACCCGGCTACGCTCAACGCCGCGAGGCGCGCAAAGCGGCCGAAGACGCAGAGGACTGACGTGGACATCGTCTCCCGCAATCGGATGATGCTCTTCACCGGGGGCGCCAATGAGCCCCTGGCGGAGGAAGTGGCCGAAGTTCTCGGCATTCAGCTAGGCAAAGTGGAGCGGTCCACCTTCGCCAATGGCGAGATATATGTGAGACCTCAAGAGAGTGTCCGCGGCGCCGACTGTTTCGTGATCCAAAGCCACTCGGCACCGATCAACGACAACATCATCGAGCAACTGGTGACGATCGACGCTCTGAAGCGGGCGTCTGCACGCCGGATCACAGCTGTCATCCCTTTCCTCGGCTACTCCCGTCAGGACAAGAAGGTGATGCCACGTGAGCCGATCACTGCGAGACTGATCGCTGATCTCTTCATGAAGGCCGGTGCAGACCGTCTCGTGTCGGTCGATCTTCACACAGGCCAGTTGCAGGGATTCATATCAAAGCCATGGGACTCCCTCACGGCCCTGCCCATCATCACCGATT
>DASTBQ010000153.1:0-2470 GCA_035711995.1 Acidimicrobiia bacterium | reverse complement strand
TGTTCCTGCCGCCATGGGGCAAGGGCGAGCAGTGGCTGCTCTCTGTCCAGCACACGGTCGAGGACGTCGACCGTTATCTGGAGACACTGGACGGTTTCGCAGGCGTCATCTCTGCATGATGCGGGTCTAGGCTCGCTCGCTGATGAGTGGCGTCGTCGAACTGGTCGATCTTGCCAAGTACTACGGGGAGAACCCGGCCGTCGACCACATCGACCTTCGCATCGAGAGCGGCGAGTTCTTCTCTCTGCTCGGGCCGTCGGGATGCGGGAAGACCACCACCCTGCGCTTGATCGCGGGTTTCGAGCGGCCTGACAGCGGGGCCATTCTCATCGATGGCGTCGACCAAGCGGGGACCCCACCTCACAAGCGGCCGGTCAACACCGTCTTTCAGAGTTATGCCCTGTTCCCCCACATGAACGTCGCGGACAATGTCGCCTTCGGGCTCGCCTATCAGGACGTGCCCAAGGCGGAGCGGAACGGTCGGGTGGCGGAGGCCCTCGATCGGGTCCACCTGAGCGGGATGGAGAGCCGGAAACCCACCCAGCTCTCAGGCGGGCAGCAGCAGAGAGTGGCCCTGGCCAGATCGTTGGTGCTGAGCCCGTCGGTTCTCCTGCTCGACGAGCCTCTGGGAGCTCTCGACGCCAAGCTGCGCAAGTCGCTCCAGGTCGAGCTCAAGCGGCTCCAGGAGGACCTGGAGATCACCTTCATCTATGTCACCCACGATCAGGAAGAGGCGATGACGATGTCCGACAGGATCGCGGTGATGACCGAAGGCACCGTCGAGCAGACGGGCACGCCTGCCGAGATCTACGAGACGCCGACCTCGAGCTACATCGCCGACTTCCTCGGGATCTCGAATCTGATGTATGCCGAAGCCGTTGGCCCGGGACGGGTCGCTCTGGCCGGTTCCGAGCTCGACTGCGTGGACAAGGAGGGCGCCAGCGGCGAGGTGACCGTCAGCATCCGCCCCGAGAGAGTGCAGATCCATCCACCCGATTTCGCCGGCGACAATGTCCTCACCGGAGAGATCGAACGCGTCGTGTTCGCAGGCCCATTGCTCAACGTCCTGGTGACGGTCGAGGAGGTGGGCACCATCCAGGTGACGGTCCCCAACCAGGGAGGCGCGTTCCCTTGGGACTGGCCCGACAAGGTAGCCCTCCACCTGCCAGCCGAGTCCCTACGTATCGTGTCCGAGACGGGGACCGCCACCGTGGAGCTCGAAGCCGATCTGGAGGCCGCGGGGGCTGATCAGGACGAGTGAACGGCGATGAGGCGTCGCCCGATCCGCGTCAGCTCCTCACCCAACTCGTCCGGTGAGTCGACCTCGAACTCCCAGGGGAGTCCGAGCAGATACCGCGCCAACCACTGCACGTCATCGGCGCCGATCACCAGCCGGGTCATCTCGGGTCCGAGGGATTCGAGTGCGCCGATCGTCGGAGGGATCATCTGTGTCGCCCGTTCCATGGATGTCGCCATCCGAATCGTGGCGCGCAGGGCGTAGGCATCGATGGCCACCCCGCGCTGCACCATCTCTACCGGGTCGGGCTCAGGCCGGCGGGCCGAGCGCATCCCCGTTGCGACCGGGTCGGTGAGACGGTCGAGGCGAAATGTGCGCCAGTCGTCACGATCGAGGTCAAACCCGACCAGGTACCAGCGACGTCCGGTGTGCACCAGACGCAGCGGCTCGACGTGTCTCTCGGTGACCCGGCCCTCGACGTCGGTGTAGGTGAAACGCATCCGCTGTCTGGTGCGTGCTGCCGAAGCGGCGACCGCCAGCGAGGCGTGGTCGACCGAAGAAGGAGACGTTGTCAGTGTCGAGACGGTTGCCTCCGATATGTCCTCGAGCTGGGCCCGCAACTTGGGAGGTAACACGTGCTCGAGCTTGGACAGGGCAGAGAGCGACGCATCCTCGAGGCCTCCGACCGCGGTCGTCGCTGCGACTCGGAGACCCAATGCCACAGCCAACGCCTCCTCGTCGTCGAGGAGAAGCGGCGGGAGCTTGCCGCCCTGCCCGAGACGGTAACCGCCCCCCGGCCCGGCCACCGCTTCGACCGGGTACCCGAGAGTGCGCAGGCGGGTGATATCTCGGCGTACCGTCCGCGTGGTCACTTCGAGTCGTCGAGCCAGCTCCTCTGCGGTCCAGTCGATGCGCCCTTCGAGCAGACCGAGGAGCTTGAGCAAACGTTCCGCGCTGTCCATCTTCCTCGATTCTCGTGGTCTATGCGGACAGATCCTGTCCGCATCTGATCGTAGTGTCGGGGGGTAGTCGAGGAAGGACACTCCATGATGCATTGGGCCGGTTTCGAGATGATCAGGCACCTGGATGAAGAGCTTCGACAGGTCTCACTCCGCAAGTTCTGGTGGCGGCACGTCCAGCCCGACCCCGAGCCGGAGCCGTCGGAGCGAATCTCAGAAGCCGAGATAATCGAGCTGGTCTTCGGGCCGCATTGCGAGGCGGAGGGCTCGATCG
>DASTBQ010000152.1:0-11779 GCA_035711995.1 Acidimicrobiia bacterium | reverse complement strand
TGACGATCGTGGTTCCGGTGTTGATCACCAGTTGCCAGGTGTCACCGAACCCAAACAGAGGACCGGATAGGGCCCACACCAGTACGACGATCAGGGCCACCAAGAAGGCCCAGGGCCTCCCGACCGCGTGTGTGACCCGCTGCGAGAGACGCTCAAACCGGCCATTGAAACCGGATTCCGTCCTCATCGTCGCCATGCTGCTTCCAGTGGTTGAATGCCAGTCAACACTGCGGCGTGCTCACGGCGAACGTGGTCATCTGATAACCGAGCCCGCCTGCCGCTTGGAGCCACGGTCAGTCACTTACTCATATTCCAGAGACGGCCAGTCGCCGGAGCGTGGGATTTCCGCCCACACGACTTTCCAGTAGCCGTTGAAGGGTGAAGCTCCCCAGACGGCGCTGAGCTTGTCGACGATCTGGAGTCCCCAGCGATGGGGGGATGCTCCCAGAGCTGGGGGGTCGGGGGATTCGTCTGAGACTTCGATGCGGATCACATGGTTGGTTTCGATGGCAACCCGGTAACGGGTGGCGGCGTGAATCGTGGCGTTGGTGGCCAATTCAGAAGCCACGAGGACGGCAGGATGCTCGATGGCGACTTCCGCAACTCGACAAACCAGGTCCCGGACATCCGCTACCGCGGCACTGTCGGAAGGAAAATCCATTACAACTGCGGGCATAGATGACCCCGATCATGCGATTTCTTCTTTTTCCCTTTCTTGAAGTTGCCGAAACGTTTGGATAAAATCCGCGCCATTCTCCGCTCCGGACCCCGGCGGGAAGGGTTGAGGTATCGAGGCAAGGAGATTGTGGTTGTGTCTACAGAAGCCGCGTTGACTTCCAGCATCGAGGCGCTATCGGACGGGACTGCGATTCTCGTGTTGTCCGGCGAGATCGATTTGGCCACCGCTCCAAAGATGGTCGCTCGGTTCCAAGAACTGGCAGACAAAGGGCTCACCAACGTGGTCATCGACGCCCGAGAGGTCAGGTTCATCGACTCGACCGGTCTTCACGGACTCGTCGAAGGCAAACGACTCATCTACGAAAAGGGAAGCACCATTATCTTGGTTCCCTCTCGACAGGTGCGACGCGTCCTGGAGATAATCTTTCCCGATCCATTGTTCGCAGCCCGGGTGGAGTCAATGGATGAAGCGTTGGCCATGCTCGATATCAAGAGCTAGCGACCAAACAAGCAGCCCCGCCCGCGCCACGGGAACAACCAGCACCGGAAACGCAGCCGCGTCCCGTCGCCTCTAGTAGCGCCTTTGGCTCGACGGCGGGCTCGAATTGGGTGACGCAGTCACCACATATGGGTCTCCCGACCCAGGTCGCCTCCCGGTTCCCCGGGTATCTATGTAGCGGGGGCGACGGAAATGCTTGGCGTCAGGGGGAGCGCCAGGCGTTTCCAATCCGTCCAGACATACGTGGAGGCGCCTCTGCGGACGCCTCCACTGATCGATCTCAGGCTCTCGTCAGTCGACGGCTACCCAGCCCTCGTCTCCGTACACGTTCACGTCCGTTGCCCCGGCCTGGCGCATAACGTCCGCTACTTTGGCAGTCTCCATGCTGTCGGCGTCGACGCTGACCATGGCGTCGCCCTCGGACACGCGCTCGCGATAGTGACGAGAAGTGTCGTGGTCTGCATGTTCGTGCTCTTCGACCGCTCCGAAGATGGCTCCGGTCGCACCACCGAGTACGGCACCACCGGCTGCTCCAACGGCAGTGCTCCCGAGAACGCCGGCGATGGTCCCTGCGGCCAGGAAGGGACCGACACCTGGAATCAGCACCAGCCCCGCCGATGCCAGCAGGGCTGCTCCGGCACCCACTGCCGCACCACCGATGGCGCCGCCTGCCGCGCCCTTTCCGGCTTCTTCTGCGACCTCATGGTGCTCCATATCGTGATCGTCATCGAAGTGGTCGGGATCGGTGACGATTTCACCTCCCTGGTCACGATGACGGTCGACATAACCCACGGTCCCGGCGTCATAGCCGAGATCGGTCAGACGATCGACGGCATCTTGCGCCTGATGTTGACTGGGGAAAAGACCCACTACCTCACTCATCTCTTTGCCTCCTGTGGCTCGATGAGATAGGGATGTACCCGGGTCCCGAGGACAGCAAACTCCCGGCTACTCGCCCCAGTCGCCGAGTTCCAGGTCGTTGATGTCGAGGTCGACTTCGGAGTGTTTGACACAGACCTCGACTTCAACCTCCGTCTCGGGACCGGTGACGATCAGCCGCGGTCTGGTGTCCGGGTCGCTGCAGCCGATCACGACGCAAAACGAGGTCGCCGCGATCGGTCGGTCGTTTGTCATGGGGGTAATGCTACGCATCCCGAGTCAGCACTAACTTGCCTGTCGATGAGTGAGAGACTCGACGTCTGGATGGACCGATACGTGCTCGCCTGGAGCAGCAACGAGACCGAGCACATAGAGGAGTTGTTCACGGAGGATGCCGTCTATGACCCACAGACCGCCGATGGGGAGTGGGAGGGTCGTGACGAGATCATCGCCAGATGGCAGGAGATCGACGACTCAGAGGACAACTGGGACTTCGAGTGGCAACCCATCGTCGAGACCGATGACCTGGCGGTGATACAGGGTCGCACCAACTATTTCGACCCCCCCATCAGCTACAGGAACCTCTTCATCATCAGGTTCGCCGAAGACGGGCGATGCTCCGACTTCACGGAGTGGTACATCGAGGAAGAGGACTGATGGCCACAGCATTCGTCCTCGGCGGTGGTGGCCGTTGGGGGGCTGTGGAGGTCGGGATGATCCAGGCGCTCCACGAGACCGGCATCGCGCCCGATCTCATCCTTGGGACGTCGATCGGGGCGTTCAATGGTGCGGTGATCGCCGACTACTCGGGCGCCGAAGGTGTCGAGCGGCTGACCCGGTTCTGGATGGAGGCGTCGGGGATCGATCTGTTTCAGAGCAGCTTGTTCGATCGTGCCAAAAGGGTGGCCTCGTTGAAGCCGTCGCTCCACGAGACCGCCGAACTGAGGATCCTGATCGAGAAGGCGATCCATCCCGACACCCGGATCGAAGATCTTCACGTTCGCTATCAATGTGTCGCTGCGTCGATCGAGACCGCCATGGAGCATTGGTTCACTTCCGGTTCACTAGTCGACGCCGTGCTCGCTTCTTCTGCCGTACCGGCCTTGTTCCCGCCCGTGGAGATCGACGGTGAGCACTTCTACGACGGAGGGCTGGTCGACTCGGTGCCACTGTCCCGCGCGGTCCAGCTCGGTGCCGATACCGTTTACGTGCTCCAGGTGGGCCGGATCGAATCTCCTCTCCGTCCCCCCGAGCGTCTTCATGAGGCAGCACTGATCTCATTCGAGATCGCCCGTAGGCACCGGTTCATGACCACGATGCAGAACTTGCCAGAGAATGTCGCCGTACACGTCCTACCCACGGGCAGTCCCGTCGCCTGGGACGACCGGCGTCAGCTCAGTTGGAAGGACACCGGCGGTATCGAAGACCGAATGAGAGTCGCATACGAGGCAACCGTCGACTATCTGGAACAGTCGGCCGCAGGTTGAGACCACCCCCACGCCCGGTTCGTCGTCTCCTACTGGCACCTGCGTTGGTCCTCGGCGTAGTGGCGGCCGCGGTGACCTTGCCGGTGATCGTGATAGCTGCAGCCTTCATCTCACGGTATGTGCCAGGGAAATGGCGCATCCTCAGGATCACTTGGTTCCTGTTCCTCTATCTGTTGGTAGAGGCAGCGGCGCTCACGATGATGTTCTCACTCTGGGTGCTGTCGGGGTTCGGACTCAAGATCCACGCACCAGCCTTCATCGAGGCCCATTACGTTCTGATGGCTTGGATGATGCGTCGCATCGTTGCCTCGGCGAAATTCACGTTCAAGCTGAATATCGTCAGGGAGAGCTCACCACGGCGGTCATCTTCGGTTCCACCTCGTAACCAACGTCCCGTGATGGTGCTGAGCAGACATGCCGGTCCTGGCGACTCGATACTCCTGATGGATGCGCTGGCCAACAGCTTCAAACGCCAGCCTCGAATCGTGCTCAAAGAGTTCTTGCAGTGGGATCCCATGATCGACGTCATGCTGAATCGACTGCCGTCGGCCTTCGTAGCCGGTGGCAAGGATGGGAGGGGCGAGCTACTCGAGACCATCACCGAGATGGCCGCGACCATGGACGGCAACGATGCTTTCGTGATTTTTCCCGAAGGGGCGAACTACACCGAGAAGCGGGCACGGAGGTCCATCGAGAAACTGCGGGAGATGGGCCGACCCGACCTGGCGGAGCGGGCCGAGGAGCTCGAGAACACTCTCCCTCCGCGCTCGACCGGGGTGATGACCGCTCTTGCCGCAGCGCCCCCAGGCACCGACGTGTTCTTCGTGGGACATGCCGGACTGGAGACCTTCGTCACGCCTGGTGACATCTGGCGGGGCATTCCGACCGACACCAACGTTGCCGCCCGTGTTTGGTACGTCTCCTCTGACGAGATTCCGTCACCCGAGAACCAGGAGACCTGGCTTTTCGACATGTGGGTGGAGATCGACGATTGGATCAGCGAGCGTCTGATCGACACCGAGGAGCCGTTCGACGACCCCGATCATTACTGAAGCCAGCTCGGGCGATTCGACTCGTACTCCGAGATTGCAGCATCCTCCTCGAGCGTCCTGCCGATCGGATCGAGACCTTTGAGGAGACGTTCCTTTGGCTCGGGGTCGAAGTCGAACTCGACTGCGAAGTCACCCACCTGAACCACTTGACCCTCGAGATCGATGTCGACGACGGTGGCCGGGTTCTGTGCGGCGTCGAGTAGCTGTGCCACGACCTCGTCCGGCAACTCGATGGTGAGCAGACCCGTGTTGACCGAGTTGTTGCGGAAGATGTCACCAAACGACGGGGCTATCACAGCGTCGAAACCCCAGTCCTGGATGGCCCACACTGCGTGCTCCCGGGAGGACCCACAACCGAAGTTGCGACCGGCGATGAGGACTTTGGCACCTCTCCGATTGGGGTCGTTGGTGAAGAAGTCGGACGAAGACTTTCCGTCCTCGGTCGTTGCCCAGTCGAAGAACAGGAAGTCGCCGTAGCCAGTCCTCTCCGTTCGAGTCAGGAACTGTTTCGGGATTATCTGGTCGGTGTCGACGTCAGCGTGGGGGAGGGGAACCATCCGGCCCGACACCTTCGAGACAGGTTTCACGACCAATCCCTGACGTCGACTAGATGACCCGCCACGGCCGCGGCGGCAGCCATCGCCGGGCTGAGCAGGTGAGTCCGGGCTCCACGGCCCTGTCTGCCTTCGAAGTTGCGGTTTGACGTAGACGCGCAGCGTTCTCCAGAAGGGATCACGTCATCGTTCATGGCCAGACAGCTCGAACAGCCCGCCTCTCGCCAGTCGAAACCGGCAGACGTGAAGATCTCTGCGAGCCCCTCCGCCTCGGCCTGAGCTTTGACCTGCATCGAACCTGGGACGACAACAGCCTTCACACCGTCGGCGACCCTGCGCCCTGCGACGACCTTCGCCGCGTTCCGCAGGTCCTCGATGCGTCCATTTGTGCACGAGCCGAGAAACACATGCTTGATTGGGATGTCGGTGAAGGGCGTTCCCGGCTTCAACGCCATGTACTGAAGTGCCCTCACGACAGAGTCTCTCTCGACCGGGTCGGCGAATGACTCAGGGTCAGGAACAGAAGCCGTGATCGGGGATGTCTGTCCTGGGTTGGTCCCCCAGCTCACGTGGGGTACCAACGCCGCCACATCGATGTGGTGGGTCGTGTCGAAGCTGGCTCCCTCGTCAGTGGGAAGCCTCGACCAGTAGGCGAGGGCGGCTTCCCAGTCAGCACCCTTCGGAGCTCGGGGCCTTCCTTCGACATAGGCGAAGGTGGTCTCGTCGGGAGCGATCATGCCCGCCCGAGCGCCACCTTCGATCGACATGTTGCAGATAGTCATCCGCTGTTCCATGGTGAGACTACGGATGGCCTCACCGCGGTACTCGATCACATGTCCCTGACCTCCGCCGACGCCGAGTTGTGAGATCATGCCGAGGATCATGTCCTTGGCGGTGACGCCGTCGGGTAGGGCACCATCGAACTCAACTGCCATGGTTCGTGGTCGCTTCTGCCACAACGTCTGGGTTGCCAGGACGTGCTCCACCTCGGAGGTTCCAATCCCGAACGCCAGAGCTCCGAAAGCACCGTGTGTAGACGTGTGACTGTCGCCGCAGACGATGACCTTCCCGGGCTGGGTGTACCCGTTCTCCGGACCGACCACGTGGACGATTCCCTGACGTGGGTCGTCGAGACCGAAGAACGTGATCCCGTGCTTCTCGGTGTTCGCCTTGAGGGTGTCGACCTGCTTCTTCGACTGCGGGTCGCGGATGCCCAGCGATCTAGACGTGGTCGGGATGGCATGGTCGACGGTGGCAACGGTGAGGTCGGGACGACGGACGGTGCGGCCGTCGCGGTCCAGACCTGAGAACGCCTGGGGCGACGTCACCTCATGGACCAGGTGGAGATCGACGTAGAGCAGGGCAGGGTCCTCCCCCAAAACGACGTGGTCGTCCCAGATCTTCTCGAAGAGAGTGCGGGTGGTCACGTCTTCGCCTCGACAGGACCGCTGACCAGGGAGGTCACGCGGTCGCCGACCTCAGTCGTTGTGCTCCCCATCTCCCCGGCGCGGAGACTGGGGAGCTCGCCGGCGGTTTTGGCCACCGCAGCCTCGATGGCGTCAGCGGCCGCTAATTCACCCAAATCCCTCATCATCATGGCGGCGGCGCCAATCGCGGCGAGCGGGTTGATCTTTCCGCTTCCCTCGAATCCGGGAGCGGTGCCACCGATCGGCTCGAACATGGATACGCCTTCCGGATTCACGTTTCCCCCGGATGCGATCCCCAATCCACCCTGGATGGCGGCGGCGAGGTCGGTGATGATGTCACCGAACATGTTGTCGGTGACGATCACGTCGAAACGACCGGGATCCTCGATCATCCATAGACAGATGGCATCGACATGGGCGTACGAAGTCGACACATCCTCGAACTGGGCCGAAACCTCGTCGAAAACCCGTTTCCAGAGATCCCAGGAGTACTTGAGCACGTTGGTCTTGCCACACAGGGTCAGGTGTCTCGCAGGTCGCGACCTCGCCAACTCGAAGGCATAGCGGATGCAACGCTCGACACCGACTCGCGTGTTGACCGACTCCTGGACTGCCACTTCGAAGGGCGAGCCTTTTGCGGTGAAGCTTCCCTTGTCGACATAGAGGCCCTCGCTGTTTTCTCGAACGACCACGAAGTCGACGTCTTCGGGTGTTACGTCGGCGATTGGGGATCGGACGCCTGGGTGCAGTTTGACCGGCCGCAGGTTGATGTATTGGCCGAGCTCGCGTCGCAGCCTGAGCAAGATGTCCTGCTCCAGGATCCCCGGTGCGACTTCAGGGTGGCCGATGGCTCCAAAGAGGATCGCATCGGAACCGCGAAGTTGGTCCAGCACCTCGCCGGGGAGTAGTTCGCCGCTCCGCATGTAACGCTCTCCACCGAGCTCGATCGGTGTGAGGTCGAGCTCGAAACCGAAGGTTCGCGACGCAGCCTCGAGGACCTTGACTGCTTCGTCGACTACCTCCGGGCCGGTCCCGTCACCGCCCACGACGGCTACCCGATAGGTCATCGGTAGCTGTCGGCCACGCCCTGGAAGACTTCCATTCCCGAGACGACGTCGTCGACGATCGCCTGGAGCCGTTCACCCGGCACCTGGCCGTTGATGTCAGCCGCCTCCTTCGTCCTGGCGAAGGCGCGTTCGAACGACGATGCAGAGGTGAAGGCCACTCCCATCTCGTCCAGCGCACTCTGGAAGGCTGCACGCTGCTCTCCGTCCTGCAACCCCTTGTCGAGGGTGATTGTCCTGGTCATTGCTGTTTCTCTTTCGTTCCTGGTTGTTTGCTGTTACGTGTCACGTCTGGCCCACCACCATTCGCGCCACGTCTGAGAGTTTCTTCATCGCCACCCGTCCCGACTTGACGAGGTCGACGATGCCGTATGGCCTCATGTGATCGAGGAAAGATGCGAGATGTTCGGGGGTCCCGGCGAGCTCGAAGGTGATCGTGTCGGGGGCCAGGTCGATCATTCGAGCCCCGAAGAGCCCGGCCGTATCGCCCACCTCCCCTCGGTTCACCGGGTTGCACGAGACCCTGGCGATCACCACTTCGCTCTCGAGAGCGTCGCTGCGTTCCAGTTCGGTCACCTTGATCACGTTGACCAGCTTGTGGAGCTGCTTCTTGAGCTGTTCGAGCTCGGGGGCGTCGACAACGACGGTGATGTGGGACCGGCCCGGGACGTGAGTTGGACCCACTGCCAGCGAGTGGATATTGAATCCGCGGTTAGAGAACATCGCCGACACGCGTGCGAGAACGCCGGGCTTGTCCTCGACGATGACGGAGAGGGTGTGCTGGCTCAAACCGACGCCGCGTTCGAGGGTCCTGATACCAGATCTTCCGGACCCATGACGATTATGTCGTTAGAAGCCCCTGCCGGGACCATCGGGAAGCACATCTCGTCGAGCGCCGTCTTGACCTCGAGGACGACCGGTCGGTCGTCGACGCTCAGCATCTTGTCTATTGCGCTGTCGACGTCGGACGGCGCGTCGACCTGAAGCCCGATACAACCCAGTGCCTCAGCCAGCTTGGGATAGTCGGGGATCGTCGTTCCGAGTTCGACGGCGGAGAGGCGGCCACCATAGAAGAGGTTCTGCCACTGCTTGACCATCCCGTAGCCACCGTTGTTGAAGACGACGATCTTCACGGGAATGTCCTCGGTCGCGGCTGTGATCAGTTCCTGGAAGGTCATCTGAAAACAGCCGTCGCCGTCGAGAGCGATCACCGTCTGGTCGGGCTTTGCTGTCTGGGCGCCGATCGCTGCGGGGATCGCAAATCCCATGGTTCCAAGCCCACCCGAGTTGATCCAGGTGCCGGGCTTTGAGAAACCCCAGAACTGAGAGGCCCACATCTGATGCTGCCCGACGCCGGCTGCGATGATCGCGTTGCCTCCGGTGATCGCATGGAGGCGTTCGATGAAGTGCTGTGTCTTGATCGGCCCAGCCTCGGGCTGGTCGTAGGAGAGCGGTTTGTCTCGCTGCCAAACGCTGAGCTGGTCGAACCAATCGGTCCGCTCCGGCGCCGGACCGGCAGCACGGAGACCGCTCATCCGGTCGAGGAGAGCGGCGAGGACCTTCCTGGCATCACCGACTATCGGGATCTCCGGGTTACGGACCTTTCCGATCTCGGCCGGATCGACGTCGACATGGATGACCTTGGCGTGAGGTGCAAACGAAGCGACTGCTCCAGTGACCCTGTCGTCGAAACGAGCGCCCACGGCGATCAGCACGTCCGACTTCTGGATCGCGGTCGTCGCGGTATAGGTGCCGTGCATGCCGGGCATGCCAAGCGCGAGTGGGTGGTCATCGGGCAATGCGCCACGGGCCATCAGGGTGGTTACGACCGGGACGTTGGCTGCCTCGGCGAATGCGAGCAATTCCGCGCTCGCTTTGGCAAGGATCACACCTCCGCCGACGTAAAGCACCGGCCGTTCCGCCGACTCGATCAAGGCGACCGCCGCCTTGATCTGCTTGGGGTGTCCTTCCGACGACGGCGGCTTGTAGCCGGGGAGGCCGGCGAGTGTTGGCGAGGACCATCGAGTGGGCTGGTTGAGGATGTCCTTGGGGAGGTCGACGAGCACAGGCCCGGGACGTCCGGTGCGTGCGATGTGGAAAGCCTCATGTATGACGTTGGGAATCTCGTCGGCGTCAGTCACCAGGTACGAATGCTTGGTGCAGTGCATGGCGAGACCTGTCGTGTAGGCCTCCTGGAACGCGTCGCTCCCGATCGCTGCAGTTCCTACTTGGCCCGTGATGGCAACCAACGGGGTCGAGTCCATCTTTGCGTTCTGGAGGGGTGTGATGAGGTTCGTTGCCCCAGGCCCGGAGGTGGCCATTGCCACACCCACCCTGCCAGTCGCCATCGCGTAGCCCTCGGCCATATGGCCGGCCCCTTGCTCATGACGGGCCAACACGTGACGTATTGGGCTGTCGAGCAGAGGATCGTAAGCGGGGAGGATTGCCCCGCCAGGAACTCCGAAGATCGTCTCCACGCCCTCGTGTTCGAGGCTTTCGAGGAGTGAGTTCGATCCCGTATAACTCTTGTCTGTCATGTCTGTTGTGTCCGGGTACTAAAAAACCCTCCGGTGGCGGAGGGTTGAGCACACGCAGACGGCTGCGTGTGCTACTCGATGAGGAGTACTACGAAGGCTGCGTGAAGTGTCTTCATACCGTCGTTGCCGAGTATTGCTGTTATCGGCAACAAATGCAAGGCACCTGAAGGGAAACGTTTGCTGCGGCTCCGGGACCGTTCTGTGCGGGATTGCCCCGACTCAGTCGTGGCAAACCCGCACAGAACGGTGTTCAGGGGGCGGTCTTGGGGTCGAGGAAGGGCATGAGACCGCGCAACTCCCTGCCCACCTCTTCGATCCGGTGGTTGCGGTTCGCTTCGCGCTGTTCCAGCAGATACGGCGCTCCTTCTCGAGCCTGTGCCAGCCACTCGTTGGCGAATGCGCCGGACTGGATCTCGGTGAGGACCTTTTTCATCTCCTCGCGGGTCTCGTCCGTGATGATCCGGTTGCCACGGGTGTAGTCGCCGTACTCGGCGGTGTCCGAGATCGAGTAACGCATCCAGGAGAGACCGCCCTCATACAGCAGGTCGACGATCAGCTTGAGCTCGTGGAGAGTCTCGAAGTATGCGGATTCCGGCTGGTATCCGGCCTCGACCAGGGTTTCGAATGACGCCTTGATCAATTCGGCGACACCACCGCACAGGATCACCTGCTCCCCGAACAGGTCGGTCTCGGTCTCCTCTCGGAACGTGGTCTCCAGGATGCCGGCGCGGCCACCTCCGATCGCAGAGGCGTAAGAGAGCGCGAGGGCGAGCGCATTCCCCGAAGAGTCTTGATGGATCGCCACCAGACATGGCGTACCGGACCCTTCCTCGTAGGTACGTCTCACCAGGTGACCGGGACCCTTGGGGGCCACCATGGAGACGTCGACGCCCTCGGGTGGGACGATCGCACCGAAGTGGATGTTGAAGCCGTGGGCGAAGAGGAGGGTGTCTCCCTCTTCGAGGTGGGGGGCAACCGAGTCGGTATAGATGTCGGCCATCACCTGGTCTGGAACCAACAACATGACGACGTCCGCGATGCGAACCGCCTCGTCAACGGGCAGTACCTCCAGACCCGCATCTCTGGCTGTCTGTGCACTCGAAGAATCGGGGCGAAGCCCCACTACGACATCGACTCCGGAGTCTGCGAGGTTTCTCGCGTGGGCGTGCCCCTGGCTGCCGAATCCGATGACGGCGACCTTGTGCTGCTTGATCAGATCGGGGTCGCAATCACTGTCGTAGTAGATCGTTGCCATGCGACGATTGTTATCGCATTTGGCCGACCTCACCAATTCCCGACTTAGGATCTGGCCGATGACGACCAAGACCAGATCGACCGACGTCACTGAAGGTCCTGCCAAGGCAGGAGCGCGGGCAATGCTCCGTGCAGTGGGCCTCACCGACGCCGACTTCGATAAGGCTCAGGTGGGGGTGGTGTCAGCCGGCAATGAGGTGACCCCGTGCAATGTCACCGGACCGGAGCTCTCGGCACGAGCCAAGGAAGGTGTGGCTGGAGCCGGGGGAGTGGGCCTCGTATTCTCGACCATCGCGGTCTCCGACGGGATATCGATGGGACATGAGGGGATGCGCGCGTCCCTCGTCT
>DASTBQ010000151.1:0-17484 GCA_035711995.1 Acidimicrobiia bacterium | reverse complement strand
AGATGACGTTGCATCGCCTGGGCCACCAGGAAGTCGTCGTCTATCCATCCCCCGCCGAAGCTCGCTGGATTCGAGCTCACTATGAACGGATAGCTCCTGCCGTCGGGGAGGAACTGCCAGGGATGATGGGGCACGATCGCGAGCAAATAGAAGAGGGCGGGGTGGGAGACGTCAGCGGTCGCCATCTGCTCCAATCCTCGCTCGATGCCGGCCTGCTGCCCATCGCGCAGCAGGGCACGGAATTCCCCCCGGGCGTCGAAGTCGCCGGCCGCCGAAGCGAAATCGCCCCAACCCCGATCGATCGGGGGCAGGTCCTCTGTGGCTGGTTCCGGGAGGAGGATGTGGCCGGCGACCACCGAGACATCACGGACGAGTGAACTCGCGGTCGCGGAGAGACCGGCACACAGCTGTTGCGGGCAGAGCTGGGTGATCGACTCGTTGACGTAGAGGTCATAGCTGGACCGCAAGGCCGTGAACATGTTGAAGGGGTAGTGCCCGGCGACCGGGATCAGCGACTGATCGGGATCCGAGCCGGTCAGGATCGCGGGGACAGAATGCTCGGTCTGCTGCTGAACCGTCACCGCGTTCCGATACCAGGTGCCGTCGTCGGCCAGTCTTGTGAAGTTGGGATACCTCGATTCTCTGAGGGCACCTGCGGAGTCGATGAGCGAGGCCAAGGGGAACTCGTCGAGCACCACGACTACCAATGGGACCGGATCGCTGACCGGGACCGGGTTCCCCAGCACCGAGTCCGGCTCGCGGAGGACGGCACCTACCGGCATCGTGAACAAGAAGACGCCAAGCAGGACAACTGGAGCAAAGCTGAGGTATCGGCCCAACTGCCTCACCATGGAGAAGCGGGTGAAGGCCCAGGTGAAACCGACCCCAACGATGACTGCTCCGGTCGATGCGAGCCACCAGCTGACGCCGAGCCGGCTCAGGTAGAGGTTGGCGAGTGATGTGGCGAGGACGGCGATCAAGATGAGACCCACCCACCGCATGACCCGCCCCGGTAGCGAGCCCAGCAGGCCGACCAGACCCGGGATCGCCAGCAGCGACAGCACGGCGAGGGCGACGATCTCCAGCTTTGGAGCCCGGCGTGCCAGGAAGAACTCGGCGTTGCGACCGAGCAGGTCGATCACCGGCCAGGTCAGCCCGAAGACCGTAAGGACCACGAGCGTGGCGAACCTGTCGAGACGACTGTCTGCAGGAGCGCGCGTCGTTCCAGATCCCTCGTTGGTCACTCCCATCCGAGCGAGAATATGAAGTCCTCACCGGTAATCACGGCGGTAGCTGGTTCGAGGGTGTGTGCGGGGAACCGCATCTGGTGGGCGTTCCCCTTACACGCTCACTCAGCGGGTGTGACGTTCTGATTGTGATGGAAACGATTTTCCGGGTCGTACTTGGCCTTGACTTCCCGAAGACGGTCCCAGACGCCATGCGGATATGCGGCTCTGACCCGCGCCGCTCCTTCCGCGGCGAGAAAGCCCACATATCCGGCGCTGTCCCCATCTGTGACCACGCCGAAAAGGTCCCTGACCCAGGTCTCCTTCTCTGGTCGGTCTTGGTCGGAGACGTAGAAGGCGGCAACGTTGATCATCCAACCTCTGTCGCGGTGGGCAAATGCTGTGGCGGGGGCGGCCACCGATGAGATCGCACCACCCATTGGACGTATCTGGGTGACCCGCATCGGCGAGTCCAGGGCGGAGATCGCATCGAGGATCTCAACGATGGTCGTGGAGGGGATGTCGTCGGCGAACCCGGTGAGCGAGACAGCGAGAGGCCGATAGTCTTCGTCCTCGGGCCCGTAGATCTCCGGATAGGCGATCTCGGTGACCAAGTCGGCGAGTGGTTGCGCCAGGGCCCGAAACCTGTCGATCACTGCTTTGCCCTCGTCGAGGTCGCCACACCAGGCCATCAGACCCATGATCACCGTGTGGCCGATCATCTCGTCAGGGAGGAAGGGCATGGGTGGGCACGACATGACGTTGACGATCGTGGTCAGCTCGTCCGGCGCCTTCTTCGACTCCTCGAGGAAGCCGGCGACGGTTTGCGGGGTAGCGGGCAGCACCAGGAGTCCACCCAGGATCCGATCGACCGCCTGAAGGGCATATTTGAATCTCGTAACCACCCCGAAGTTGCCGCCACCGCCTCGAATCCCCCAAAACAGGTCGGGATACCGATGTTCATCGACGACGATCACCTCACCTTCCGCCGTGACCATCTCGGCGGCAAGCAGGGAATCGATGGTGAGCCCGAACTTACGGGAGAGGTACCCGACACCCCCGCCGAGGGTGATCCCTCCGATGCCGACAGAACCTGTGTCGCCGAATCCGACTGCCAGACCATGTTCTCCCAGGGCGCTCGACAACTCGGCTGCGGTCAGACCGGACCCAGCCCACACCGTCTCGGAGCCTATGTCTATATCGACGGTCTTCAAACGACGGAGATCGATCACCACGGCATCGTCGACGACCCCGAATCCAGGAGTGCTGTGTCCACCGCTACGCACCGAGAAGTCGAGTTCGTTGTCAGCGGTGTAGCGCAGCACGGTGGCCACATCCGCAGCGTCGGCGACCTCGACGATGGCCAGCGGGTACCTGTCGAGCGCGGCATTGAACACCTCGCGCTGCTTGTCGTACCCGGCGTCCCCGGCGAGAACGATGTCGCCTGTCAGCTCACGCGCCAGACTGGTGAATTCGTAGGACTTGATCATCATCTGCTCCTCGAGAAGGGTATTTCGTTCTCTAAACGAAGAGCGCGTGACCAAATCGACACGTTGGCGAGGACTTCTCTGCCTCCTATCGTCGACTTCGAATGTCATCGCCGGACAATTCGGGGTTTGCGGTCACCGTCGACCTCGTGGTTTTTACAAGACATGAGGGTCAGACCCGGGTGCTCCTGGTCAAGCGGGCCAACGAGCCTTTCCAGGGACGCTGGGCACTCCCGGGCGGCTTCGTCGATATCGATGAGGATCTCCCAGACGCGGCCCGTCGGGAGCTAGCCGAAGAGACAGGCGTTTCGGTAGGTGTCCTGCGCCAGTTGGGTGCCTATGGGACCCCAGGTCGCGACCCTCGGATGAGAGTGGTCACCGTCGTCTTTTGGACCGAGGTCGACACATCTGTGGAGCACTCGGCGGGGGACGATGCCTCCGACACCCGATTCTGGGCTGTGGCCGACCTGCTCGCCGATCCCGACCTCCTCGGGTTCGACCACCACCGCATCCTTCAGGACGCCCTGGTCGAACTGGAGGACCCCCAGTGACGGACGAGTCTCTCACCGTCTCCGAGGTGATCACCCGGCTTCAACAGGCGGTGGTTGAAGAGTTTCCGTCGCCCGTCTGGGTCCGAGGCGAGGTGACCGGGATGCGGAGGACAAACCGGGGTGCCGTGTTCTTTCGTCTGGCCGACCCCGATGTAACCGACGTCGCCCTGGAGGTGGCAGTGCGTGGCCGGGTGATGATGGAAGTCGACAGGATGCTGAGCGACGCCGGGCTCGGATCGTTGCGCGATGGCGTCGAAGCGCGTGTCAGAGGGACTCTCGGAGTTGACGCAAGATCGGTGGCGCGCCTCGCACTGCTCGAGGTCGACCCGGCTTTCACCGCGGGCCGGCTCGCCCTCGACCGTGCCGAGGTCATCAGGAAGATGACAGCCGACGGTTCGCTGACGGCGAACGCGAGACTGCCCCTTCCACTCGTACCACTCGGAGTTGGGTTGGTCACCAGCCGCGGTTCGGCCGCCCACGCCGACTTCATCGATCAGTTGCGCAGGTCGGGTTACCGGTTTCGGGTAATGACCGTGCACACAGCGGTCCAGGGTGCCGAGGCCTCCCGATCCATTGCCTCGGCAATTGGTCGACTCGAGACGGAGTCCATCGACATGATCGCCCTGATACGGGGAGGAGGCGCCCGCCTCGACCTCGCCGTGTTCGATATCGAAGAAGTCGCCAGAGCCATCTCGACGAGTCGAGTTCCGGTGATCACCGGGCTCGGACACGACATCGACAGGAGCGTCGCCGACGAGGCCGCTTCGGTCTCCGTCAAAACACCCAGCGCCGCCGGCGAGTGGCTCGTCACCAGGGTCAACGATTACGCAGGCCGTCTCGATGTAGCCCGGCACACCATCCGGACGGAGGCCACGTCAGCGTTGCGCCGACATGGTCAGATTCTGCAGACCGCGGCGGCCGACCTCGCGGGCACGGTGAACATCCTGCGTCGCCAGCAGGATGTCCTCGACCGTCTGCGCCGCGACATCGCCGAGGCCAGCCGAGAGACCTTGGGTAGAAGGGGGACGACTCTCGACACCCTGGGCGAATGGTTCACCGCCGTGGACGTCGAACCGACGCTGAGACGTGGCTTTGCAATTGTGACGAGCGAAGACGGGGCGACAGTCATCAGATCGGTGAGTCAGGTTTCGCCAGACGACAGGCTGGCGGTGCGACTCGGCGACGGTACGGTCATGGTGAAAGTGGAAGATCGATGAACAACGACGAGCTCACTTACAGCCAGGCCCTCGATGAGCTGAGAGCGATCCACGCCCGTCTTCGCGCCGACGATGTCGACGTGGACAACCTGCTCAACGACGTCGCCAGGGCGTCTGAGTTGCTGGAGTTCTGCCAGAAAAAGATCACCGCAATCGGTGAGCAACTCGAGGTCGTCCTGTCCGATTTCGAGCGGCCGGCCGGTCAGTAGCTGGCTCCGGCCCGATCGCCCTCGGGGCTGATCACATCGAGAAGACGGGTATTCAGATTCATGAACTCAGCGGTGGAGAGGCGCCCGTCGTTATGGCGGCGATTTGCCTCACGCAAGAGCGCCAACCATTCGCCGGTCAATTCCCGGCCGCCTGCAGCGTCCGGTCCAAAAGCCACCTCCACGACCTCGACCCTGCACCGGAGATCGAAGTTGTCCACGACGGTGTCATCGATGGGGATAAGCACCGGGCCCTCACCCAAGCGGGCGAGGTTGGCGAGAAGAGCCCGCTCTGGCTGAGCTTTGCGGCCATGCCGCGTTGCTCTGATCACCGGGATCCATATCAACCCAAAGGCGACCAGGGCGATGACGGCCAAACCGCCCGCCATCCATCCGAGTTGGGCGATGCCCAACCCGGCGACGGTTGCGCACAGACCCAATGGGTCCGAGGCGACCACGTCGACCACCGAGGTCGCGCAGTCCCACAGGACGAATGCGGATACACCGAGGACCAGGCACAAGAAACTGAGTAGCCCTCGAAACCACATACCCATCAATCGGCCGGGATGGCCGGGATCTTGATCACCTGGTACGTATCAACACGAGGTGATCGGCTGCTGACTCAGCTCCCCACACCTCACCAGGGCGTCCATGGATTTGTCGAACTTCCCCAGGGTTGTGAGGCAACGGGTAGCTCGTGAACGATTCCGTCGTCGGATCGAACCGAACCAAGGCATTGGTTCCGAAGTCGGACAACCAAACGATGTCCTGATCGTCGACAAACACTGCGTAGGTCGCGGCGTCCCCGGGTAACTCCCACGTGGCCCATGATCCTGTTGCCGGGTCCAAACGACTGACGTTTCCGCTGTTCCATTCGCTGACCCAGACCCGAGACAGAGAGTCGGTCCACACTCGACGGGCGCCCTGATCGGCGGTCGGAGGCTGATGTACGGTGAACTCGCCTTCGACGGTTACCTCGCCCACATACGAACCTGCCAACGAAGCGTAGAAGACGTCGCCGTCGGGGGTGACGGTGATGCCGTACGGTCCGCTCCCGCCCGGTGCGGGGAACACCACCATTTCTCCATCACCAGGGTCCATACGTGCCACGACTCCTTCCTGGCCGGTGAACCAGAGAAAACCATCGTCGGCAAAGACAGCCGTGTTCAAGTTCACGTCGCCTGATGTATCCGGAAGGTGATAGATCGTGACATCGTGACTGGACGGGTCGACCTCGACGATGGCGTTCAGCCCACCGTCGGTGACCCAAGGCGTACCCTCTTCGTCGACTATCACACCATGGGGGCGCGAGCCCTCACCCAAGGGAATGTGAAGAGTCTCGCCCGTCTCCGGGTTCAACCATCCCAGGTCACCTGAGCCTTGTGCGGTGTACCACACGCCCCCATCTGCAGCCGGAGCGACATCGTGAGGGCGCGACCCGGGTGGGACGGGAAATACCTCGACAACGAGGCTCTCCGGTGAACGAGTCGTAGTCGACTCCGCAGCGGTCGACGACGTCGTGGTCGCCGCCGTGGTCGTCGTGGTGGCGACAAGCGTGGAAGTAGTGCTGGTGGCGGCCGATTCTGTCGTAGTCGTGGCAGCCGGCTGGGAGCTTGCGCAGGCCACAAACAACAGAGCGACGGCCGTTGAGGCAATCCTCATCGCCTCAACCTACTGACGTCGACAGCTACATCCACGACGGGTGGCCCGCCCTATCGTCGCCCGGTGCTTCGAGTTCTCATCGACGTCTTGGTCCCGGTGTACGCAATCGTGGGTCTCGGGTTCTTGTCGGCTCGCACCGTTGGTGTCGACTCCAAAGCGCTCGCCACCCTCTCCTACTGGGTGCTCGGACCGGCGTTCATTTTCGACATCCTGTCCGAAGCGGAGTTAGCCCCCCAGGTCGTACTCAAGGTGGTGGTCGCCAGCGTCGCCACGATGTTCGTGATCGGTGGCATAGCCGCTGTGGCGATGCGTGCCCTTGGTGCCTCATTCTCGACACTGGCCGCCTCGGTGCTGACTGCGATCCACGGCAACGTCGGCAACTTCGGACTCGCGATCTGCGCATTCGCCTTTGGTGCGGATGTCTTGCCGATTGCTGGGATCGTCATGGTCACCGTCAACACGGTTGGCATTTTGGTCGGTGTCGGGATGGCCACCATCCGTCACGGATCTCTTGCCCGAGCGGCTGTGACCGCTGTCATCTCGCCGCTCGCATTGGCCGTCGTGCCCGCCCTCTTGGTGAACGTGTCAAACGCAGAGCTCCCGGTTTGGCTGGACCGCCCCATCTCGCTGCTGGCAGGGGCCCTGATACCGGTGATGCTGCTCACCCTGGGGGTCCAGCTGGCGGGGATGAGCCGGACCACACTGCCTTCCCGCCTCGTAGCGGTACCAGTTGTCCTGAAGCTGTTGTTGGCGCCTCTCGTCGCTTGGCTGACGGTGATCCTTCTCCGGCTGACTGGCGACGCCGGGAGTGTGGTCATATTGCAGGCGGCAATGCCTGCCGCGGTGTTCACCTCGCTGATCGCCCTCGAGCATGACCTGGAGGCGGACTTCGTCACGTCCGCCGTCCTGGTGGGAACGTTGCTGTCCGCCCTGACACTGCCAGTGGTGATACCCCTTCTCGGATCCTGACGGTCAGACGTCGAGCCCGGCGAATGAGACGAGCCGGGTCCCTTCGCTGAGGGCTGACATCTTGGCGTTTGCGATCTCCCTGGTCAGCGGGACCATGCCGCAGTTCGTCGAGGGGTAGATCCGATCGGGAGGAAGGTGCCCCGCCACCTGCTCGAGGAGAGCTGCCACATCCCCCGGTGTCTCCACGATGTCGGTTGCAACGTCGATCACTCCGGCCTGGACACTCTTGTCGCCTATGAGGTCGAGTACCTCCAGCGGGACGTTGGAGCCGGCGATCTCGAGTGAGATCTGATCGATGGTGGAGGAGGCGAGCAGGGGGAATGTGACCTCGTACTGCCGCCACTCCGGACCCAATCCTCGTTTCCAATCGATGTTGGCCTTGACCCCGTATCCGTAACAGATATGAACCGCGGTGACGGCTTCGACACCAGCGATGGCACGCTCGAGGGCGGGGATACCCCATTCCCCTACCTCGTCGAGGAACACGTTGAACGCCGGTTCATCGAACTGAATCATGTCCACTCCCGCCGCCGCGATCTCGCGAGCCTCCGCGTTCAGCGCGTCGGCGAAAGCCATCGCCAACTCCTCTCGATCTCCATAGTGATCGTCTTGAAGGGTGTCGACGATGGTCATCGGGCCGGGGAGTTGGATCTTGGTCTTCTGGTCGGTCAACGAACGGAGCAACTTGGCGTCCTCGGCGTAAACGGGCGTCGTTCGGGTCACTTCGCCAACGACGCGGGGGACTGAGGCGTCATAACGACGGCGGATGCGAACCGTCGCCCGGTTCACCGCATCGACACCGTCGAGACCCTCGATGAATGTCGTGACGAAGTGCTGTCTGGTTTGTTCACCGTCTGTGATCACCTGCAGTCCTGCCCGTTCCTGGTCGAAAACCGCGAGTTTCACCGCATCACGCTTAGCCTCGGCAAGCTCCTCGCCCGCCGCCACCCATCCCGCCCAGAGCTGCTCCCGGGTCGCCAACCAGTACGGCTTGGGAAGACTCCCGGCGATCGTGGTCTCCAACGTCATGACCGGATCCGACCCTATGCGTCCCCATCGCGAGCAGCGCGACGTCCCTCGTCGAACCGTGTGAGGTTTTGGCGAATGTCGACGGCTGCCTCACCGGAAGCGGTGCTGGTGTCGTCGTCGGATACATCGAAGTTCTCCCCAGGCACCCGTGTCTTGAGAAGGGGTCCGTTCGTTGGGGACGGTGGGTGGCCGTTCCCACCGTTCGACGACCCGGAGTGTGGCAATGGGCGATGAGAGAACACCTGACCACGAAAAGGGCCGAACACCTGCTCCAGAAACGCCTCGGTGTCTAGCTGGCTTGCCGACGCCACCTGGTGGACCGAGGCTTGCGTCGGTGCGGGGGGTTCAACCAACTCTTCATGGTGGTGGTCGCCGGCCACAACGAAACGGCCCGGCACCCGTATCCGAGCGGTGGTGCCCGGAGGCGAAGGTAACAGCCTGACATCGAGACCGTGACGCGCAGCGAGCCGAGCAACGGTGGCGATCCCCATCGATCCCACCGGCGCACCCGGGCCGTCGGGGTTGGAGAGCACCTCGTTGAGCGCAGTGACCAGAGTGGCAGGGATCCCCACCCCGTCGTCCGAGATCGATATGACGTAGCCGTCCCCCTCGTGGGTGCCGGTGACTGTGATTCCGTGGCCCGGGTCGGAGAATGCTATGGCGTTGTCGGCGAGCTCGGTCACGAGTTGGGTGAGGCCACCGACGACCTCCTTGTTCAGGTCCACGTCTTCGAGGACGGTGAACTCGACACGTCGGGGGTCGAGGTTGGCCAGCGCAATCTCGATCAGTTCGCCGATCAGCACATGACGAACCCTAATTCCGTGACTTGACTCCCTCACCGATTTCGTTGCACAGACACCGGGAAATCGCGTGATGGAGATTTATCGTCTCGGCATGGCTGGAGGCTTCGCCCACCGGCACCGCGCCCTGGTGCTGGCCTTGTGGGCTCAGGTACCGATCGTGGCTGTCGTCGGTCTGGCGACCGATCAGACCACGGCGAGCGTTGGTATCGCATGTCTCGTGCTGGTGGCGTTCGCAGTGTCCGCCATGCTGGTCCCGGGACGTCTCCTCGCCGCCTCACTGGTTGCATTCGGTCTGGCCGCGGCGGCTTCGCTGGTAGTCCGATATGGGGGGGACATCGAGATCCTTCATCTCTACTTCCCCGTGATTCTCGTGGCAGCCGCCATATACCAGGATGCCCGGCCAGTCTTGATCGCCCTGTTGGCGATCAGCGGCTACCACCTCGTGATGGTATCTCTCATGCCCGAAACCGGCGACGCACTCTGGGTAGCGGCCCATGTCGGGTTCCTGACTCTCCTCACCGTCACGCTGATCGCGGGATGGCGTCTTCGTGAGACACCGCCTCTCGAACACGACGACAGGTATCGGATAGGTTTCAGCACCGCCCCAATCGGGATGGCGGTGGTGAAACTCTCCGGTGAGTTCGTCGAGGTCAACACGACTCTGGCCACCACATTGGGACACACGACCGAGCATTTCCCAGGACGAAACATCAGGGCTTTCCTCCATGGGGACGACATGCCGCTCCTCGGCGAGGCATGGGAGGAAATGGGCAACAGCGCGTCACACACCTCCTCGCAGTGGATGCGCTGTCTCACCGCCTCCGGCGATGCGATCTGGGCTCGGGTCTCTCTCGCCCTGGTTCCCCATACCCAACGTCAGCCGGCACTGGTGGTGTTGGCCGTGGAGGAGACAACCGCCTTCCGCAACGAGCAGTCGAAGCTCGAAGGTCTGATCCGTGGCCGCGCCGAATTCGTAGCGGCAGTTGGCGAGGAGATCCGTGAGCCACTCGGGATCTTGATCGATCTCACCTCCGGGGACGAGCCCGGTCTGCGCGCCATCAACGCAAGTGCCCTCGAAATCGCGTCGACGATCGACGATTTAGTGACCTCGGCACGGGCAGATTCGTCACCACCCGATGTCGTGGCCACGAGTTTCGACGCCGCCGCCATCTGCAGAGACATCACCACCCGGCTTGGGGAGGGAGCCGATGTGTCGGTTGACGTACGCACCAGCACTGTCTGGGCCGACCCTGAGATGACACGTCAGATACTCACCAGTCTCATCACCACCGCGATCAGGTACGGCGGAGAGAGGGTGAGGCTGCAGATGTTCAATTCGGGGCCCGACACTGTCATCCAGATAATCGACGACGGACCCGCGGTCCCCGACGACCAGCGGGAGCGGATGTTCCAGGCCGACTTGAGAAGGGGCGAACCGGCAACCCGCCCGGCTGCGGTGGGTCTCAGCCTCACCGTCGCTCGCGATCTCGCCCGTCGCATGGACGGCGATGTCGTCTACCGCCGCAGTGGAGACGGGTTGAACGTCTTGGAGCTACGTCTCCCATCTGAAGACTTGACCCGGACCTACAAGCCGAGACCCCGACCCCGTCTCGCCGCCAGCGAGTCGGTCTGAGTCAACCCACTTTCAGGTTCGAAGTTGCCCGGTGAAGGGCATGCTCGACGACAGCAGCAAGCACACGCTGCACATCGACACGCACCCGGGCATCGCAGTAGATGATCGGGACCTGAGGAGCTACCTGCAGAGCCTGACGTACCTGTTCGCTCCCATGAAGACGTCTCCCATGGAACGTGTTGACCGCCACCACAAATGGCGTCCCCTTCCTCTCGAAGAAGTCGACAGCAGCGAAGCAGGCCTCGATGTGCCGCGTATCGACCAGCACCACCGCCCCTATCGCCCCACGAGCTAGCTCGTTCCACATGAAGTGAAAGCGATCCTGGCCGGGGGTCCCGAACAGATAGAGGACGAGATCGTGTTTGAGGCTGATCCTTCCGAAATCCATCGCGACCGTGGTGGTGATCTTCTGCGACGAATCCCACAGTTCGTCTACACCATCGCTGACCTCGGTGATGATTGCCTCGCTCCGTAAGGGTTCGATCTCAGAGATGGCACCCACGAATGTCGTTTTACCCACACCGAAACCACCGGCGATGACGATCTTCACCGGTGTCAACCTGGTCATCTCAGAGTGCTTCGATTCCATCCAACACCTTCCGGAGCAACTCCGTGTATCCGTCACCTTCAGTCGTCAACACCTCAGGCGGATCGGTGACGGTCACAGCACCTGAGTCTCTCAAATCGGCGGCGAGGACCTTCACCACCCCGATCGGCACCTCCATCAGGGCGGCCAGTTCGATGACGGCCGTCGCGGTCCGGCTTCGGTGGATGATCTCCGCAGACTCCCACCTGAAGCTGTCACGTCTCCGCATCCCCTCCGCGGTGGCCGCCACCAAGGCCTCCAGAGCAATCGGGGCCTCCCCCTGGGACGTGCGGCCGCCTGTCATCGTGTAGGGGCGGACTATCCGTCCGCCGATCCGAGGCTGAGGGTCCCAGATGCTCATTCAGGCTGGACCAGGCGGGTCTTCAACTCCTCACGCACATCGGGGGTGAGACTCTCCCCGACCCGCTGGACGAATATCGACATCTCGAATGCGATCGACCCCATGTCGATCTCCTTTTCTGTGAGACAGCAGATGAGAGATCCGTCACGGATACCGGTCACGAAGAGCCAACCGTTCTGCATCTCGACTATGACGTTCGAGACCGGACCGGCCCCGAAACGTCCCGCCGACCCGTACGCGAGACCGATCATTCCCGAGGAAACAGCGGCGAGTCGCTCAGCGGTCTCCCGGTCGACCCCGTCCGATTTGGCCATGGCGAGACCATCGGAGGACACGACCACGGCTTGTTTGATCCCGGGCACTCCGTCGCAGAGCCGGGCGAGCAGCCAATTGAGATTGCTGGCGGCGTCCGTGATCATCGCCGCTCTTCGAGGTCTCCGCCCTCCTCAGCGGCGCGACGGCCGCGATCGAAGGCGGAAAGGGCTGACTGGAGACTTATCGCCTCTTCGCCTGGAGCTGTGCTCGGGCTCGCGTCGTCCTCTGCGAATGTTTGCCCGGGGGTGCGGACCGGCAAGTCGCTGGTCGATGACTTCACGGAATTCATCTCCGGAGTTGTGAGGTCGACCACGCGGTCGGTTGAGTGGGCGACTGGCTGGGCGGCGGTCTCCTCGGCTCGCTTGAGTATGTACTGACGGCTGGCCGCATCGTGGAAGTGAGTGAGATCGGCCCCCACCGGCTCCCGGGTCGGTCGTTCGGTCTCCCAGAATCTCGGTTCGACCTTCTCCTCTGCCTCGAGGTGGTCACGGGGCACCGTGATCCGGGCGGTGATCCCGGGGACACCACGGATCAACTCGACCCGCACGCCATGACGGTGAGCCAGCTTGGAAACGACGTACATTCCGAGCGTTGGCTCGACAGACAGCCCCAGGGTGGGTGGCCTGTCGAGGATCCGCCTCATCTCGGTCATCCTCTCTTCGGACATGCCGACACCATGGTCCGACACCGATATTTGATAGCCGTCGGGAGCGAACAGACCGGTCACCCGCACCGGCGCGGAGGGTGGTGAGAACTGGATCGCGTTCTCCAGTAGCTCGGCGAGCAGATGGGAGATGTCGGTCACGGCTCCGCCCGAGAGACGTGCCGGCTCCAAGGCAGGGACCTCGATTCGTTGAAACTCGTCGACCTCACCGACTGCGGCTCTGACCACATCCGACATCTCGGTTGCCTTCGCCCAGATTCGCGGCGACTCCGCCCCGGCAAGCACGATGAGGCTCTCGGCGTTTCGCCGCATCCGTGTGGCGAGATGGTCGACCTGGTAGTAGCCGCCCAGGACCTTGGGGTCCTCCTCGCGCGCCTCCAACTCGTCCAGAACGGCCAGTTGTCTGTCGACGAGCGAGCTGTTGCGACGAGCCAGTGTCACGAAGATGTTGGACACGCCCTTTCGGAGCGACTCCATCTGCCGCCCCGACATGTCCACGAGTGAGCCATGGAGGCCGACAACAGAGCGGGCGAGTGACCCGATCTCGTCGTCACGCGCCGTGTCGAGGTCCGGCGCGGTGAGAACGCCGAGATCGGTGTCTGGAGAACGGAGGGCGTCGAGCAGTTCGACGAGGTCTTTCTTGGCTATGCCGTCGACCCCTTTGGTCACCGCGTCGACATCCCTCGCGATCGCTTTGGCGACGATGTGGACGGCGATCAGGGTTGCTATGGCGGCCACCGCGACGATCACTGCGACTGAGATGGCCACCGGATCGGCTCCGTCCATCATCCAGAGGCCAAAGACCACGGTGAGGAGCGCGACGACGACCAGCGGAACCACCGTCAGCGTTACCTTGGAAGCGATGCCCAGTTGCCGGAGCGGTGTCTGTCGGGTGCCCTCAGCGTCAGCGCGTTCGCTCTTTGTCATCGGTCGCGACGTTAACGGCGGACCGCCGCGATCGCTGGTAACACAAGGACGAGTCCTGGGTCAGGTGGTGATCCACTCCCAGTCGGGGCCGACCAGACGATCCGCCTCCGTCGGGCCTGCAGACCGTTTCGGGTAGGGCTCGGGATCGACCCCGAGATCGATGACGGGCTGGACGATCCGCCAAGCCTCCATCACACCGTCGACACGGGCGAAGAGCGACTGGTCGCCGCGGAGCGCGTCGCCGAGGAGACGGTGATATGCGTCCTGGGCCTCAGTCCTGCTCTTGCCATAGTCGAGGACGAGATCGACGGGTTCGCTGACGATCCGAGGGCCGGGACGTTTCGCCTGCATGGCCAGGGTGATGCTGTCGTGTGGTTTGCTTCTGAACACGAGACGGTTGGGGCCGGGCACGGCATCCTCGTCTGCGAACAGCATTCTGGGAGGTCTGAGAAACTCCACCACCGCCTCAGTCACCGTGGACCGCAACCCCTTGCCCGCCCTGACCAGCCAGGGCACCCCAGCCCATCGCCACGAGTCGATCTCGAAACGAGCCGCGAAGTAGGTCTCGGTCGTCGAATCCGCCGCCACCCCGGGCTCGTCCAGATAGCCCTCGTATCTGCCCAGGACCACGTCGTCTCGCCCCAACGGCCTGGTGGCCTCGAGCACCTTGACCCGCTCGTCCCGGAGGGCATCCGGGCGATCGGAGACGGGGGGCTCCATGGCCAACAGGGACATCAGCACGAGAAGATGGTTCTGGACCACGTCACGCATTGCGCCAACCGAGTCGTAGAAGGCTCCTCGCCCTTCCACCCCGAAGTCCTCTGCCAGGGTGATCTGCACGCCTCTGATGTAGTGCCTGTTCCAGATCGGCTCCAACATCGTGTTGGAGAACCTGAACACCATGAGGTTCTGGAGCGCCTCTTTGCCGAGGAAGTGGTCGATCCGGTAGACCCGCTCCTCGGGATAGTGACGATGGATGATCTCGTTCAGCTCGTTGGCGCTGGCGACGTCTCTGCCGAAGGGCTTTTCCACCACCACCCTCCCCTGCTCGTTGAGATCGGCCGCGGCCAAACCCTGGATCACATCGTCGAACAGGTCCGGTGGAATGGCGAGAAACGAGACGGTGCACGTGTTGGCACCTACCTTTTCACCGATCCGGGCGAACGTCTCGGGATCTCGATAATCACCCTGGACGTAGCTGGCACTCTCGAGCAACCGGTTGACAACGGCGCTGTCGGTGTCGACTTCTGCCTCGCGCAATCCGTCTCTGATCAACTCCTCGAACCCGGAGTCCCCGATGTCACGACGACTCACCCCAATCACAGGGATGTCGAGCATGCCGTCCTCGGCCAGCTCGTAGAGAGCGGGGACAAGACGTTTCCTGGTGAGGTCGCCGGTAGCGCCGAACAGGATCAGGGCATCGGCGGTGATATCGGCGTCTGGCATGGCTCCAAACTAAACCGGCGCGAGACTCAGCCCGCCACTTCGTCGGCGCCGACCAGGTGCTCGATACGGAGCCGGACGACCAGCTCACCGGTTACTCCGTTCCGGGCCCCGAACTCGTCGGCACGGGCATCCCCCATGTATTTGCCCCCGGCGAGGGTGGCCACCCGACGCGACTCGGCGGGGTCATCGGAGATGGTCACCGGGCCTTCCACCATGAGATAGGAGAACGGTGGATCCTCATCGTCGATAGTCATCGCGGCCCGTCCATTGCTGGCGAGGTTGCGAGCCTTGACCGAGTTGTGCCAGGTGGTGAACACAACTTCGTCGCCTTCGACGATGTACCAGATCGGGACTACGTGTGGGCGGCCGTCTTCGCCGACCGTGGCGACACTCCCGGTCCTGGCGTCGGCGGAGAGGAATTCCATTGCCCTTTCCCTACTCATGGATCTCATGCAGTCACACTCGGCTGGTCCTCGGCACTCTCCCCAGATGCTAAGTCCGCCGCCTCGGCCCTTCAATGGGACCGCCCCGGCCGAAAGACCGGGGCGGTATGTCTCACCGGAGGAGAGTCGGTGAGTCACAACTAGGCGCGGACGAGTTGTCCTTCGATGTCGATCACCACTTCTTTGGAGACGAGCCAGCCTCCGCCCTCGAGTGCGGCGTTCCAGGTGAGACCCCAGTCCTCCCGGTTTATCTTCGCCGTGGCGATGAATCCGACACGGGTATGGCCCCAGGGGTCGACGGCGGTCCCTTCGTACTCGGCGTCAAGGGTCAGGGGTCGCGTGATCTGGCCGATCGTCAGGTCGCCTGTGACCTTGAATCCCTCACCGTCCTTTTCGATCTCGGTGGACACGAACTCGATGGTTGAGTTGTTCTCCACGTCGAAGAAGTCGTTCGATCGCAAGTGGTTGTCGCGATCCTCGGCGCCGGTGGTGATGCTCGACGGGTCGATCTTCACCGTGATCGCCGACTCGGTGAGATCGTCCGCGATGGCGATCGTGGCGTCGTATGAGTCGAAGTGGCCGCGGACTTTGGTCACCATGAGGTGCTTGGCGACGAATCCGACCTTGGAATGGGCCTTGTCGAGGGTCCAGACACCGGTCTCGATGTCGGGGCGGGCTGTGGTATACGTGGTCACGGGGTCTCCTTTATTCGTGATTCCGTGATAGTTGCCATAAACAACCATTGTCAGAGGCAACTATTCCGGGTAAAATCGAGATATGTCGAAAACCCCTCCGACATCGGTTCGCGCCTGGCGCGAGATCATGCACGTCCATGCCGCGGTCACTTCCGCCATGGACGAAAGGCTGAGAAACGAGGTCGGGATCTCTGGCGACTGGTACGAGGCCCTCGTCGAGATCGCATTGGCTGGGGGGACCATGCAGATGAACGAGTTCGCGAGGGAGACCACTCTCACCAAGAGTGGGGCAACACGATTCGTCGATCGTCTCGAGCGCGCCGGTCTCGTGACCAGGGTGAGTTGCCCAACCGACCGCCGCATCTGGCAGCTCTCGTTGACCGAGAAGGGACGCGAAGTACAGAAGCGGTCGGATCCGCACGTCCTCGCCGTGATCGAGGAGACATTTGGACGACATCTCGACGATGAAGAAGCAGACGATCTCTATCGATTGCTCTCCCGGATGCGGCAGATGGCCGTAACCACGTAGGCTCGGACTGAATGACCGATCTTCTCCTGGTCGCCGCCCTGGCGATAGGTCTCCTCATGTTGGTGACCTGGGTGATCAGCGTCGTGATCAACGACGCATCGATCGTCGACATCGTCTGGGGTCTTGGCTTCGCAATCGCCACGACTGCCGCATACCTGGCAAGCCAGCTTCGCCCCGCCACCGACAGGTTGGTCCTCATGCTCGTCATGGTCGTCGTGTGGGGGCTGCGTCTCAGCATCTACCTGGCATGGCGCAACCTGGGCAAGGGTGAAGACCGGCGGTACCAGGCGATGCGGAAGAAGAGCCCGGACACCTTCTGGATCGTCAGTCTCTTCACGGTCTTCGGTTTACAAGCCGTCCTCATGTGGGTGGTGGCGGTGCCGGCGGTCGTGACGATGGCCTCCGACACCCGTCTCTGGTGGCTCGACTGGGTCGGAGTGGGTCTGTGGGCTGTCGGGTTGTTCTTCGAGACCACCGGCGACATCCAGCTGGCAAGGTTCAAGACGCAACCCGATTCCAAGGGCAAGGTGATGGATCGGGGCCTGTGGCGTTACACCAGGCACCCCAACTACTTCGGTGACTTTTGTGTCTGGTGGGGGATCTATCTGGTGGCCGCCGCCGGTGGAGCGTGGTGGTCGATCTTCTCGCCACTGGTGATGACCGCGCTGTTGATGAGGTACTCGGGCGCCGGTCTTCTCGAGAAGACGATCACCAAACGCCGACCGGAGTACGCCG
>DASTBQ010000150.1:0-6553 GCA_035711995.1 Acidimicrobiia bacterium | reverse complement strand
ACAGATCGAGTAGGGGCATCGATTCTCCTTGGGAATCAGTTCGCGTGCCGGCGGAGTGTAGGCATCGGATTCCGTGCCTCGGGTCGAAGGAGCAGTGGAAAGAAACCATGAGACGACTGCCGGGGGCCCCGGTGGCTCGGGATGTCGGTTCTCTATCGAGAGACTCTTCGTCTCGAACCAGAACCGGAGAGGTGTCGTATCCTGTAGCGATGAAGCCGGTGAGACAGGGCCAACTCATGACGCTCGCCGTCGTCTCGGGTCTGGTTCTCGGCGCATGCGGAGGGGGGAATTCAGACGTCCAGACCATCACCGATGACCAGTCTTTGAGCCGGTTCGACGTCCCCGCCGACTGGAACACCTACGAGCTCTCCGAGCTCTCCACACTCGAGCGTCTTCCCTTCGATGCCGAGTATCAATCGTTCAGATTCCCCGCCATCACCAGCATCGGTTTCGACGGAGCACCGGTGTCGGACGTCACCCAGCTCAACCAGAGCATCGCCGACTCCGACTATCCGATCGGAGCAGCCTCGGTGCGCCAGGTCGGTGATATCGAAAAGGACTTCCTCTCCAGGGCGATGCTCACCCAGTCGGTGATCCCGTACCGCACCCTGCCCAACCCCGAGGAACTGCAGAAAGAGGACTTCACGTTCGGCAACGGGTTCGACGGAGTACGTCTCCTCGTATCATTCGAGAGCGAGAGCGGGTCCGACCTGGGTGTGGCTTACCTGATCTCGGTTTCCAACCCCGAAGACAGCCGGATCTACTCGATAGTCGCCGGATGCAATCGTGAATGCTTCATCGCAAACCAAGACACCATCACGAAGGTGGTCGACTCATGGCTCGTAAACAAAAAGGGCTGAACGCTCGAAAACGCGACATCCGGGTGACCCGTCGCAAGGCTGACACCTGGGACCGGATCAAGTTCCTGGTCCTCATCCTGCTCGTCACCGCGGCGATCATCGCCAGCTCGCCCGATCTCGGGTTTCTCGGGCTGGGTGAGGTCGTGTCGAACTTCCTGGGTACGACCGCCGGCCGGGTGCTCGGGATCCTGTTCCTTCTCGAGGTGCTTCGTCAGATCCACTATCTCATCTCTGAGAAGTCGGCCACCTACAACATGTTCTGGCGGGACACGGTGTTCGGCGGCTGGGAGCGGTTCACCCACGATCATTTCAAGCCATGGACCAGATTCCGTGTCGGTCGGATGTTCCGATGGGCCGTCTATCTCTTCATCATCGGGGTGATCCTCGACTACTTCATCGCGGAGGTGAACAGCCCGATCGAAGCGATCGTCGAGGCGCCTCGCATGCTCGTGGACGCCCTGCCGTTCATCTTCCAGCTGATGTTCGGATTCCTCTTCGTGGCGGTCCAGTTCATCGGCATCTTCTGGCTCCTCTCCCGGGGCGGCACCGATGTGATCCTCCCCGAGGAGGTCACCACTCGATTCGATGACGTCTGGGGCCAGGACCATGTCCTCGACCTGATCCGGGAGAACATCGCCTTCCTCGAAAAGCCAGATGAAATCGAGGAGAAAGGAGGCTACATCCCGGGAGGAATTCTCCTGTGGGGTCCCCCCGGAACCGGCAAGACCCTACTTGCGCAGGCAACCGCGGGGGAGACCGGTCGACCCTTCGTGTTCGTGGAGCCCGGTGCCTTCATCAACATGTTCTTCGGTATCGGGATTCTCAAGGTCAAGGGTCTCTACCGGAAACTGCGAAAGCTCTCACTGAGGCATGGCGGCGTGATCGTCTTCTTCGACGAGGCAGACTCACTGGGGAGTCGTGGCCAACTCGGTGGGACGCCCCAGGGTCAGCTAGGCCACACGCTACGAAACGATGCCGCCATCAGCTGCAACGGCTTCTCTTATCTCAGCGAGGCATCACAGCGCATGCTCATCGACGAGTGGAACAACGCCGACGGCGCCGGCGAAGTCGACAAGCCCAAGCCCCGCTGGACCGACCGGATCATGATGGGTGGGATGGGAATGGGTGGCGGCGGCATGGGGACCCTGCAGGCCCTCCTCACCGAGATGAACGGTTTGGCCAAACCCCGTGGCTTCACAAACAAGCTGCGCAAGATGTTCGGGTTCCGGCCCAAGCCACCGCCCAAGTACCGGATCCTCCACATCATGGCGACAAACATGCCCAACGCTCTCGATGAGGCAATGCTCCGCCCGGGGCGTATCGACCGCATCTACAAGGTCGGGTTTCCCTCAAAGGAGGGCCGTCGTCAGACGTTGCTCGGTTACCTGGACAAGGTCGAGCACATCCTGACCGAGCCCGAAATCGACAAGCTGGCCACCGTCACTCCCTACTACTCGGGGGCGATGATCAAGGACATGGTCAACGAGGCGTTGATCCTTGCCGTTCGTGACGGTCGTGAAGCAATCGAATGGCGTGACATCTGGAAGGCCAAGGCGCTCAAGGAGCTTGGGCCGCCTGAGGACGTCGACTACATCCAACGGGAGCGTCACGCCGTTGCCGTCCACGAAGCCTCGCATGCGGTCACCGCTCACCTCCTGGGTGCGCATCGCCGCATCGACATGGTGTCGATCGAGAAGAGGTCGTCGACTCTCGGCATGGTGAAGAGCCAGGGGGAAGAGGAGCGTTTCACCCAATGGAAGTCGGAGTTCGAGACCGACATCATGGTGTCGCTCGCCTCGTTGGCCGGAGAGCGGATGTTCTTCGAGAACGACAACAGTTCCGGTGTCTCTGGTGATCTCAGCTCTGCCTCACGGGTCGCCGCGCTCATGGAGGGCTCGTTTGGAATGGGCTCGAGCCTGACCTCCGCCAACGGAACCCGACAAAACGCAGGTGGGGGCCCTGCCAACGCGGTGTCGATCTCTCTACGGGAGAATCGGGAGGCGATCGAGAAGAACCTGGCTCATCTCTACGACGAGGTGGCTGGTCTCCTCGACGAGCACCGGGAGAAGATCCTGGAGTTGGCCGCGGTCTTGGAGCAGAGGAAGAACATCTCAGGTGACGAGGTCTCCGAAATCATGGGCACCGAGCCGGGTTCTCGGACCATGCGTGAGCCCACCGGCTGGCAAGCTGTCTCTGACGTCGTTGCCGGCGAGCGTCAACGTGAAGCTCTCCTCAAGAGCGGAAGACAGCCGGTCTCCCTCGATGCCTCACTCGAACAGGCGGCGGAAGCCGAGGATCCCGACGACTGAGACCTCTCAGGCACCCCAACCGGGGTCGCCTGTGCGGCCGATGTTGCAATTGGATGCCAGCGGCATCGACTCGTCGAGGTCTGTCAGGTCCTGAAGTAGCAGGTCCCGATTACCCACCACGAGGATGTGCTGACCATCTCCGACCGTGGCCGTCACCGACCCGACCAGACTGTCCGGCAGCTCGTAGGTCTCGGTGGATGCATCTACGAAGTCGTGAACCGATATCGCCGCTTCCGAGGTTCGAAAAGCCATCGAAGTGTCGTTGTGCCAACCCATCGGGCTTCCCAGATCGGCGAGACCTTGCTGGGTCCGGAGGGTGCCATTGGCGTCGAAGAGGGCAACCCCGAGTTGCTCCCCCGATTCGGGGTCGGCACCGACCGCGAGAAAGGCGCTGCCGTCGGGCGACCCGTACGCGGCCACCGGGATACCGAATTCGTTCGAAACGGGAGTCACCCATGAGGTCGTGCCGCTGCGCGGATCGAAGGCGGCGACGGCCAGATTGACGAATCCGGGTTGCTCGGCGATTTCAGCCGTCACCACGACGAGCAGTTCGTCCCCAACCGAGCCGACCAGCCGCTGCGGCGCCCAGTCGTTGAATCCGTCGTCGTCAATGGGCTCCCCGGTGACTAGATCGAGAATCTGGACCGGGTCGCCGGTAGTCACCGAATAGAAGCCACTCGAGGTGGAGACCCACCTCGTGTTCCGAGGTGGATCGACACCTGTGCTCTGCCATTGGTTCGATAGCGGATCGAACAGGTAGAGGGTCGAGCCCACCTCTATGGGACGGGTGGTCGCGGTCGGGGTGACGGTCTCAGTCAACTCTTCGAGATCGGCGGTCTCGTACGCGGTCTGCACCGTGATGCCGATCATTCCCCGTGATGGGTCATCGGGATTGTCGGCGAGTGTGACCGACACCGACCCGCCTGCGCCGTCCCGGTCGTAATCGATCTCGATGGTTTCACCGGGTCCGTATTGGCCCATGACTTCGGTCAGGTCGGGTCTGGTCTCGGTTGGCGAGTTGTTGACGGCGGTGATGACATCGCCCTCCTCGAGAAGTCCTTCGGCCGCCCCTGTGTCTGCCACCGAAGCGACCCGAACCCCGGTGGGAGCACCGACATTCACCTGGCAGCCGACGGCTTCGGGCAGGACTTCTTCGATGTCGGGAAGGGGGGCGCGCTCAGGGGGCTGGGCGGCGCAGGCGCCCAGAATCAGGAGCAGGACCGGCAGAACACGCCGCATCGCACAAGGCTACCGGTGGGTCCGGATTTTGATGCTGGTTCTTGAGCGCGCCCTAGAGAGGGGTCAGGCTTCGAGCTGCCACACGCGTGCGGTCCATTGGAAGCGGGTGCCACGTTGTTTCAGGGCGATGACTTTGTCGCGGAGCGCACGGAGGACGGCGGGATCCTCAGCCAGGGACGACGGCAATGGGATGTTGCGTTCGCTGAGCTGTTTCATCGACCCGAAGACCGATCTTGCGCGTTCGATTATCGAGTGCTCGTCCTGAAGGGACCCGGTGGGAAGGAACAGGCTCCCGCCCTTCTTTAAGAGACGCTTCGACTCCTCGATCATCCGCATCGGCAGTTCGGCCCCGGTGGGGCCGCCGGATAGACCGGAGGGGAACCATCCCGAGACGCTGGCGATCTCGTCAGGTATCCCAGAGACGTCACCGATCACCACATCGGCCTCGAGGTCGGGGTCGAGTGGTTCGAACATGTCGCCCTGGGCGAATTCGACCCGGTCAGCTACCCCATGAGCCCTCGCATTGGCGCTGGCGATCTCCACGGTCTCGGCGGCGGCGTCCACGCCATAGACCCTCGAGGCACCGAGTTTGGCGGCAATTATGGACAGGATGCCCGATCCGGTGCCCACGTCGACCACGACGGCACCCGGATTGAAGTCGAGGGCGTCGGCGAGAAGCGAGGAGATAGTCGACGGCCGGAAGGTCTCTCTCCCGACCATCAGGTCCATTGGGCCAAAGCGGCCCTTCCATGTGATGGTCTCGAAGGCCATGGAGGGATTCTAGTGGCGCGAACCGGTGTCCGGACCGGTGCGTATCGATATCGAGCGAACGAGGAGAAACATGCGCCGCCGTCATACGATCGCTGCACTTGTCATTGCCATCGTGGCAGCCGCTTGTGGAGACGGCGGTTCGAGCGGAACGACCTCCGCCGATGAGCCAACCGCTACGACTGCCGGATCCACGGCTACGACCGCAAGTGATGAACCGGCATCCACCTCCGGCGAGGAGATGACGGACGGCGTCCATGTGGCCGAGAGCGACCTGGGGCCAATCCTGGTCAACCCCGACGGGCTCACGCTCTACGTCTTCACGCCGGACACCGAGGGGGTGAGCACTTGTTACGACGACTGTGCCGCCTCGTGGCCGGCGGTCCCCGGTGACACTTCGATTGGCTCCGACCTCGACGCAGCGATGTTCGGAACGGCTTCAAGAGACGACGGGTCCGAGCAGTTGACAGTCAACGGGATGCCGTTGTATCTGTTTGCCGGGGACGCCGCTCCGGGCGACACCAATGGTCAGGGTCTGAATGACGTGTGGTTCGTCGTGGATGGGAGTGGTTCGATGATCGAAGCCTCCGCAGACGACGTCGGCCTCGCCGACTACGACTACTGAACCTTTGGGGAGGTCCCAGCCAATAGGGTTGGGGCATGGACCTCTACGAAGCCCTCTACACCACCCGTGCCATGCGTCGGGTCACCAGCGACCCGGTTCCCGACGATGTCGTGGCAAGGATCATCGACGCGGCGATTCGCGCTCCTTCGGGGAGCAACGCACAGAACTGGCGGATGCTGGTGGTCGACGACGAGGAGACCAGACGCGTCCTCGGTCCGATCTATCGCTCGGCATACGAGACCCTGACGGACGTCGTCTACACCGGCCGGCGTGAGGCTGCCGAGGCTTCGGGGGACGATGCAGCGCTACGTGTGATGCGGTCGTCGACCTGGCTGGCTGAGAACTTCGAGACGGTGCCCCTCTGGATATTCTTCTTCAGCCGCAACGATCCCACGGGCTCATCGATATATCCCGCTGTCTGGAGTGCGATGCTGGCGGCCCGGGGCCAGGGGGTCGGCACCTGTCTCACCACGATCCTGGGTGCATTCGAGGCCGCAAAGACCTTGGATCTCCTCGATGTGCCCGCCGACAAGGGCTGGCAGCTGGCGGCGGCCGTGTCCTGCGGGTATCCCACGGGTCGTTGGGCGATCGCGGAGCGAAAACCCGTCGAAGACGTCACCTACGCCAACAGGTGGGGTGAGTCGCTCCGGTTCGTGGTGGGCGGACCACTTTGGGGTTGAGGTCTGGCTGACCTCCAGCTCGCGGCGCTTCTTCCCGGGGGGCACAAGCCCCGCATTCGAGCAGCGATCTCG
>DASTBQ010000149.1:0-23700 GCA_035711995.1 Acidimicrobiia bacterium | reverse complement strand
CTCGTCGGAGCCCGCAATCGCGTAGACAACGCCTGGTCCCAGGTCGACGTGCAGTTGAAGCGCCGCTACGACCTCATTCCAAACCTGGTGGAGACGGTCAAGGGATACGCGGCCCACGAGCAGCAGACCTTCGAGCGGGTGATCGCGGCCAGGAACGCGGCGCAGGCCGCCACGACTCCCGCCGAGCAGGCGGAGGCCGAGAACATCCTCACCGGAGCCCTTCGTCAGCTGTTCGCCCTGGCCGAGGCATACCCCGAGCTACGTGCCTCGGAGAACTTCCAGCGTCTCCAGACCGAGCTCGCTGAGACCGAGGACAAGATCGCGGTGAGCAGGCAGATCTACAACGACACGGTCCTGACGTACAACAACAAGGTTCAGCAGGTCCCCACCAACATCGTTGCATCGATGTTCGGATTCGACGCCCGCGAGTTCTTCGAGGCGGGGGACGAGGCCCAGGAAGCTCCGGCGGTCGAGTTCTGAGCTCGAGGCGTCTCGCCCGCCTCCTTCTCACCACCGTCCTGGTGGTCTTGCCAGCGTTGCCGGCCTTTGCCAAGTCGTATCACATAGCCGGCGCCGACGTCGAGATCGTGGTCGAAGACGACGGGTCACTTCTCGTCACCGAGTATTTGACCTATGACTTCGACGGCTCGTTCACGGGCGCATATCGCGACATTCCGCTCCGGAGTGGTGAGACGTTCGAGTTCGTTTCGGTGTCCGACGAGACCACCGAGTTCGCGCCCGGCGGTTGTGCGGTCCTCGGGTGCACTTCTCCCGCGGGCACGTATGGACTCGATCTCCAGCCCTGGAATGCACGCGTGGTGTGGCATCACGCATCAAACGACGAGCAACGGGTCTTCCAGCTCGTCTACAGACTTCGCGGAGTCACTCGCGTGTATGACGACGTCACCGACATCCAGTACAAGGTCTGGGGCGAGCAGTGGTCGGTCGGCGCCGACCAGATCACCGCAAACGTCATACTTCCCGATGGCGCTGTAGGACAGGACATTCGTGTCTTTGGCCACCCATACGGGATCGAAGGCGAGACCTCCCTCGGTGGAGACGGTGCTTCCCCCGGCCTGATCGCCTCTGACGTCCCGCCCTATCAATTCGTCGAGATCCGGGTCGTGGTTCCTTCCGGCCTGCTCACAGACACCTCAGGCGCCAGTGTGCTCGGTGGCCAGGGGTTGGAGACGATCCTCGCCGAAGAGGGGGAGTACGCCGAGGAGGCAAATGATGCCAGGGCGGCCACGGGCAGAGGTCTGCTCTGGGGATTCATCGCCTTCGTCGTGCTCACACTCGGCGTCGGAGGTCTCGTCTACCTGAGGTATGGCAGAGAGCCGAAGGTCGACTACGACCGTGAGTACGAGCAGGAGCCGCCAACCGATCTGTCCCCGGCTGAGGTCGGGGTCCTGCTCAGCCAGGGAGCGCTGAGCGAGAAGCAATTCACGGCGACACTCTTCGATCTGATCAGAAGAGGCGTGGTCACTGCGGAACGGGCCGAGGTGAACCGTGTCACCTGGGCCGGGCTCCGTAACGAGCAGATCACCGATCTCGTCATAGGCATCGGCGACACCGATGTGCCGTTGCGTGACTTCGAGCAGTCAGTGATGACCGTTCTCCGCCGTGCGCTGGAGCTGGGACCACGGCCTCTGCACGAACTCAACGACGCGATCACAGAAGATCGGTCGGCAAACGCCAAGACATACCAGGTGTTCCGGGAGCGAGTAGTCGACGCGGTGAAGCGAGCCAAGCTCCTCGATGAGACCGGGTACGGCGTTTCCTGGCTGATCCGGGTCGGGGTGATCGCCCTCATCATCCTGGGTATCTGGTGGCTCCCCAACTACATGTCGAGCCGACCGGGTGGAGCTGCGTTCGCGGCCCTGTTCCTCGCCGGCTTGATCGCTGGTGCCCTCGTCCTGATCGTATTCTTGAGCTTTCGCCGGGTCCGGGTGCGTCGGAGTCCGGAGGGCGCCTACGAGGCGGAGCGATGGTTTGCGTTTCGCAGGTATCTCGACGACTTCTCCCGTCTCGATGATGCCCCGGCGATCTCCCTTCCACTGTGGGAGAGTTTCCTGGTTTACGGGATTACCTTCGGAATCGCCGAGAAGGTGCTGGAACAGGCACGTCTCCACGCTCCTGTTGAACTGGAGCAAGCCTCCAGCATCTACTGGTACGGGAACTATGGCTTTGGGGGAGGCCCGACACAGAACGCCTTCGTGGGTCTCGAGTCGGCGCTATCCGGGGCATTCACGCCACCGTCGAGCAGTTCCGGCGGGGGAGGGGGGTTCTCCGGTGGCGGAGGAGGTGGAGGCGGTGGTGGTGGTGGTGGGGCCTGGTAGCTCAGGCGGACAGCAGATAGAACGCCGAGAACTTGTTGGTGATCGATTCGAGCTGTTCGAATTCGCCAAATCCGGCCATCGCAGCGAACTCGGCGGCCTTCTCCCGTCCCCAGGCCGCGCCGAGACCCGTCCCGCCGCCGGCGAGTGACTGTGTCATGCAATGCAGCGCCGACACCCCGTACATCAGCGCTCCTCGGTCGGTGAGATTTTCCTCGAGCGAGCTGCTCATGTTGGGTTCCATCATCAGGAAGCGACCTCCCGGGGCGAGTGACTCCCTGATCCTGGTCATGCCGGCCAGCGGGTCGCCGAGATCGTGGATGACATCGAAGGCTGTGACGAGATCGTTTGGGGGTTCGATGGGAATGGCCTCCACCGAATATTCCTCGAACTCGACGTTGTCCACGGAGTCGGCTCGACCTCGGGCCAGATGAAGGGCTTCCGAAGAGAGGTCGTACCCGGTCACCTGGGAACCGGGGAAAGCCTTCGCCATCTCGATTGCCGCGGTTCCCGTCCCACAGCCGACATCAGCGACTCGGGCCCCGGCTTCGAGTTGGGGGACGAGATCAGGGACCGCGGGCAGCCAGCGTGACACCAGGAACACACGCTGTGACGGCCCGTTTCCTCTGTCGAGCCCGCGAATCAAATCAGGTCCGTACGACTCGAACTCGACCCCGCCCCCATTTCTCGTCGCGTCGGTGACACCATCGATCTGGGCCACGACTGCGGGGATCATGTCGAACCAGCCACCCATGTAATACGGCGAACTCTCATCGGCCACGAACAGCGCATGTTCGGGTGGGAGTGTGAAGATCGCGCGGGCAGGGTCGTAGTCGACCACGCCGGAAGCTGCGAGGCCGGACATGATCTCGGTCACGTAGCGTTTCTCGAGACCGGCACCGGCCGCAATCGTGTCGGCGGTGCCCGACCCGTTGTCCTTGAGCCATCCCAGGAGGCCCGATCGATCGGCCACAGCCAGCAATCCGACCGTCATCGCCCCTGAGGCGTAGCCAACGAACTGGTCGAGGAAGGATTCGATACGTGCGCGGTCCATGGGCTCAACCTACCGGTGCCCCGGCCACATAGGTCGCTCCGACCAGGTTCGACCCGGGGCGATAGGGGATGTGGGCAGTGGTGGGGGCGTGGAGCACGACCAGGTCGGCCCGGGCCCCGGGACCCAGCCAACCCCGGTCCTCAAAGCCCAGCGCCAGGGCGCCACCGAGTGTCGCCGCCGTAATCGCCTGTTCGACACCGAGACCCATCTCGACGACAGCGAGGGAGATGACCGGCCCCATCGCCTCGTAATACGAGGTGCCCGGGTTGCAGTCGGTGGCGAGAGCGATGGTGCAACCGGCGTCGGCGAGCATCACGGCCGGAGCCTGCGGAGACCTCAGCGTGAACGAGGCCCCGGGGACCATCACAGTGACGACACCTGCCCTGGCGAGAGCATTGGCGTCCTCGGGGGTGGCCTGATCGAGATGATCCGCAGAGACTGCGCCGATCTCGGCTGCGAGGGCCGCGCCACCGCTGTGACTGAACTGTTCGGCGTGGACTCGCGCTCCGAGTCCGAACGAGGCCGCGGTAGCGAATATCCGCCTTGCTTCTTCTACGGAGAAGACTCCCTCTTCGACGAACACATCGCAGTAGTCAGCGAGCGGAGCGACACCGGGGAGCATCTCTTTTACGACATGATCGACATAACCGGTGCGATCGTCGCCGAACTCGCGGGGAACCGCGTGGGCTCCGAGGAAGGTCGTCTTCACGGTGATCGGCAGTTCTTCGCCGACACGTCGGGCCACCCGAAGCAGCATTGCCTCGCTTCCGACGTCGAGCCCGTAGCCGGATTTGATCTCGATCGTCGTTGTCCCAGCGGACAACATGCGTCGGGCCCTGGCCGCGGTCAGGGCGAAGAGCTCCTCCTCGCCGGACGAGCGGGTGGCGGCCACCGTGGAAAGGATTCCGCCACCCTCCTCTGCGATCTCCTGATATGTGGCTCCGGCCAGTCTCCTCGCGAACTCAGCGGATCGGTCACCGGCAAAGACGAGGTGGGTGTGAGAGTCGACGAATCCGGGGAGCACCGCATTGCCTCCACAGTCGACGCGCTTTCGCCCCGCCTGATCGGGGGCATCCCCAGCCCGACCGGCGAACGTGACGACACCCGAATCGACGACCAGGACTGCGTCCGCGATAGGCGGACCGGTGTTGGTCGTGAGTTGGCCGATGCCGGTGAGGAACAGGTCGGTCATCGGGCCAGGTCGGCGATGGATCCGCTCTCGATGAGGTCGGAGACCGCTGCGATGTCGGGAGCCGGCGATCTGTCGGTCGTAAGTGGTGGGACCACCTCCCGGACCATGGCGACCAGCCGTGCCGTCTTCTCTCCGGGCTTCAACGGAAAGCGGTGTTCGATTCCCGATACGGCGCAGAGGATCTCGATTGCCAACGCCCTCCTCACGTTTTCGATGACTGTGAGCAGCTTTCTGGCGCCGCCCCATCCCATCGAGACATGGTCCTCCTGACCGCCCGAGGTGGGCACCGTGTCAACCGAGGCGGGGTGGGCCAGCACCTTGTTCTCGGCCACCAGGGCCGCCTGGACGTACTGGGTGATCATGTAGCCCGACTCGACTCCTGGCTTGGCTGCGAGAAAAGCGGGCAGACCCTGGGAACGGACCGGATCCAGTATCCGGTCGGTCCTGCGCTCTGCGATGGAAGCGAGTTCGGACACCGCGATCGTGGCGTAGTCGCAAGCGAATGCGAGCGGCTGACCGTGGAAGTTCCCTCCCGATATCACTTCACCGCTCTCGGGAAATACGATCGGGTTGTCGACCACAGAGCCCAGTTCGATGGTGAGTACCGACTCCAGATAGTCCAGGGTGTCGCTCACCGCACCATGGACCTGTGGTGCGCACCGCAACGAATATGCGTCCTGGACTGCGTGATGGAAGTCTTCGCTGTGACTCTCGATGATCTCCGAGCCGGTTATCAGTGAGGCGATACGTGCCGCCGAGGCGATCTGTCCGGGATGGGGGCGCAAGGCGTGGATCTCAGGGCGAAAAGGACGGCTGCTCCCGAAGAGAGCCTCCACGGACAGGGCAGCTGCGGCGTCTGCGGCAAGGAGGAGATTCCGGGAGTGGTGGAGGGCGATGACTCCCATGGCGGCCATGCCCTCGGTGCCGTTGAGCAGTGACAGACCTTCCTTGGTGAGTAGGGAGACCGGTTTGAACTCGGTCTCGGTCGTGTCCCGGACCACCCCGTCGACTCGAAGTTGACCTTCACCGATCAACGGTAGGGCGAGATGGGCGAAGGGAGCGAGGTCGCCCGACGCGCCCACCGACCCCTGCGAAGGGACGACGGGGAGGTGACCGGTCGACAGGAGCTCGAGGAGCTTGGTCACGATGACGGGGCGGACGCCAGAGTGACCTTGAGCCAGTGTCCTCGCCCGGAGTAGGAGCATCGCCCGCACCACCTCGTCGGGGAGCATCTCCCCAACACCGGTCGCATGTGACCGCAACAGGTTGTACTGAAGGGCCTCGGCCTCGCTCTTCCCGATGTGGGTGGTGGCCAACGCCCCGAATCCTGTGGTGATCCCGTAGACAACGTCCTCGGAGTCGACTGCCTCGTCGACCACACGTCGGGCCGGGCGCAGTCGGTCATCGAGGTGTGGTGAGACTTCCACCGGGGCATCGTTGAGCGCCACTGATGCGACTTGACCCGGGGTCAGCGGCCCCCCGTCGACTATCACGGTTTCCACGCCCGGCGACGGTAGTGGCCTAGCTTCCTGTCATGCCGACGACACAAAGGATCCGGTACTCGGACTGCGACCCGCAGGGTATCGTCTTCAACGGGAACTATGCCAGGTACTGGGACGATGCCCTCACCGACTGGTTCGACGAAGCCGGTTACGGCGGCCCCGAGCTCGGCGGACACGATGTGGACGTGGTTGCCGCCCGGCTCGAAATCGACTTCAAGGCCCCGGCGGCTCTCGGTGACACCCTGGAGACCTCGATAGAAGTCGAGAAGGTAGGCAATACATCGATGACGCTGGGCTTCACCACGACCCGCTCAGACGGGAAGGTCGTGGTCTCGGGTCGTGAAATCCTGGTGTTCGTCGACCCGAGGGACTTCTCACCGACCCCCGTCCCAGACGGGATCAAGGCGGATCTCGTCAGGGAATCAGGCTGAACCTGCCTGTGTTGACTTCGACATGACAGATCTGACGCCGCTTCTCTCCGAGCCGGGAACTTCGATCGCCGTGGTCGGGGCTACCGACCATCTCGGGAAATACGGCGGGATCATCTACCGCGATCTGAAATCCAAGGGTTTCCCGGTGTTTGCCGTCAATCCCTATCGAGACTCTGTGGACGGGGATCAGTGCTGGCCGACTGTCGAAGCCCTCCCCGAGACCCCGACTATCGCGGTGTTCGTCATCCCGGCCCGTCGTGGGCTGAAGGTTCTCGAGGAATGCGCCCGCGCCGGGATCGAAAACATCTGGATCCAACCCGGAGCGTTCTCCACGGAGATGCGGGACGCACTCGAAGCGGGTGATTTCAATTGGCTTTCGGACGCCTGCGTCATGGTCAGAGCACGGGTGGCCGCGGTCTAGAGCCGACCTCCAAACAGCTCCCTCGAGATGATGTTCCGCTGGATCTCCGAGGTGCCCTCGTAGATCCGGGTCGCTCGCACGTCGGTGTAGAGATGGGACAGCGTCGAGTCTGCCTCCAGACCTCGGGCCCCCACCACCTGAATCGCGATGTCCACAGCCCTCTGCGCCGTCTCGGTGCCGTGAAGTTTGGCCATCGCCGCCTTTCCCGTCAGGGCGTTGGTATCGCCCGAGTCGTAGGCAGCTGCGGCGTCGTAGACGAGGTGCCGGGTCGCCTCGATCGCCACCTTCACGTCCGCCAGCTGGTGGGAGACGCCCTGGAATCTCGAGATGGGGGTGCCGAACGCCTCGCGTTTTGATGCGTGATCGACCGCGATTGCCAGCGCGGCCTCAGCCATGCCGAGGGCGAAGGCACCGACACTGGGTCGGAAGAGATCGAGTGTCCGCATCGCCACCTCGAAGCCCTGATCCACCTTCCCAAGCATGTTGGCGCCGGGCACGAAGGCGCCGTCGAAGGTGAGCGTTCCGAGGGCATGGGGGGAGAGCATCTCGATCGACTCCCCACTGACTCCGGCTGTGGCGATGGGCACCGCGAAGGCGGTCACACCTCGGGCCCCGCCTCCTTCTGTCGTTCTGGTGAACACCGTGGCGATGTCGGCGTCAGGGGCGTTCGAGATGTAGGTCTTCTCTCCGGTGAGACGGTATCCGTCGCCGTCGGGAACGGCTTGGAGTGACAGTGCCGCCGCGTCGGAGCCGGCTCCTGGCTCGGTGAGGGCGAATGCTGCCACCGCTTCACCCGAAGACAGCGCCGCGCGCCACTCCTCCACCAGCCGAGTCGACCCGTTCTGCACGATCGGGACACCACCGAGACCCTGCACGGCGAATGCCGTCTCGGCCTCGGTGCACACCCTGGCCAGTCCCTGGCGGACCTGGCAAAGCTCTGACGCGGTCACGCCGGCGCCGGCGAAGAGCCGACCCAGCATCCCCGAGCTGCCGAGGGCGCGTACCAACTCCCTGTTCACCCGGCCGCGATGCCCGGCCTCGGCGATCGGGACCAGTGTGCGTCCGAGTTCCTCGGCTTCGTCGATCAGCGATGTCATGTGTCGGTCGAAGTTACCCTCCAGCGTCGTGAGCCCCTACCGCGCCACCGCACCGATCACCGACGACTGGGAACATTTCCGTTTCGGCGTGTCCGACGGAGTCGGAACCGTCACTTTCGACAGACCCGAGAAACTGAATGCCCTGACCTTCGGGGTATACGCAGACTTTCGCGACTTGCTCGGCGAGATCGAGCACCGGGGTGACGTGAACGCTCTCGTCGTGACGGGGACGGGGAAAGGGTTCTGCTCCGGTGGCGACGTCGACGAGATAATCGGCGCCCTTCTCGAGATGGACTCCAGGGGCCTTCTCGAGTTCACCCGGATGACCGGTGCAGTCGTCGAGCGCATGCGACGGCTCCCAGTTCCTATCGTCGCTGCTGTGAACGGGGTGGCTGCCGGTGCCGGTGCCGTCATCGCACTCGCCGCCGACATGAGACTCCTCGCCGCCTCGGCTTCATTTCACTTTCTCTTCACCAAGGTGGGGCTGGCCGGCGCCGACATGGGCTCTGCCTACCTGCTCCCCAGGGTGGTAGGTCTGGGCCGGGCCACCGAACTGCTCATGCTCGGCGAGAAGGTAAATGCGGCGCATGCTGTGGCCATCGGCATGGCGTCGCGGGTTGTCGAAGACGATCGTCTGATGAGCGAGACCGCCGAGTTGGCGGCCAGGCTGGCAACCGGCCCCACCCTCGCCTATGCCGCGACAAAGATTCTGATCTCCCGGGAACTCGACATGGATCTGGGCTCGTCGATCGAGCTCGAAGCCTTCACCCAGGCCTTACTGATGACGACCGAAGACCATGCCGAGTTCTATCGAGCGTTCACCGGGAAGCGGGACCCGCGGTGGAGCGGCAAATGACCCGTCACCACCTGTTCAACCCACCCGGTATGCCACCAGCTACCGGTTTCTCTTATGGTGCTTTGCCCGACCGTGGGCGTCTCCTTCACATCGCGGGGTTGACGGGTCATGGCCTCGATGGGTCCCTGCCCGACGACCTCGTGGACCAGTTCGGGGCTGCCTGCGACTCGGTGGCGAAGGTGATCCGCGAAGCCGGTGGCGAACCCGGTGATCTGGTCTCGATGACGATCTACACCACCGACATCGCCGGATATCGGGACCGACTCGGCGAGCTGGGCACCGCCTATCGGACAGTCTTCGGCAAGCACTACCCGCCGATGGCTCTCTTCGGCATCGACGAGCTGTTCGATCCCCATGCCAAAGTCGAGCTCGTGTGTGTGGCAGTGGTGCCCGAGGACGGTCAATCGTCGAGGACGAACACGGAGCCTTCGTAGCGACGGACCCGTCCATCATTGGCCCGTTGCTCCAGCACCTCATCGAGACGGTCCTGGGCATCGGTTGTCGACGCTCCCGCTTCCAGCAGATCAAGTGAGATGTTGAGACGAAGGGCACGGTCGGGCACCACGAATCTGGTGACCCCTGCCGGCAGCAGGTCTTCACTGACGGCTGCTGTCATTACGTCGTTCACCGTCAGAGTGGGAAACTCGATCACTGCGCCCCAACCCGGGAAGCTGGCAGCGACCTGTTCGCGATGAGGGTCGGTGGTCCGGATCACCTCCCAACGGCCGGTATATGAGGCGACGAGGGCTGACAATGCCTGGTTTTCGCTGATGCCGTCGGCGGGCGATACCAGAAGGCTAGGTCCCTTGTTGGGGTGGACGGAGGGAGTTCCGTAATTCCCGGTGAGCTCGATGCCGTGGCTCTCCTCGATCGTCGCGATTATCTCCGCAGGGTCACCACCCCTGACGACGTGATGCCAGGTGCCGAGTTCCAAGGTCAGTGCGTCGACGATCTGTACAACAGCGTGGACGAGTCCCAGCGTCTTGAGGCTCTCTGTTCTGGTTGCCCCGTCGAGCAGCACCAGCTCGCCTTCGGGTGCTTCGACACAGACCATCGGGTTGGCCTGTATCCCTTCCGTGCCAATTCGTTCCTTGAGCCGTTCCACCCGCAGCGGGTCGATCTTCTCATGACGGCGAATGCTCTCGAGGGGAACCACACGCAGGACTGGCAGGTGTGGCATTTCGACACTCTAGGAGGCGAGCACCCCGTCGAGGATCGCGACGAGCCTGTCCACGTCGTCGGCGTCCTGATAGACGCCGAATCCGATCCTCAGGCGATCACGGCGGTGATCGGTGATCACCTTCCGGGTATGTAAGGCGCTGTAGAGGGCTTCCGCATGTTCTGTCCGGAACGTCAGGAAGTTCCCCCGGGCGTGGGGTTCGGGCGGGAGGAGTTCCCCGGGAGGTTTGGCGGTCGTCAAGAAGCGATCCTGAAGGGCGACGGCATGCTCGTGGATTTCCCCGGGCCCCACACCAGCGGCTTCGAGCCATCGCAGCACGGCAGACATCCTGTAGACACCGGAAGGGTCACTGGTTGCCCCGGCGAAGCGTGATCCGTCGTTTCCGTAGCCGATCTCATGGCCGACCCCGGATTCCAACTGACCGAACCCGGCGTACCACCCCGTGTTGACCGGGCGGCGACCGTATCCGGGCGGGCAGTGCATGAAGCAGACACCCTCGCCCGCCATAGCGTACTTGTAACCCCCGGCGATGTAGAAGGTACGGTCCTGGATCGGACCTAGCTCGCTGGGCATCGCCATGAACCCGTGATATCCGTCGATGACCACGAACGCGAGATCCTCGGAGACCGAGGACACGATCCTGTCGAGATCCGGGACCACGAAACCCGAGTCGTAGAAGACCTGAGAGATGTAGATGAGGTCGTGGGTCCCGGATCTGGCTTCGGCAGTGAACCTCTCGGCGAAGGTCTCGAATGGCTCGGTCGGCACGCGGTCGACTATCGCCAGTCCTTCCTCTTCCCAGCGTCGGCTCTGACGGGTGAAAGAGTGGAATTCCGAACCTGTCGACAGCATCCGGACCGGAGGCTCGAAGCAGGAGAAAAGCCTGACCAGGAGCTCATGGGTGTTGGGTGCGAAGACGAGGGTGTCCCCTCTCTCCAACCCGAGCCGGTCTGCGATGAGCCCTTTTGCCTCGGGATAGACCGTCTCGAAGATGTGGCCCCACTTGTCGTCGACCATCGTCGCCGCGTCGTGCCACGCCTGGTTCTGGGCCTCGTAGGAGACGTCAGGCCACGGATGGTGGGAGTGGGCGGCGAAGTGAAGCCGATCAGTGTCGGCTGCGAAGAATCTCGTGAACCCCTGTTTGAGGTTCATGGCTCGTAGCGGAAACGCATCGAGTCGACGATTCCGACCGGCAGGTCGGGTCGGTCCTCTCTCCGTACCAGGAACGTGGACATGTTCAGGAGGTCGCCGAAAACCCTGCTGCGCTCCGCCGATTTCTCCAGGTACTTGGCGCCCGCCGAACCGCCGGTTCCAACCCGACGTCCGATCATCCTCAAGGCCATCTGAGCGTGCCGATAGCGCCAGGTGGTGAAACCTTCGTCCACGTCCATCAGCAGCTCGAGCAACCTGGAAGGTTCCTGGAGTGCCGGCTGATCTCGATACAGCGTGATGAAGACAGCCGCCTGAAAGGCACGCTGGCTCATCCTGAGACGACCCGCCGCTCGTTCCAGGTCGTGCTTCTCGGGATCGAACAACGCCTCGAACTGGGCAAGGACCTTTTCGAACTCCTCGAGCTGGGCAACACGCTCCTCGTCTGTGAGGTTGGGGTTGGCCTCGACCACATACCTGTCAGCTTCGATCCGATCGCGGACAGCGTCCCGATAGGCCTCCCAGAAGTGGAAGTCCTCATGGTCGAGAAATGGTGTCCGCTCCAACCATCGTTCCACGAGGTCGAACAGCGAGGTCTCATGCTCGATCGCCTCGACATACGCTCGGTCGTCTGCATCGAACCTCGCCGTGTATACGTCGCCAGAGAGGAGGAGACGGTCCCCCCGACGCAGGCCCAGCTTGTTCTCCACGATCCGGAACTGGGCTGACTGGAAACCCGAGGCGGGAAAGAGGTGGTCCCGGAAGTCGAGGAAGTCGAGCGGGGTCATCGTCTCCAGAACACCGATCATCTGGATGAGCAGCGTCTGGATCGTCGTGATCCGCCTCAGCCGACTCACCACCGTTCCCATCTGCTGCTCATCGACTGTCTCCTGCTCGAAGATGTCGAGGATGCTGTCGAGTTCCCAAAGGATCTGCTTGAACCAGAGCTCGTAGGACTGGTGGACGATGATGAACAGCATCTCGTCGTGGACTATCTCGCCATTGGCGGCGCTCTCCAGACGCTGTGAGCCGAGAAGCTGGTCGAGCCCCAGATAGTCGGCGTAGTAGAGACCTTCATCGGCCATTGGCGGGACGCTAGTTGCGATCAGGTCACCGAGCAGTGCCGCACCACTCCTCAGAGCGGTCCCACAGCTCCTCGGCCAACGAATCGTCCCTCGCTACTGGAGACGGCTCCCAGATCTTCTCCCGGGAGTAGTAGAGACCGCTGTGGTCGGCGACGTCGTCCGAAGTGGCACACCAGACGCTGGTGCGCGCTCCTTCATCGGGGGTGAGTCGGTTGCGGAAGAAGGGGCGAGCCACGGAGGGAAAGATGTTGGTGTCGACGACACCTGGGTGGAGCGAGTACAGGTTCAGTTCCTGATGCAGCTGGGCAAGTCTCCGTGCGAAGAGGATGTTTGCCAGTTTGGAGACGCCGTAGTCGGCGAAGGCTCTGGCCAAACCGGTCTTTCTCCTGACCGCGTCGAAGTCGACCCCCTTGGCTCGGCGGTGTACCTCGCTGCTCACCACGACGATCCGAGTGCCCGGTCGGAAGGCGGGACGAAGTTGCTGGGTCAGCATGAAGTGACCCAAATGGTTGACGCCGAAATGGACCTCGAAGCCGTCCACGGTCAGTCCTCTGGCACCACCGACACCGGCGTTGTTGATCAGGACGTCGAGAGTACGGCCCGAGGCGGTGAACTCGAGTGCGGCGGTCCGGGCCGACTCCAGCGCGGCGAGATCGAGGTTCAAGAACTCCGCGCTTCCACCCTCGGCGATGATCCCGGCTACCACCGGTGTGATCCGCTCCTGGGAGCGACCGGCGCAGACCACATGAAAGCCCCGTTTGGCGAGTTCCGTCGCAGTGGCGCGCCCGATCCCCGACGAAGGCCCGGTCACCAAAGCGATGCTCACTCTGCTCACCGTACAACTGATCACCGTGTCACTAGCGTCGTGACTCGTGACCGATTGGCCTCCTGTTCTCAACGCCTATCAGTTCTTTCTCGGCGATCGGGTGAGTGAAGGCTTCGCTGATCGACTCGCAATCAGACTCGACGACGGTTCAGTCACCTACTCCGACGTCGACCGTCTCACGGCGGGCTTCGCCAGGGCCTTGAACGCCGTGGGCGTGGGTCGTGAGGACAGGGTTCTGCTGGTGCTCCCGGATGGACCGGACTATGTCGCAGCTTTGTTCGCCACCATGTCGCTCGGGGCCGTGGTCGTGATGCTCAATCCCGATCTGACCAAGGATTCCATGAGAGCGATCGCGGCCAAGGCTGAGGCAAGGGCTGCGGTCGTCGACGACGCGTACCGCCAGCACTTCGACATTTCGCTGATTGGGATCGGACCGAAGGTGATAGTCCCGGGGCAGGTGAAACCGGTTGATGGGCCGGTGCCGATAGTACATACGGGCCCCAACGACCCGGCGATCTGGCTGTTCTCGGGTGGAACGACCGGTGTCCCCAAAGCGGTTGTTCAAACCCACAAGAGCCTGGTCAACACGACCCGGCTCTACGGACAGGGGGCGCTGGGGTTGGGCCCAGACGACATCACGATGTCGGTTCCCAAGTTGTATTTCGGTTATGCGACAGGGTCGAATCTCCTCTTCCCGTTCTCAGTGGGGGCATCCGTCGTGCTCTTTGACGGCAAGCCCACACCCGAGGCGCTCTTCTCGAGGTTGGAGCTGCACAAACCCACGGTCCTCGTGAACGTTCCCTCCGCCATCAACCAGATGGTGTCCACTCCCGACGCGACGGAGCGGGACCTCTCATCTCTCCGTTTCGCCACGTCGGCGGGCGAGGCGTTGCCGGTCACCCTCTACCACCGCTGGAAGGAGACATTTGGCGTCGAGTTGCTCGACGGGCTGGGCACCGCCGAGATGTGGCACATCTTCGTCACAAACGTTCCGGGCGCAGTCCGCCCCGGCACCCTGGGAAGGGTCGTCCCCGGCTTCGAAATCCGAGTTTGCGATGAGGATGGAAAGGAGTTGGGTGCAGACGAGGTGGGTCGGCTCTGGGTGCGAGGCGACTCACTGGGTCTTGGCTATTTCGACGACCCAGCGCAGACCGCAGAGGCCTTCCGTGACGGTTGGTTCGTGGGCGGTGACCTGGTTTCCGTCGACGCCGATGGCTATGTGACCCATCGGGGTCGTGGTGACGACGCGATGAAGGTGAAAGGGAAGTGGTTCCGGCCCCAAGAGGTCGAGTCGGTACTCCTCGATCATGAGGCTGTCGCCGAGTGCGCGGTGGTGGCCGTCGAAGACGATGCAGGGCTCGCCCGACCCGTTGCCTTCGTCGTCGCTTCGGCCCCGGTCACCGAAGACGACCTCATCCAGTGGGCCCTGGCCAATCTCGAGCCCTACAAACATCCCCGTTCGGTTCATTTCGTGGACGAGCTCCCCCAAACCCATCTCGGCAAGGTCGACCGGGGAGCTCTGAAGCGGGCCGCCGGCTAACGCGAGAATTCGTCCCAGGTTCGCGCGATGATCCAGAGATGGATCCGACGATCCTCCACGCCGATCTCGACGCCTTCTACGCCTCTGTCGAGCAGCTGCTCGAACCAAGGCTCCGTGGGAAACCGGTGCTGGTCGGTGGGGGGATAGTGGTCGCTGCCTCGTACGAGGCCAGGGCGTTTGGCGTGCGGGCCCCCATGGCCACGAGAGACGCTCTCGCCCTCTGTCCTCGAGCTGTGGTGGTCGACGGCCACTTCGACAGGTACCTCGACCTGTCAGAGCAGGTGATGGCGATTCTCGACGACGCCACTCCGATCGTCGAGCAGATCTCGGTGGACGAGGCGTTTCTCGACGTTTCAGGGACCACCCATCTCCTCGGGGCGGCGTCCGAGATCGCCAGGACGATCAGACGCAGGGTGAGGGAGGAGGTCGGTCTGCCCATTTCGGTAGGTGTTGCCTCCACCAAGTTTCTCGCCAAGATCGCCTCGGGTCGAGCCAAGCCGGACGGCTTGGTGATCGTGGATCGCGGCACCGAGCTGACATTTCTCCACCCACTGCCGATCGAAGCGTTGTGGGGCGTGGGCAAGGTCACCGCTGGAAAGCTCCACCAACTGGGTATCGGGACCGTAGGCGAGCTGGCCGAGGTCCCACCTGGCGCCCTGGCTCCGCTCTTGGGACCCGCAGCTTCGGGTGCCCTCCGATCTCTGTCTTGGAATCGCGATCCGCGCCGTGTCGAGCGAGGGCGGCGGGCCGGTTCGGTGGGAAGTCAGCAAGCCCTGGGTCGGGGACTGGTCGATAGAGGCGAGATGTCCGTAGTCGTTCTCGGACTCGCCGACAGGGTGGGCCGACGTCTCCGCGCCAAGGACCGGATCGGGTCGACGGTGACCATGCGGGTCCGTTTCCCCGGCCCCAGGTCCGTCACCCGGAGCCACACGCTCTCGTCGCCGACGGGTTCCACGGCCGCGCTCGCCAACCTGGGGAAAGTCCTTCTCGACCGGGCTCTCGAGGACAATCCCGGCGAGACGGTCACCCTCATCGGGCTCTCGGTCTCCAACCTGACAACCGAGGATCTCCGTCAACTCGAGTTCGACCTCGGTGACGGTGACGTGCTCCGCGCCGGAAGCGACGTAGCCCTCGAGCGGACGTCACTCGAGGAGAGTATCGACAAGGTCAGAGAGAGGTTCGGAAGGTCGATTCTGCGATACGGCAGCGGTTCGGGCGGGATGAGTGACGACTTCAGACGTCTCGCCGAGAAGTCATGAAGACACCGGCTCGTCTTCGAGCCTGACCGGTCCCTTCCCTTCCGCCCGTAGACCGTCTTTGTCCGACAGGAACTGCCGCACCTGATCCATGAAGTAGGTCCGGTCTCCGCTTGCGTCGAACGGAGGGCTCACGGTCAGCACCCTGTTCGCCCCGTCGACGCCTGCGATCACGACAGGGACGGCTGCTCCGGCGGCGATCTCCACGAACCCCGACTTCCAATGTGGTGCCGCCTTGCGAGTTCCCTCAGGTGCAACCACCAGGATCATCCGCTGAGCGGCGTCGAAGGCTGCCTTCACCTGACCCACCATCCCACCGGATCTCGATCGGTGGACCGGGATGCCACCCACCTTGCGGAACATTGCACCGAAAGGCCACCGGAACAGACTCGCCTTGCCCAGAAAGTTGACCTTGATGTCGAAGTGATGGATGGTCCCGAGAAAGAGGAAGAAGTCCCAATTGGAGGTGTGGGGTGCCCCGACGATGACCATCTTGGGCACATCGGGGAGCTCGCCCGCTATCTCCCACCCGAGCCAGCGCATCACCCGGTACGACAACCACCTCATCGCTGAATGCTCCCAGAACGGCGGTTCAAGCCAGAATCAGTCGGTGAACTTGGGGGCCACCCTGAAACCATCTCCATCGACCCAGACCAAGGAAGGCTGGTTGGCGACGGTGGCTACGATCTCGCTCGCCATTTCCTGGTCGACGACTCCGAGGTCGTCACCGCGATGAATCACCCGCAGACGCGCCTGCTCCGGGAACGTGGCCGCGAGAGGGCCTGGATGCGAGCACATCACCACGACCTCGAATGGGACCACGATCTGCCCGTCGGTAGCCGTTGTCCTCTCCCTGGCATAAGCGGTGAGGAGGTACCAGGCGGCGAGCCCGGTGAACACGGTGACAGTGACAGGCACCAGAGCTGAAGCGGTCTCGTCGCCACCCATCACCCGGCGGAAGAGGACGAACAGGGCGGTCACGAGAGATCCGGCGGCAACCAGCGCAGTGATCACACCGAGACCCAGGTTGTAGAGACGACGCGGCCATGCCGTCTTCTCAGTCGCTGAATCCCCGGCCACATGGCGTCGGGAGAGTACGAGCCAGGACACCAGACCTCCGACCAGCACTCCTGTCGTCGCGATCACGTCGTTGCTCCCACCTCCGACCAGAGCAGGCTCGTCGAAGGCGAGGATCGTCAGCCCGATGGCCCCTACCAGTGTCGCGGCGAGCCCGATGGCCGCGGCGCCATACTCGTAGGCACGAAGTGCGTTGTCCCGCTGCGGGCCCAACTCCTTACGGTGGGCAAACCAGACCGCGAAGGTCACTACGAACATGGCGAGGAGCCAGGTGGCGCTCTCGAAATGCTGCCCGCCGGGGCTTCTCTCCCCGATTACGTATTGGGAGGCGAGAACGACGAGAGCCGTGCCCGATCCCACGGCAGCGGTCAGACTCCCGACAGCCACCAGCACCGTCCACACGGTGCGGGGGAGACCCGGCGAGGGATCGGTCCTCGAGAACCAGCGGTACACCCAAACCGGCGTGCCGACCACGGCCATCGCCAGCCACGGGTTGAACTCTCCTGACAGGTTGTCGAACGGCAGCGAGAAGACACCGGAGAGTGTGCCCGTCAGCCCGATGGTCAAACTGATCAGACCTATCGCCGAGCCGATCACCCGATAGAGGTCGGCGGCATCGGACCGGGGTGGAGTTCGGCGGGCGGCGAACTCGTGGAATAGGACGATCGCCCCGAACACAATCGGGGAGACCCAGTCGCCGAACCCTTCGCCCGTGAAGAGACCGTCGAGGAGGATGGTCGTGACTACGACGAAGGCGGTCATGAAGACCAGTTCCATGAGAGCGAGGTAGAGGGTCCACCCCGAGGAGGTGGGATAGGCGACCCGGCGGTCGGCCTGTCGCCTCCAGAAGTAGACGACAAACGGTGTCGAAACCACGAGCGCGGCTAGTGAGGTGGCCACCTGCTCCGCCGGGTCGAAGATGAACTGATCGCCGGGAAAGGCGGTTCGTGCCAGCCGGGCCAAGGCGAACCCTGTGAATCCCATCGCGATGGCCAGGATGAGGTACGAGACCAGATCCGAACCGTCGCTGCGTTGGTCGCTTTTCTTCATGATCCTCTGGATCACGACGACGACGAGCACCACGAAGACGAGAAGCCCGGCCAGGAGGAACAACGACGTGAAAGCCATCAGGCCTGACAACTCCAGATGAAGTAGGGCCAGGGATCACCCATGATCCACCAGAAGTCGTCCTCGTCCACGAGTTCGAACACCACCCACTCCGACCAACCACTCCCCAGCGGACCCACTGACCCGCGCTGGATGGTCACCTCGACGCTGGTGTCGGCAGTCGGCAGGTCCTGTCCTGGGAACATCTCACCTGACGAGCCCCCACCCATTCCGCCGAACTCGTCTGAGTGTCCCAGCTCCGCGGTGAACTCCCCGGGTGCGAAGTCGTCGAGATCCTCGGCGGTGCACTCACCACGCCATTGCGGGTGGATCACGTCGATTGCGTCCTCCCACCGCTCCTCGTCTAGAGCGACGAGATAGTCCTGCACGGTCCCCTCCGGGGAGTCGGGGTTTAGTTCGGCAGGCCCACGCGCCAGGGCGATCGTCACCAGCCCTGCCACCGCGACCACGATTCCGCCAGGAAGGAGCCAGCCTCTCCAACCGCGTGATTCGGTCTCGCTCATCCCGACTTAGACGTCTCTTTGAGGACTTCGGTTGCACCCGCATCCGAGAGCACCACCGGTCGGAACCCCTGCCTTTGCACGATCCCGGCGGCGATGGTCGCCCGATACCCGGTGCCACAGAGCAACCACACCGGCGTATCGCGGTTCAGTTCGGCGGGAATGGCTCGAGCCAGGTCGGGAACGTAGGAGACGATGGCGTCCGGAAATGCCCCGTCGTCTTCGATCTCCTCGGGGGAGCGGACATCGAGCACCTGCTCGCCACGCACGAACGCCTCGGCGAATGTCGGGACGTCCACGGTCTCATAAGACTCGCTGAACCTGTCGTCGGGGCGCACGATCCCCACGATGGAGTCGTACCCGATCCTGGCCAGCTGACGGAGTGGCTCTTCGGGGTCCTGATCTTCGTCGAGCACCAGCACGATTTGTGTCTCCCGCTCGATCGTCCAGCCTACCCATGTGCCGAAGCTGTCCCTCACCTCGATGCCCAGTGACCCTGGGAGATGCCCTCCCGCATAGGCGTCCCGGGACCGGGCGTCGACGACAGTTGCTCCCTCGGGAATCATCTCGAGGAGAGGCGCGGTCAAAGTCGGTGACGGCAGACCCTGGAGGTTGATCGGCCCCATGTGCTTGTAATAGCTGGGGTAAGCGGGCAAGCCCGAGAGTTGGCCCACCGCAAACGAGTCTTCATCGGGGTACGAGAGGACTGGATTCGTGGCGCGTTCGTCCCCGATCGTCGAGGAGAACGCATCGCCTGTGCCAGTGGTCGTGCAGAAACTGCCGGCGCCGTGGGTCGGGTAGAGCCCGACCTGGTCGGGAAGAGATGCAAGCCGGTTGACCGAGCCGTACTGGAGACGAGCCAAGGTCTCGGCCCGGTCATCACCGAGAAGGTCGCTGCGCCCAGCCGATCCGACGAGGAGACTGCCGCCCGAGAACACCGCCTGCTCCCTGCCTCCGACGAGCACCAGGTAGGACGTGTGCTCGGGAGTGTGACCCGGGGTGTGAAGGGGTCGGAGAACGAGATCGCCGAGGTCGATTTCCTCTTGGTGGAATGCGGGGCGGTGTCTGAAGACCGGGGCGGCTCCCGCCGGCATCACAAGGTCGGCACCGTGTCGACGTGCCAGATCGTTTCCCCCTGACACATAGTCGTTGTGGAGATGGGTTTCGAGGACGGCGCGGAGGGTCACGTCGTGTTTGGTGAGGACACTTTCGAACCTGTCGATGTCACGTTGCGGGTCGACAACGACTGCGATGCCCTCGTAGGTCAGGACGTACGTCGAGTCGCCGAGACCCTCGGTTCGGATCGTCTCGATGCGAGGATTCAATCCTGAAGCCCCAGGGCTTTCATTCCGCCCTGCATGTTGGCGACTTCGTACCCGTTGAAGGCCAGGAACGTCGCAACGTTGCCGCTCCTGCCGCCCGACCTGCACACGCAGAGCACCGGCTTGTCTGGAGGGAGCTCTCCCATCCGCTCCACGATGTCTCGCTGGGAGATGAGTACCGCGTCGGGCAGTGTCCCCAACTCCCATTCGTCGGGCTCACGGACGTCGAGGATCGTTGCGTTATTGTCCGCGACCCAGGTCTCCCATCGATCTGCGGGTACGTGTGCTATCTGCTCCACAGGCCCCATGGTAGGAGGAGGCCGTCGTCCGAGCCGGGGGTGGCGCCGATGTCGTACACTGCCGCCGCGCCAGCGTCCGGAGGAACAGTCATCGACATCGCAGTGCTCGCATCGGGTTCGGGCACCAATCTCCAAGCGCTGCTCGACACTCCTGCGATCAGACCCCACATCGTGCTGGTGGTGTCGGACAAGGGAGACGTCCCGGCTCTGGATCGTGCGACCCGGGCAGGTGTCGATGTCGCCACGGTGAGCTGGTCCGACCACGACGGTCGTGACGCCTTCTCGGTCGCGCTCGCCGATTGTGTCGAGGCGAGTGGCGCCAAGGGAGTGGTCCTGGCTGGCTTCATGAGGATCTTGGGTCCATCGTTCGTCACCAGGTTCCCGAATCGGATCCTCAACATCCACCCCTCCCTCCTTCCGGCTTTCCCGGGTTCACGCGCCGTAGAGGACGCCCTGGAACACGGGGTGAAGCTGACCGGGGTCACCGTCCACCTGGTGGATGAGAAAGTAGACAATGGTCCGATAGTCGCCCAGGTCCCGGTCGAGGTCCTCCCCGATGACACCAGGGACACGTTGCACGCCCGCATCCAACTCGAGGAGCACCGTCTCTATCCACAGATCGTTGCCGCACTCGTGGAGGAGCGTCTCGAGGTCGGCAACCGGAGGGTTGTGGTGACATGAGCCGCGCCCTCGTCAGCGTGTACGACAAGCGCGATCTGGTTCCCTTCGTCGAGAGGCTGGTTGCGGCCGGGTACGAGATCGTGTCATCGGGAGGGACAGCCACAGCCCTCTCCGATGCTGATGTCCCGGTGACGACTGTGGACTCGGTCACCGGATCTCCGCAGATCCTCGGGGGAAGGGTCAAAACCCTCCACCCGAAGATCCACGGTGGGATCCTGGCCAGGGGCGACGCAGACGAAGCCGAGCTGGCTGCCAACGATATCGAGCGTTTCGACCTGGTAGTCGTCAACCTGTACCCGTTCCGGGAGACCGTCGCCGACCCGGGGGCCACAGAGCAGGACATCATCGAGAAGATCGACATCGGCGGTCCGGCAATGGTGAGGGCTGCCGCCAAGAATCACCGGCACGTGGGGATCGTGGTCTCCCCGGATCAGTACGAGGAGGTAGCGGTCGCAGTCGAGGCCGGCGGTCTCGACGGCGACCTGCGTCGTCGTCTCGCCGCAGAGGCCTTCTTCCACACCGCCAGCTACGACGCGGCGATTGTCGGCTGGATCGGCTCGGACATGGTCATTCCGCTGAGAAACGCGGGGGAGCTCAGGTACGGGGAGAACCCGCACCAGCCCGCTTCGGTCTTCCGGGATGAAGGGGTGGGCTCCTGGTGGAGTGACGCCGCCCAGATCCAGGGCAAAGAGATGTCTTTCAACAACTATGTAGATGCCGAGGCGGCGTGGCGTCTCGCCGACGACCTCGGCGAAGGGGCGGTGACGGTCATCAAGCACACCAACGCGGCGGGTGCCGCACGTGGCGACGATGTGCTCGACGCCTTCAAACGGGCCTGGGACGGAGATTCCCTCGCTGCTTTCGGTGGTGTGGTCGGGATCAACGGGGTGATCGACGTCGCCACCGCTCGTGCCCTCGTCGAGCCTTTCATCGAAGTCGTTGTGGCTCGTGGGGTCGAAGACGATGCAGTCGAGATCCTGGAGACGAAGCCGAACATGAGAGTCCTCATTGCTGAAGCCCCCGGCGACGACCTCGACCTCCGTCGAATCGAGGGCGGACTCCTGGCCCAGACCAGAGATGCCGTGAGCCATGACGGCTGGGAAGTCGTGTCGGCTCGTCAGCCCTCCGCTGAGATCCTGACTTCGCTGCATTTCGCCTGGACGGTGGCAGCACACACCAAGTCGAACGCCATAGCCGTCGTCTCCGGAGAGCAGGTCGTCGGGGTCGGGGCCGGAGACCAATCCCGTGTCGGCGCCGCCGAGCGTGCGGTTCTCAAGGCTGCAGAACGGGCGTCTGGCGCGGTCGCCGCCTCCGACGCTTTCTTTCCCTTTCGTGACGGTCTCGACACCCTGGCGGCTGCCGGTGTGGTCGCCGTGGTCGAGCCCGGGGGCTCACGAAACGATCAGGAGCTCATCGATGCTGCGAACGAGCACGACATCGTTCTGCTCTTCACCGGGATGAGGCACTTCAGACACTGATGACTGCGCAAATCCTCGACGGGAGAGTGGTCGCCACCGTGGTCAAGAACCAGGTGGCCGCGGCCGTGACCGGGCTCGACTATCAACCGGGACTAGCCACAGTGCTGGTCGGCGACGACCCGGCGTCTCATACCTACGTCCGGGGCAAGCGCCGTGACGCCGAAGAGGTTGGTATCCGCTCGATCCACCACGAGTTGCCGGTCGATGTTGGTCAGGCAGATCTGATCGACCTGATCAGCAGTCTCAATCACGACGATGCGGTCGACGGGATCCTCGTCCAGCTCCCGTTGCCGCGCGATCTCGACAGTGAGGGCGCGGTCGAGGCGATTTCCCCGGCCAAGGACGTCGACGGTCTCCATCCCTTCAGCCTCGGGATGCTCATGCTGGGGCGACCCGGTCTCCGGCCTTGCACGCCGAGCGGTGTGATGCGGATTCTCGACCATTATCGGATATCGACGGTCGGAACTCGTGCGGTGATCGTGGGTCGATCGTTCCTGGTGGGACGGCCCCTGGCGATGATGCTCTCGGAGAAGGGCGCAGACTCCACCGTCTCGGTCGCCCACTCCCGCACAGGCGATCTGGCGGCGGTGACCGCCGCGGCAGACATTCTGGTCGCCGCCACCGGCGCTCCCGGTCTGATCGGACCGGACCACGTCAAGCCAGGAGCGACTGTGATCGATGTCGGCATCAACCGCACCGATGCTGGTCTGGTCGGTGACGTCGACTTCGACAGCGTGGTCGAAGTGGCAGGAGCCATAACCCCGGTGCCCGGCGGAGTGGGCCCTATGACCCGCGCCATGCTCCTGTCCAACACACTCACCGCGGCGCAGGAGCGCAGACGCGCCAGCTGACTCAACCCAGGGTTGCGGTCGCGAAGTCCACCGAGAAGGCGACGCAGTAGATGAGCACGTCGCCGAGCGTGTCGATGTCGACGTCATCAGGAATCTCGTAGTTCTGATCACCGACGTTGCCTTTCAGTGACCCGAGATTCACTGCCCCATCCATCGATCCGTCGCCGGGAGCGAGTAGGACGTGCAGGTCGGGACCGTTCGTCACCTCGAAGGCTTCGAGACGAAGGACCCGCGACCTGTCTTCCAGTTCGTAGATCGTGGCGGTCCCAGTGCCCATGTGTGACTCGTCCGCATCTACGAAGCTCCCGGCGAGAAGCGCGACCGGTTGTGATGGCGCCGAAGGCGGTTCTTCGGATGGGGCGACAGTCGTCATTTGGACCTCACCCGGCGAGGTGGTCGTCGTCGTGGAAGCCGGGGCGGCGACCGGGGTGGGGAACGT
>DASTBQ010000148.1:0-23581 GCA_035711995.1 Acidimicrobiia bacterium | reverse complement strand
CCCCAATTGTGGAACGTAGTGAGAGGTGACATGAGTCTGGTCGGTCCACGACCTGAACTCCCTGAGATCGTTGCGAATTACGAGGAGTGGCAGCACCGGCGACACGACGTGATGCCGGGGCTCACCGGTCTTTGGCAGGTGTCGGCGCGCAATGGTAAGCCCATGCATGAGTGCACAGATGTCGACCTCCGCTACATCGAAGAGATGTCGTTCGCCACGGACGTGGCGATTCTCTTCCGCACCCCGGCAGCAATGTTCCACAGGCGCGGGTTCTAGCTCGACCGCATTCTTCAGGCTGTCGATTGGGCGACAGCTCTCCCTTGCCTCGCCACGCGGGCATGCTCTGCGGGGCGTCGTGTTCAAGGCGGGGCGGACGTTCCCGACTCGTCGGCCGCCTACTCCACCGTCACGGTCTTCGCCAGGTTTCGAGGCTTGTCCACGTCGAGACCACGGGCGGTGGCGACGTGGTAGGCCAACAGCTGCAGGGGGATCACCGCCGTGACGGTGCACAGCAGGTCGGGGCCTGACGGGATCCGTATGACGTGATCGGCCACATCGCCGATGTCGTCACCTTCCTCGGCGATCAGGACGATGGTCCCTCCCCTGGCCCGCATCTCCTCCATGTTGGAGAGGGTCTTCGATCTCACGTGGCTGTCGGAGGCAACGCCAACCACGACAACGCCTTCCTCTATCAGGGCGATTGGCCCGTGTTTCATCTCACCTGCGGCGTAACCCTCGGCACGCACGTAGGCGATCTCCTTGAGCTTGAGAGCGCCCTCCATGGCCACAGGGAAGTCGCCGGACCGCCCGAGGAAGAAGTAGTCCCGAACATCGACCCAACTGCGGGACAGTTTTTCGATCTCATCTGAGGTCTCCAGGACAGTCTCGACCTGTCGGGGTAAACGCTGCAGATCTTTGACCAGCAGTTCGATCTTCCCCGGGTCGAGTGTTCCCCGAACCTGGGCCAGGTAGAGACCCAGCAACTGCATCGCCACCAGTTGGGTGGTGAAGGTCTTGGTCGCAGCGACTCCGATCTCGAGTCCGGCCCTGGTGTAGAGGACTGCGTCGGCCTCCCTCGCCAGGGCGGAGTCGAGGACGTTGCTGACCCCTATCAGGTTTGCCCCCTGTGCCTTTGCATAACGAACGGCGGCGAGTGTGTCGATCGTCTCCCCCGACTGGCTGATCCCGATCACGAGCGACCTGGCATCGAGCACCGGATCCCTATAACGGAACTCAGAGGCGATGTCGATCTCGACGGGGACCCTGGTCCACCGCTCGATCGCGTACTTGGCCATCATCGCCGCGTGATACGAGGTGCCGCATGCCACGACGAACACTTTGTCGATAGCGCGGAGGAGCTTGGCGTCCATTTCCAACTCATCGAGGACGACACGGCCCCCTTCAGACACCCGGCCTGCGAGTGTGTCGGCGAGGGCATGGGGCTGCTCGTGGATCTCTTTGAGCATGAACGTGGGATAGCCGCCCTTCTCGGCGGCCTCGAAGTCCCAATCGATCTTGCGATGGTCCGGCTCGAGCTCGTTGCCTTCCAGGTCGAAGATCGTCACCGAGGTGGGCCGAACCTCCACGACGCGATCGTCTTCGATGATCACCATCTCCCGGGTGTGCTCCAGAAAGGCGGGGATGTCTGAGGCTAGGAAGTTCTCACCGTCTCCCCTGCCGACGACGAGCGGCGACCCACGACGTGCTCCCACGATCAGCTCGGGCTCCGACTTGCGCATCACCGCGAGAGCGAGAGCACCCTCCGCCTCGTTCATCACCTGACGCACGGCTTCGACGAGCGGCAGGTCGGCGAGATCACCGATCATGTGCGCGACCACTTCGGTGTCGGTCTGACTCTGGAAGACGTGACCGGCCTCGATCAGTTTGTGCTTCAGGTCTGCCCAGTTCTCGACGATTCCGTTGTGAACCACCACGACATCGCCTGTCTGATCGGTGTGGGGATGTGCGTTGACAGTATTGGGGGCTCCATGAGTGGCCCAACGGGTGTGTCCGATCCCGGAGATCGCCCCGACATCTCCCTTCTCGGCGACGAGCGCCTCCAGTTCGGCGATGCGACCGGCGGTCTTGATCACGTCGATGCCATCACCGACGTTCAGGGCGACACCTGCTGAGTCATACCCCCGATACTCGAGGTGGGCCAGCCCCGGCACCAGGACGTCGACGACGGGGCGCGGCCCCACATATCCAACGATTCCACACATGATGTTCCTCTCTGGAGCCAGGACCTATGCGTGCGACAGGTGACCGACCGGGCTTGCGCGAACGCAGGAGCCGGTGCCAGGCCAAGCGGGTCTCTGTTTCGGGATCACTCCCGGATTTTGAACCCGCCCGTCACGACCCTGGTGGGCCGGGAAGGCATCCGCCGAATGTTTCGATGACCTTCCTCCTCGTCACCTCACTCGACCGGAGGTCGAATGAGGCCAGGCGCTATCAATTGTCTGTCGCGTGCTGGATCCCCTGCTCACTCCTTTGCCATGGCCGTCTCGGTGACAGCCGCTAGTCGATCAGCGTAACTGCTCGCTCGATCTTGGGAAGGCGCCTCGACCATGATCCTTATGAGAGGCTCGGTTCCTGAAGGTCTCACCAGCACCCGGCCCTCGTCACCCAGCTCGTCCTCGACGGCGGCTACCTCATCCCAAAGTGCGTTCATCTCGGTCACATCGGTGCCCCTGGCCACCCGGACATTCACCAACACCTGGGGATACTCGGTCATTGCCTCGGCTCGGAGCTGGCGCAATTCCTTGCCGGTACCGGCCACGACGTTGAGCAGTTGAACCGCAGTGAGCAACCCGTCGCCGGTCGAGGCCAGGTCGGTGAAGATGATGTGACCAGACTGCTCGCCGCCGAGGAGACCCTTACGCTCGATCAGGGCTTCCATCACGTAACGGTCGCCAACGGGTGTCTCCACCATCTCGATCTCGGCTTCGGCCAACGCCTTGCGGAACCCGAGATTCGACATGACGGTGGCGACTACGAGATTCTTGGTGAGACGGCCTTGCTCTTTGAGGTGTCTGGCGACGATGGCCATGATCACGTCGCCGTTGGCGATCACCCCGTCCTCGTCGACCGCGATCAACCGATCGGCATCACCGTCGAAAGCCAGTCCAATCCTGCCCGCGCCATGTCTTGCGATGAACTCGGGCGAGGTTGCACCGCAGCCATCGTTGATGTTGTTCCCGTTGGGCTCGGCGTGGAACACCCTGACATCGGCATTCAGGCGGTCGAACAGATCAGGTGCCGCCTTGTAGGCAGAACCATTGGCACAATCGACAGCGAGCCTGACACCGTTGAGCGAGTATTTCGCAGCACTGACGACGTGGTCCAGATATTGGCGATACCCATCGGGGTACTCGCGCCTGTACCCGATCTCGGTGCCGGTGGCGATACGACGGCCCGACGCCCGCATCCGGTCTTCGATCTCCCGTTCGACCTCGTCGGCGAGCTTCGTCCCCCGGGAAGCAAGCAGCTTGATCCCGTTGTCGGCTGCCGGGTTGTGGGAGGCAGAGACCACCGCACCCATCGTCGCCCCACTGGACGCGGTGAGGAAGGAGATCCCACCGCTGGGCAGGACGCCTACGTCTACTGTGTCGATCCCGACGGCGTGAAAACCGGCCTGGAGAGCAGCCGAGAGCATCGATCCGGATCTACGGGTGTCTTGACCGACCAGTACAGGTCCCTGTCGCAGATAGGAGCCGGCGGCCCGCCCGATGTCCATCGCCAGATCGGCGGTGAGCTCGGATCCAGCTTCACCACGGACACCGTCTGTGCCGAAGATGGGTTTGCCGTCGTCGAGGAGCCGACGGAGGTCGGACACCGGGACTAGCGCTTGGTGTACTGCGGGGCGCGCCGGGCCTTGCGCAGACCGTACTTCTTGCTCTCCACGACACGGGCGTCACGGGTGAGCATGCCGGCCTTCTTCAGTGTCGCCCTGAGTTCGGGATCTAGCTCGATCAGAGCCCGAGAGATGCCGAGCCGGAGGGCGTCTGCCTGACCAGTGGTGCCCCCACCGTCGAGCGTGGCCTCGATGTCGTAGCGACCCTGGGTTTGGGTGAGATTCAAAGGCTCCATCACCCGCATCCGGGTCGCCATGGTGGGGAAGTAGACCTCGAGTGGCTTGCCGTTGAGGGTCACCTGGCCCGATCCGTCGGTGAACCGGACCCGCGCCACCGACTCTTTGCGGCGACCTGTTGTCTGGACGAGTGGCTTGGCCATCAGACTTCAACCTTTCGGATGTCGAATTCGAGGGGCTGAGGCGACTGTGCCTCATGGGGATGGTCGGGACCGGCGTAGACCTTGAGCTTGCGGGCCATCTGTCGGCCCAGCTTGTTCTTGGGGAGCATCCCCTTGACGGCACGCTCCACGACGGCTTCAGGGCGGCGTTCGATCAAAGACTCGAAAGTCTCAGCCTTGATCCCACCCGGGTATCCCGAGTGCCGGTAGTAGATCTTGGACTGGCTCTTGTCCGATGTGACAGCGACCTTGTCGGCGTTGACGATCACGACGAAATCGCCGGTGTCCATGTGCGGAGCATAAGTCGGCTTGTGCTTACCCCGCAGTACCTGGGCAACCTCTGACGCAAGCCGGCCGAGCGGGAGTGCGCTGGCATCGACGACGTGCCAGACCCGCTGGATGTCACGCGGCTTGGGCGAGTAAGTCTTGTTGTTGGTCATTTGTGGAAATCCTCGCACGTTGAAAGCACGGGGAGCGTTTGGGGAAACGGCTTCCGGGAGGAAGCTGTCACATGTTATTCGACCTCGGTGCCCTAGGCCAATCGGCACAAATGTCCCGACAAGGCGAGCTAATAGCCGACCTCCCACAACGTCAACCCGTGGGGTGGCGCCACGGTGGCCACGCTGGATCGCGATTTGGAGACGAGGGTCGGTGCGGCGGATCCAGGGCTGGTGAAGCCACGGCCAACGTCGTAGAGGAAGCCGACGATGGATCGGACCATCTGATGACAAAAGGCATTCGCCTTGATCCACGTGGTGAGGTGACTCCCCTCCTTCTCGAGAGTCAGCTCGATCACCCTACGAACATTGCTCTTCCCCTCGACTGTGCGGCAGAAAGCCGAGAAGTCGTGCTCGCCGACGAAGACAGCGCCGGCGGCCCGCATCGAATCGAGATCGAGCTCACGCCCCACATGCCAGACGTGGCCTCGATGAAGCGGGTCCTGGGCCGGTGCCATGTCGATCGCGTACCGGTACCGCCGCCAAATCGCCGAGAACCGGGCATCGAAGTCAGAGGGTGCCGACGACACCGATCTGACTGAAACCTCGGGTCCAACCAGCCCATTGAGCCGTCGCATCAGCCGGTCGGTATCGACCTCCCCAACGTGTTGGAAAGAGACCACCTGTCCGCGGGCATGGACACCGGCGTCGGTGCGACCAGCCACAGCAGTGACCACGGGTGTCTTCAGCAGGATGGCGAGAGCTTCATCGAGAACGCCCTGAATGGTCCGTTGACCGGTTTGACGTGCGTAGCCGTGAAAGCCCGCTCCGTCGTAGGAGACGTCGAGGCGGTAGACGGACACCCTCAGCTGAAGACCCCGCTGAGTAGGGCGAAAGGAGCCCCGATCAGCAGTCTGATCACAGCGGTGACCGCAAAGGCGATGAGCACCGAGACGCTGGCGAACTTGTAGTCGAGATCGGTGGCCTCCTTGGTGGCGATCACGAGAATCGCCAGGTACCACAGGAGACCAGCCCAGGAGATGGGCGAACCAAAGATCTCGAGAAGCAGGGGAAGCGCGGCCAGACCTTGCATCGCGATGAGAGTCTGAGGCCGATTCGAGGCGCCAAAGATCCGGGTCGCCGCGAACCAGGTAGCAAAGCCGAGGATGAGCCAGGAGGCGACCGAGATGATCAACGCCTGCAGGAGCAAGGCGAGATTGAATCTGTCCAGGGCACCGAATCGCAGGAGCACACCGAGGTAGGTGACACCCCCAACGAGAGCGACGATGATCGCCGAGTCGGCCATCGCATCGTCGTCGAAGAAGGCCTCGGTGAATGCTCTTCTGTCGAGGATGGCGGCCCGTCCCGCCCTGGTGAACATCTTCACGGCCGGGAAGAGTACCCGGGCATGGTGATATATCTTGTTGACATGGCCAGTGCGGTGGGACGCCCAGATACTCGATTCGTCGAGACCCCGAAGGGCTTCGTCGGCTACCAGGTGTTCGGTGTTGCACGACCCGACATCGTCTTCATAACGAACTGGATGACCAATGTCGATCTCTACTGGGATGAGCTCTCAGCAATCCGCTATCTCGATCGTCTCGGTGAAATAGGCAGGGTGTTCCTGATCGACAAACGCGGCTCGGGCGTGTCCGACCACTCCAGTCTCGGGTACATCGACCCCGTGGAGGACAGTGTCGATGACATAAACGCAGTTCTCGACGTCAACGAATCCGAGGAAGCGGTGCTCATCGGAGACACCGAAGGGGGCATGCTCGCCTGCATCCTCGCTGCCACCTATCCGGAACGATTCCCCTCCCTGGTCTTGGTCAACTCTTACGCCCGCATGCGTCGCGACGACGATTACCCGATCGGGGCGCCAGGCGACGTAATGGAAGCTATGTCCAGAATCTGGATGGATACCTTCGGACGCACCGCCGACACCCTCTACTACACGGCTCCCAGCGCAGCAGAAGATCCACGCTTTCGGGCGTGGTACCCATGGTTTCAACGTCAGGCAATGTCTCCCACTGTTGCCAGAGGGGCGGTGGACTGGATAGAACGGACCGACATTCGGCCAGTCTTGCCCAGCATCCAAGCGGAGACGCTTGTGATCCATCGCCGCGACGCCAGGTTCCATCGTCTTGCCCTCGGCGAGTACCTGAGCGAGCACATCGACGGTGCGCGGATGGAGATCGTCGAGGGTGCTGACACACTTCCCTTCCACGCCGGCGACCCGACGAGGATCCTCGACCTGATCGAGGGATTCGTCTCCGGTGACCGGGCGAAAGTGCAGACAAACCGGATGCTGGCGACGGTCCTCTTCACCGACATCGTCGGCTCCACAGACCTCGCCTCTCATGTGGGTGACGACCGCTGGCTCGACTCGCGCACTGAACACAACCGGATAGTTCGGTTGCAACTCCAGCGATTCAACGGCAAAGAGCACACCACCACTGGCGATGGATTTCTCGCGACCTTTGAGACCCCGATGAGAGCCCTCAGGTGCGCGCAAGTGATAGTGAGTGAATTGAAGAAGATCGGCCTAGAGATACGGGTCGGCATCCACACCGGTGAGATCGAGCTTCGAGAGGGTGAAATCGGCGGACTCGGCGTCCACGTCGCGGCCAGGGTCATGGCTACCGCGGAGTCGGGAGGGATTCTGGCGACGAGCACGGTCAAGGACCTGGTGCTGGGCTCGAATACAAGCTTCCACGAGTGCGGTACGTTTGAGTTGAGGGGTGTGCCCGGGTCCTGGAGTCTCTACGAGGTGGGCGAACCTATCGACGCAGCCTGACCCGACGCACCGAGTGGTCAGCCGCTTTCTCGAGGATCAACGACGCCCGCTCCCGTGTGGGGAGAATGTTCTCCATCAGGTTCACGAGGTTTATGTTTCGCCAGATCTCCTTTGCGATCTCTACCGCTTCCTCTTCGGTGAGCGCCGCATACCGTCTGAAGAACGCATCTGGCTGGGTGAAGGCGGTCTCTTTCAGTGTGAGGAACCGTTCTACGTACCACATCTCTATGTCCTCTGTGTAGGCATCGACGAAGATCGAGAAATCGAAGTGGTCGGACACGAACGCACCGGTCTGACCTGCCTGGAGGACGTTGAGACCCTCGACGATGAGAATGTCCGGCTGGCTGATGACCCGACGCTCCCCGGCGACGATGTCGTACCTGATGTGGGAGTAGACGGGGATCTCCAGGTGATCCTCCCCCGCAGCGGCACGGGCCACGAAGTCGAGGAGGCTGGCCCTGTCGTAACTCTCAGGGAAGCCTTTGCGATCCATGATCCCCCGCTCTTCGAGAACCGAGTTGGGATAGAGGAACCCATCGGTCGTCACCAGGTCGACACGTGGATGATGCGGCCATCTGGCGAGGAGAGCCTCGAGGACCCGAGCGATCGTCGACTTCCCCACTGCCACCGAGCCGGCTACCCCGATCACAAAAGGCCGGGGTTGCGGCTGGCTACCCAGGAAGGTGTCGGTGACAGATGAGAGCAACTGGCTCCCCTGCACGTAGAGGTTGAGCAGACGTGAAAGCGGAAGGAACGTCTCCTCGACCATGTCGATGTCGAGGTTGACGCTTATCCCACTGAGCTTGTCGACCTCTTCCTGGGTCAGCGTGAGCGGAGTCCGGCCGCGGAGGCCGGCCCAATCGGCTCTGTCGAAGTCGAGATACTGACTGGCTCTCACCAGAGTCAGGCTACCGCCCGGTTCGTCGGGTTCTCATCTGCGACAATGATGAGAATGACCGAGTCTCCTCAGTTCCCGTCGTCGGGCGCCTATCCCGAGTCCAGCCAGGCGACGCTGGCGCTTGGCCTTGGCATCGTCGGACTGTTCGTGAACTTGCTCGCCCCATTCGCCTGGGCGCTCGGGCACAAGGAGTTGAAGGCGATCGATTCCGGTCTGAGACATCCCGAGAACAGAAGTACGGCGGCCACCGCTCGAGTGGTGGGGATCGTCGGAACCGTGCTTCTCTTCATATCGCTTGCCCTCGTTCTCTTCTTGGTCATAGGAACCGTCAGCTTCAACAGCTTCGGCTGAACAAAGCACAAAAGTCGCGGCGGGATCTGTCCGATAGATGACCTGATGGGCACATACACCGCATCGCTGCGCGCCATCGGCGACACGAAACCCGTCCCCGCGACGCTGCTTCTCGAAGACGGTCAACTCGCGATCAGCTCGGGCGACATCGAAATCGGTGCCTGGGCGCTGAATGACATCACCCTCGAGCCAATCCCTACCGGCTACCGAATGGCCGCTGAAGGCGAGCAGATCATCATCGAGATCAAAGAGCTCGACGCCTTTCGAGAGGCCCTGGCCAACGGGCGTTTCAAACGTCGTTCAGCCCGTCTCCGCGGTGCGTCGTCGCAAGCGGCGAAGGACTCGGAGACTGTCGAGCGAACCGCGACGACCACCGCCGACAGCCCGGCGAGAACTGGGGGCTTCACCCAGAAGGGTCTGGCACTGCTAGATGGAACATTGGAGAAGGCGCACAAGAAGTGGGGCTCTTATCTCCCGGAGTGGGTGTTTACCCGAGCGATGTTCATCATCGTCTCCGGCGCCCTGCTGCTGATGCTCATATTTCCGGGTGTCGTCTCGCTGTTTCTTCTCATCTGTGGGGCCGTCCTGATCATCTTCGGGGCTGTCGCCTACACCGACCCGATGCTGGCGTCGCGTTGGCTTCCCGGGCGCACCACTCCTTCCCATGTTCTCCTGTCCGGAGTCGCCGTCCTGCTGATGGGTCTCCTGCTCGGTGTCATCGCCAGCTGAGTCTTCTCCCGCAGCCTCCAGATGAGAGAGACCCGCCAAACGGCGGGTCTCTCTTTTCGTATGGGCGATCGACCGATCGGCGTCTGTTTGTTCGAGGTTCTCACGCGATACCGCGACCAGGTCGAAGTTGTCCCAGTCGCGGAGTCACATATATGTCTTGGAGACCGCCGAGCAAAGTCGGCCGAGCGTCAAACGAGTTCGATGATCGCCTCTTCGGCGCCGTCGCCGCGACGTGGACCGAGCTTGGTGATCCTTGTGTAGCCACCGGGGCGGTCTGCGTACCGGGGTGCCAGCTCTTCGAAGAGGCGGGCCACAGCCGCTTTGTCGGTGATCGACCTCAGAACCACACGTCTGGCGTGGAGATCACCCTTGCGTGCCTTCGAGATCAACTTTTCGGCGTAAGGACGAAGGGCCTTGGCCTTCGCCTCCGTTGTGGTCACCTTGTCGTGCGTGAAAAGCGACGTGGCCAGATTGGCCATGATCAGCCTGTCGTGTGACGGCGAACCACCAAACCGAGGACCCTTCTTCGGGCGTGGCATCAGTCGCCACTCCCGGTGGGCGCGTCGGCAAGGCTCAGACCTAGCTCGTCGAGCTTGGCGATCACTTCATCGAGGCTCTTCTGACCGAAGTTCGTGATGTTGAGTAGGTCGTCGGATGTCCTCTCGACCAACTCGCCCACTGTTTTGATTTGAGCGCGACGAAGGCAATTGCGGGGACGCTCCGACAGGTCGAGTGCCTCGATCGGGAGCTCGAGGTCGGGCGAGCCCGAAGCCTCTGGCACGACGTCGACCAGTTCGAGACCTTCACCTTGACCGACATCGGCGAAGATGTCCATGAGCTCACCAAGTGTCTTGCCAGCTGACGAGACGGCGTCCTTGGGTTCGATCGAGCCGTTGGTCTCGACATCGATGACCAACTTGTCGTAGTTGGTCATCTGCCCCACCTGGGTGTTCTCGACGCGGTAGGCGACCTTCCTCACCGGAGAGAAGATTGAGTCCACGGGGATCACCCCGATGTGGCTCGAGCTCGCCTTGTTGCCATCCGCAGTGCGGTACCCGACACCGGGGGCCACGGTCATCTCCATCTCGAGACGACCCGAGGCTGAGAGTGTTGCGATGTGAGCGTCGGGGTTTATCACCTCGACACCAGCGGGCAGCTTGAGGTCGGCCGCGGTCACATCACCGGCACCCTTGGCCGACAGATAGACCGTCTGCTCGTCGATTCCGTCGAGCTGGACCACGATCCGCTTGATGTTGAGGATGATGTCGACCACGTCCTCGACTACGCCGGGCACCGTGGAGAATTCGTGCTCGACACCCTCGATTTGGATCGTGGTGATGGCGGCGCCGGGGATACGTGACAGCAGTGTGCGTCGCATGGTGTTGCCGAGCGTGTAGCCGAATCCCGGCTCGAGCGGCTCGACCACGAAGCGCGAACGGTTCTCGCCAACTTCCTCGACTTCGATTTGGGGGCGTTGAACAATCAACAAGTGGGTTACCTCACTTCGAGTAGAGCTCGACGATCAACTGCTCGTTGATGTCTGTGTCGATTTGATCCCTACGGGGATGGTCGTTGACGGTGATCTGGCGATCGTCGGCGTTGACCGACATCCAGTCGGGCACGAGCCTGTCCTGGGTGTCCACCGAGTGCTGGATGACGATCAGTTCCTTGGAACGGTCCTTGATCGTCACGACGTCGCCGGGACGCACCTGATAGGAAGGAATGTCCACCTTCTTCCCGTTGACCCGGAAATGGCCGTGATTGACCAACTGACGGGCCTGGGGGCGAGTGGCGGCGAGACCGGAACGCCAGACGACATTGTCGAGACGCTGCTCCAACATCCGGAGGAGGTTCTCACCTGTGATTCCGGGACGGCGGGCGGCCTCCTCGTAGTAGCGACGAAACTGCCTCTCGAGTACGCCGTACATGGTTCGCAGCTTCTGCTTTTCGCGGAGCTGGATCTGGTAGTCGCTCTCGCGGACACGACCCCGGCCGTGCTCACCGGGCGGGTAGGGGCGACGGTCGACGGCACACCGTTTCGACTGGCACAGCTGAGTGCGGGCACGACGGCACGCCTTGCACTTTGGTCCTGTGTTGCGGGCCATCAGCCTCTCCTGCGCTTCTTGGGCCGGCAGCCGTTGTGGGGCATCGGGGTGACGTCTTTCACCCAGGTGACCTCCATCCCCATGTTCTGCAGGGTCCGCACTGCGGTGTCACGGCCCGAGCCAGTGCCGCTGACGATGACGTCGAGCTTGCGGATGCCGTGCTCACCGGCGCGACGTGCAGCTTCCTCGGCGGCGACTTGGGCAGCGTAAGGGGTCGACTTGCGTGACCCTTTGAAGCCGACCGATCCGCCGGAGGTCCATGCCACCGTGGCTCCGGTGGGATCTGTGATGTTGATGATCGTGTTGTTGAAGCTGGCCTTGATGTGGGCCTGGCCGTGCGAGATGTTCTTCCGCTCGCGACGACGGACCCGCTTGGCGCCTTGCTGTCGGGAAGTCACTACTTGGTCACTTTCTTCTTGCCGGCAATGGCAACCCGGCGGCCCTTGCGGCCCCTGGCGTTGGTGTGGGTTCGCTGACCACGCACGGGAAGACCACGACGGTGGCGGATCCCTTGGTAACTGCCGATCTCGATCTTGCGTCTGATGTTCTGCTGGACCTCGCGTCGCAGATCACCCTCGACCTTGAGGTTGGTCTCGATGTAGCGGCGGATCCGAGCGACTTCGTCGTCGGTCAGCGAGCGGACACGAGTCGACGGGTCGATATCTGTGTCGGCACAGATCTTCTGAGCCGAGGTGAGACCGATCCCGTAGATGTAGGTCAAAGAGACCTCGAGACGTTTGTCCCTGGGAATGTCTACTCCTGCAATACGTGCCATTACTCGATCAACCCTGTCGCTGCTTGTGTCGGGGGTTCTGACAGATCACCCAGACGCGTCCACGACGCCGGATGATCCGACACTTCTCACACATTTTCTTAGTGGAAGGCCTTACCTTCATCGTGTTTCTCCAATACTTTGCGCGCACGCAGTCAGTCGCAACCGGAGCGATCCAGAGTGGTTGCGGGCGACGGTGCCCTGACTACAACCGCGATCCCGGCCACAGGGAGTGCGGTAAAGACCTGCAAATCATAACGATGCTCCGTTTCCTCCTCAAGTCGGCCGGGTACTACATCCCTGTGAAAGGCAACGTCGACATCGCCGAAGGAGACGAGATCGTCAGTGGTCTGGATCCGGCTCAGATCGGGGCACTAGTCGCATTTGGCTTCGCTGTCCTGTTGATATGGAGAGTGATGCGACGATCTGAGTGAGAAGTGGGCCGTGTGGGTCCACGCGTTTCAATGCCCGATGATCCGTCAACCGATCGACTCAAGCAATGGATACCCCGACTTTCGACCCCAGCTCAAAGACCGAGAGAACGCTCACGGTGACTCATCACCAAGCGATCGCGCTGCTCTCCGCTCTCGAACTCTCTCCCTTCGAGGACGAAGTGCTCGAGCAGAAGCTACTCAACGTCGTCTACTCGCATCCGCGTCCCGACGTTCGCGGCCGCCGCCAGGATTTCCCACACCGGCATACCGGCTGAGGTTCAACGGATTCACGACATAACGAGCCAATCGAGACGTTGGCTGTTCTCGACCCGAGGTTCACCGCAGACTGAACGGCGGGTAGTCGTCGGTCAACAACAGAAATGCGTAAGCATCCACACGCAACGACCAACGTCCCACTCCGACCACGAAATCGAACATGCCCCTCGGGTACTTACCGGTGAAAAGGATGGCGAACCAGGCTACGAAGGTGACGAATATCACGGCCAGCCAGAGAAACAACAGCACTATGTAGTGCGGGATCGCCAGGAACCACTTCACCAGTGGCAGCCAACGGTTGAGATCGTTTTCGACGTCGGGATAGTCGAGTTCGAGATGGACCGACTGCTCCTCGTCTGTAGAGGGGTATCGATCAGTCAACAAACCCAGATAAGCGCTGACCCGGGCACCGAACCTGGTCAACTCGCGGGCGAACTCGAACCACCAGCGCGGGTATTTGACACGAACGATGATCATCAGCGCAGTTGCGGCAGCCAGACCGGCGACGATGCCGCCACCGCTCTGCGTGACCGTCTCCACCGTCTCACCCGCATCCGAGATCGTGACATAGGTGGTCGACCCGGACCCGGTGAGCAGGGCGAGGACGATAGAAATCGGAATCACCCAGATCAGTCGGAAGAATGTGGTCAGCCGATCCATATTCTCTGGATAATCGACCTCTAGACGAGCCGCGTACGGCTGAGTACCTGATGTGACGATGAGCACCTCTCTTGACGAGACGTGACACTATCGGGGGCCGAAACGGGACGTAGTCAGAAACCGGCCTGGTTTCTGAACCGACATACGCCGTCCATCGGCACGGTCTCAGCCGGCAACCAGCTCCTCGACGGGAACCGGGTCTTCGGAAGCGGTGAACACCATCGGCCCATCGGGGGTTATCGCCACGGTGTGCTCCCAATGAGCGGAAAGCGAACCGTCCTCGGTGCGGACCGTCCATCCGTCTGCGTCTATCTTGGTGTGGCGACGCCCGATGTTGAACATCGGCTCGATGCACAGAGCCATTCCGGTCTTCAGCTTGATGCCTCTGCCCGGCTCCCCGTAGTTGGGAACCTGCGGCTCCTCATGCATCTGCCTACCGATTCCGTGCCCGACATACTCCTCGACCACGCCGTATCCATTGGCATCGCCGACGGCGGCGACTGCAGCACCAATGTCCCCGAGACGGTTCCCCTTGCGGACCTCCCGGATTCCGGCCCACATGCCTTGCTCTGTCGTGTCGATCAGATTCTGGGCCTCGGGTGAGGCCTCACCGATCGCCATCGTGAAAGCCGCGTCACCGTGGAACCCTTCAAAGATGGCACCGGCGTCGACTGAAAGGATGTCGCCTTCACGAAGTCGATAGTCGTTGGGAATTCCATGGACTATCACATCATTCGGAGAGAGACAGAGGGTCGCCGGGTAGGAGCCGTGATAGTTCAGGAACGAGGAGGTGCAGCCATGCTCGGCGATCACCCGCGCCCCGATCTTCTCGAGTTCGAGGAGCGTTACCCCGGGTTGAACAGCCTCCCTAACGGCGCGATGGACCGCCGCCACGCAGGCGCCGGCCCTTTGCATCTTGGCGAACTCGCGGCGGCTCTTGATGGTGATCATGTTCAGGTGTCGAGTGCGTCGACGACTCGTTGCGTGATCTCATCGACCTCGCCGAGGCCATCGATTGTCACGACGAGACCGCGTTCAGCGTATAGATCGATGAGGGGCTGGGTCTGATCCTGATACACCTTGAATCGGTTGTGAATGGTCTCGGCGGTGTCATCGGCTCTCCCGCGTGCCATCAGACGGTCGGTCAACTCAGCCTCGTCGACCTCGAAGACAACGACTCGATCGAGACCCTCTTCGCCGAGGAGCTTGTCGAGAGATGCCACCTGAGCCGCGGTCCGGGGGAAGCCGTCCAGGATGAAGCCGTTGGTCGCGTCGTCCTCGACGATCCGTTGCGAGAGCATTGCAACGGTGATTTCGTCGGGGACATACTCGCCCCCGGCCATGATGGCGTCCACGGTCTTGCCGAGTTCGGTGCCACGAGAAACGTGGTCTCTGAACATCTCCCCAGTGGACACATGGGGTATCCCGAGTCGGGCGGCCACCTTGCCCGCCTGTGTGCCCTTGCCGGCCCCAGGGGGGCCTATGAAGAGCAGCCTCACGCGATCACCTTGGCGTCGTGCGCGGCACGTTTCGACCCAGAGGCAGCAGACGCCGACCGGCTTCTGTTTGCTCGGTGAAGGGCCGTTGGTGAGCCGGTCAGATCGAAGGCAGCCCCTGCCACGCCGACTGCTCCGGCGGGTCGGAGACTCCGAGCAAGGTCGGCAGCCACCATCAGGTCAATATCCCTTCATAGTTGCGCATCGTCAGCTGGGACTCGATCTGCTTCATCGTCTCCAATGCGACACCGACGACGATGAGGATCGACACCCCGGAAAAGGCGATCTGGATGTTCCAAAGCGCACCGGCTATGGCAGGGAGGATCGAGATCGTTGCCAGGAAGATCGAACCGGGCAGGGTGATCCGGTTGAGGATGAACCCGAGGTGCTTTGCAGTCTGACGGCCTGGTCGGACACCAGGGATGAATCCACCCTGACGCTGGATCATCTCAGCCTGTTTCTCGGGGTCGAACTGAATCGCCGTGTAGAAGTACGTGAAGAAGACGATCAAGCCAAACAGGATCGCGATGTACCACCAGCTGACAGCCTGGGCGCCGGCCCCGAGGTTGTCGTCGATCCAGCGGCGGATCGAGTCGAGCCAGGCTGCGTTCGACGGGATCGCAGTGACCAGCAGAGCCGGGATCAACAGCACCGACGTGGCGAAGATGACGGGGATGACGCCTGCGGTATTGACCTTCAGCGGGATGTATGTCGACTGCCCACCCATGACCCGTCGGCCCCGAACCCGTTTGGCGAACTGGATCGGGATACGACGCTGACCCTGATCCACATAGATGATGGCAACGATCATCAACAGGAAGATGGCAACGATCACAACGAACCTCATGGCGAGACCTGCGGCCACCGTCTGACCCCAGATGCCGATGAAGACGGACGGAAACTGACTGAGGATCGCTACGAAGATGATCAGAGACATGCCGTTGCCCACGCCACGCTGGGTGATGAGCTCACCGAGCCACATCACCATTGCAGTACCTGCCGTCATGGTGAGCACGATGAGGATCACTCGGCCAGCGGTGTAGTTGGGGATCAGGTCGATGCCACCTGTGAACTGGCCCGAGTGGAACAGGAAGGTGAAACCTGTCGCCTGGATCAGAGCCAGGATGACAGTCATGTAGCGGGTCCACTGGGTGATGACCTTGCGTCCCGACTCACCCTCTTCCTGAAGAGCCTGCAACCTCGGGATCACCACCGTCAGAAGCTGCATGATGATCGAAGCAGTGATGTAGGGGATGATGCCCAGGGCGAAGACCGAGAACTGCTCGAGGGCACCTCCGGAGAAGAGGTTGATGAGCCCGTAGATGCCACCCGCCTGCTGCTGGCTCTGCCAGAGCTGGACGGCGTCGAGATCGATGCCAGGTACCGGAATCGAGGCGCCGAGTCGATAGACCGCGAACATCGCCAGGGTGAAGAGAATCTTCGCCCGGAGGTCCGGGATCTTGAACATGTTGCGATAGATGGAGAGCATGAGATTCAGACGGTGGGTGTGCGGTCAGCCATTGTCCCAGATGAGGCGTCTATGAGCAGGTGAGCGTCGAGATCAGATGACCTCGACGGTCCCTCCTGCCTTTTCGATTTTCTCCTTGGCCGAAGCGCTGAAGGCATGGGCCTTGACAGTGAGCGCCTTGTCGAGATCGCCTTCGGCGAGAACTTTGACCCGGCCACGATGGCGAATCAGACCGCGCTCTCGTAGGACCTCCGGAGTCACCTCGCTACCTGTATCGAACTCGGAAAGCGAGGTCAGGTTGACGATTGCGTAGTACTCCTTGTTCGGGTTCTTGAAACCCTTGAGCTTGGGGAGACGCATTGCCAACGGGGTCTGTCCACCCTCGAATCCGGGACGAAGGCTGTTCCGCGCTTTGAGACCCTTGGTCCCACGCCCGGCTGTCTTGCCACGACGTCCACCCTCACCACGACCGACCCGGATCTTCTTCTTCTTCGAACCCGGGGCCGGCGAGAGGTTGTGCAGCTTCAACTGCTCGTTCTGCTCACTCATCACTTGCCCTTCTCGGAGCCGTCAGACACCTCGACGAGGTGGCTCACCTTGGCGAGCATCCCCCGCAGACTCGGCGAGTCGACCTGGGTGACTGTCTGATTGATCTTGCGCAGACCGAGTCCTTCGACTGTGGCCCTCGTTTTGGGCTTTTCGCCGATCAGACTGCGACGCAAGGTCACATTCACTGTTTGTTCTTTGCTTTTGGCCATGATCTATCTAGCTGGCATCGCTGGGAGCAGCGCGCAACGACTCGGTCGTGTTGTAGGCAGCGAGAAGACCCGGAGGAGTGATGTCCTCGACTCTCTTGCCTCGTAGCCTTGCGACCTCGTCGGGACGACGCTGCCCGAGCAAGCCGTTCATCGTGGCCTTGGCCACGTTGAGGTGGGTCGGAGACCCCAACGACTTGGCCAGAGCATCCTTGATACCGGCTGCCTCGAGGATCTGACGGACCGCCCCACCGGCGATGACACCGGTACCGGGAGCGGCAGGCTTGATCAGCACACGGGCAGCGTCGTGGTTCCCTGTGACCTGATGCACGATGGTCTGACCGGCCATCGGGACCACCTTCATGCCACGTCTGGCCTGCTCCATCCCTTTCTGGATGGCAGCGGGCACTTCCTTGGCCTTTCCGTAACCAACCCCGACCTTCCCGTTGCCGTCACCGACGACCACGAGAGCGGTGAAGCTGAATCGACGTCCACCTTTCACCACCTTGGCGACACGATTGATCTGGATGACCCTCTCGTCGTATTGGCTCTGCTCCGAACCCGGGCGGTTTTGCTTCGCCATTAGAACTCCAATCCTCCCTCGCGAGCTGCGTCCGCGAGTGCTTTGAGTCTTCCGTGATACTTGTAGCCGCCCCTGTCGAAGACGACCTCGGTGACTCCGGCATTCTTTGCCCGGTCCGCCACCATGGTCCCTACCTTCGCCGCAGTCTCCACGTTGAGACGCTCGCTTCGAAGATCTGCCTCCTGGGATGAAGCCGACGCGAGGGTCTTTCCCTCGAGATCGTCGATCACCTGGGCGTAGATGTACTTGTTGCTCCGGTAAACCGCGAGCCGTGGGCGCTCCGCAGTGCCGCGAAGGCGCTTGCGACCCCTGACATGACGGCGATGCCGGGCGGCCGAACGCGAACCCTTCATCACTTACCTGCCTTTCCGGCCTTACGTCTCACGTACTCGCCCGCGTAACGGATGCCCTTGCCTTTGTACGGCTCGGGAGGGCGGACCTTGCGGATGTTGGCGGCCACCTGGCCCACCTGCTCCTTGTCGATGCCCGAGACGACGATCTTGGTCTGGTCGGGAACCTCGAACGTGATCCCGTCCGGGGCCTCGATCTCGACAGGATGGCTGAAGCCGACGAGGAGCTCGATACCGCTCCCCTTCATCGTGGCGCGATACCCGACACCCTGGATCTCCAGCTCCTTGCGGAACCCGTCGGAGACTCCAACGACCATGTTGTTGAGCAGGGCACGGCTCAGCCCGTGGAGGGCCCGTGACTCCCGCTCGTCGTCGGGACGGGTGACCGTGAGGACCCCGTCCTCGAGATCGATCCCGATGCGCTCGTTGAACGAACGCTCCAGCTCGCCCTTGGAGCCTTTCACCTTCACGTGGTTGCCGTCGATCTTGATGTCGACACCGGCGGGCAGCTCGATCGGCTTGTTGCCGATGCGGCTCATCACCACACCTCGCAGACGATCTCGCCGCCGAGGCTTCGCTTACGGGCCTCGCGATCGGGCATCAGCCCCTGGCTCGTGGAAACCACCGCAACGCCGAGACCACCCTGGACCCGGGGAAGCTCCTTGGCACCGCGATACACACGGTGACCGGGACGGGACACCCTCTTGAGACCCTCGATCACGGGACGACGTCGCTCGGCGTAGCGGAGCACCAGCTCCAGCTCACTGCGGTGCCCGTTTTCCGAGACCTCGTATCTGTCGATGAATCCTTCGTCGACGAGGATCTGGGCGATATTCACTTTCAGTTTTGATGCCGGCATCGCCACCCGCTCATGACCCACTGCGACCGCATTGCGGATGCGGGTGAGCATGTCGGCGATGGGGTCGGTAACCATTGTCACCACGAGGCCTTTCTCACGCCGGGAAGCTCGCCACGACTGGCCAGCTCTCGGACACAGATGCGGCACATCCCGAAGTCGCGGATGTAGGCGCGGGGCCGACCGCAACGCTTGCAGCGGTTGTACTCCCGGACCTTGAACTTTGCTTTCCTGTTGGCCTTGGCGACCATCGATTTCTTAGCCATGAATCCTCCTAAACCTGTGCCTCGACCTTGCGGAACGGGAACCCGAACGCATCGAGTAGCGCTTTGCCGGCCTCGTCGTTGGTGGCAGTGGTCACGATCGTGATGTTCATGCCACGGGTTTCGGTCACCTGGTCGAAGTCGATCTCGGGGAAGATCAACTGCTCGGAGGCGCCAACGCTGTAATTGCCCCGTCCGTCGAAGGCACGTGGGTTGAGACCACGAAAGTCACGCACACGGGGGATGGCGACCGAGAGAAGCCTGTCGAAGAACTCCCACATCCGGGCACCACGCAATGTGACAGAGACACCGATCGGCATTCCCTCACGCAGCTTGAAGTTGGCGATCGACTTGCGTGCCTTGTTGACCTTGGGCTTCTGACCGGCGATCAACCCGAGCTCGTCGAGAGCCTCGTCGATTGCCTTCTTGTTCTGAATGGCCTCGCCGAGACCCCTGTTGAGGACGATCTTCTCGAGGGTGGGAACCTCCATCGGGTTCTCCAGACCGAGTTGCTCCTTCAACTGGGCGTGGATCTCTTCTTTGTACTTGACCTTGAGGCGTGGCTGGGTGGTGCTCACAGGTCACCCCCACACTTGACGCAGGTTCGATGCTTCTTGCCCTTGTCGTCGAAACGCGCTCCGATTCGGGTGGGCCCACACTTGTCACAGACGATCATCACGTTCGAGACGTCGATCGGCATGTCCTTGTCGATGATTCCACCCTGCATCGTCTGACCTGTCGGCTTGGTATGACGTTTGGCGGTGTTGACACCCTCCACTTGCACCTTGCCTTTCTGAGGCAGGACGCGGGTGATCTTCGACTCCTTACCGGCGTCCTTGCCGGCGATGACCATCACGGTGTCGCCCTTCTTGAGTTTCACAGTGAAACCTCCTCAGAAACGCCCACAGGCGGAGCGGTAGCCGCCGACCGGCCGGCGTCTGTTTCCCTGGCGATCGGAGTGAGGACGCCGCCGTTGAAGGTGGACTCCCCGCCGGGCGAGGGAATGTGACGACTGGAGACATTGAGGGAAAGTCGGTCGGCCATCATCAGAGCACCTCCGGGGCGAGCGAGACGATGCGCATGAAGCGCTCGTCACGCAGCTCTCGGGCCACCGGACCGAAGATTCGGGTTCCCCGTGGCTGACGGTTGGGGTCGATGATCACGCAGGCGTTGTCGTCGAACCTGATGTAAGTGCCGTCGGGGCGACGGGACTCCTTCTTGGTCCTGACCACGACGGCCCTGACGACCTCGCCTTTCTTCACCGAGCCGCCAGGAGTCGCCTCCTTGACGGTCCCGACGATGACGTCACCGACTCCAGCGTAACGGCGCGACGAGCCACCTAGCACGCGGATGCAGAGCACCTCACGAGCACCGGTGTTGTCGGCCACCTTGAGACGGGATTCCTGTTGGATCATCGAGCACGCTCCACGACCTCGACGACACGCCACCTCTTCTGCTTGGAGAGAGGACGGGTCTCCATGATCCGCACGGTGTCACCTACATGGGCGTCGTTGGCCTCGTCATGGGCATGGAACTTGGTAGAAGTCCGGACCACCTTGTCGTAGCGGGGATGAGCCGCCGAGCTGGCGACCTCGACGGTGACCGTTTTGTCTCGGGCGTCGGATACAACCACGCCGACACGTACCTTGCGGCTGTTGCGATCTGTGTTGTCAGCCATCAGGCACTCTCCTCGGCGCTGGCCGCAGCTGCGGTCAGCTCACGCTCACGGATCACCGTGAGGATCTGGGCGATCTCTTTCTTCACCGTCTTGAGACGAGCTGTGTTGTCGAGCTGGTTGGTGGCCACTTGGAAACGCAGGTTGAACCGCTCCTCCTTGGCCTCGAGCAAAGCCTCGTGCAACTCGTCGACGGACAGTTCACGCAGGTCTGCGACGCTCATACCTCTTCCCTGCTCACTATGCGGGTCCTGATCGGCAGCTTGTGACCGGCCTTGCGCATGGCCTCACGGGCCAGCTCCTCGGGCACACCCGCCAACTCGAACATGACACGTCCCGGCTTCACCACTGCAACCCAGAACTCCGGGCTCCCTTTGCCCGACCCCATGCGGGTCTCGGCGGGCTTCTGCGTGACAGGCTTGTCGGGGAAGATGGTGATCCACACCTTTCCGCCACGCTTCACGGCGCGGGTGATGGCGACACGGGCCGACTCGATCTGACGAGCTGTGATCCAGCCCGGCTCGAGTGCCTGCAATCCGTACTCACCGAAATTCACCGTGGTGCCACCCTTGGCTACGCCGGACATGCGCCCGCGATGCACCTTGCGGTGCTTCGTTCTCTTGGGCATCAACATGACCGGTTACTCCTCTTCGTTCTTTGATTCGGCAGATCCGGCGGTGGCAGTTTCGTCAGAAACTGCCTCGTCACCGTCGGGTAACGCAGCGCCAGTTCCGTCAGAAACTCCATCGTCACCGTCAGGTGACGCGCCAACTTCTGCAACCTCATCGGCGTGAGCCGATGATGCGGTCTTGGACTCGGCGGGAACCTGTCCCGCGGTCTCCTCGGCCGTCGCTTCCTCGGCAGCCTGAGCGGCGCGGGCGGCCTCAGCCTCGGCGACGCTCTGCTCCTCCTGGGCTGACTCGTACTGAACCTGAGCTTCGGCAGCTGTCGGACGACGGCCACCCCCGGCTTCGATCAGACGACGTCCCCCCTCTTTCTCGCCAGTCTCGACCACGGGACGCTTGCCGCCGCCGGCCTCGATGAGACGTGGCTTGGCCTCGACACCCGCGGCCTCCTCGGCCCGGGACTTGAGGCTCTTTTGGGTAGTGCGACGCGCCGGGCCACCGGTGGCCAGGTCGGCCTCGGCAGCAATGCGCTCACCAGAGACGGGGCCGCTGTCGACCACTTCTCCTCGGTAGACCCAAACCTTGACGCCGATGGCGCCAACTGTGGTGTGGGCTGTCGCAGTCCCGAAATCTATGTCTGCACGCAGGGTGTGCAGAGGCACACGGCCCTCGCGGTACCACTCCCGACGACCCATGTCGGCGCCACCGAGTCGACCCTTGCATTCGACACGGACACCCTCAGCACCTGCCTTGAGAGCGGAGGCAACCGCACGCTTCATGGCGCGACGGAATGCGATCCGGTTCTCGAGCTGGTCGGCGATCCCTCGCGCCAGCAAAGCGGCGTCGAGATCGGGGTCCTTCACCTCGTTGATGTTCAGCTTGACCCGACCGGCAGTCATCTTCTCCAGCCCCTCGCGGAGACGTTCGGCCTCGGAGCCTTTGCGTCCGATGACGACGCCCGGACGGGCTGTGTGGATGTCGACGATCAGTCGGTCCCTGGTCCGCTCGATGTCGATCCTGGACACGGCGCCACGGATCAGCTCATCGCGGAGCCACTCCCTGATCTGCCAGTCCTCGTTCACGAACTCGATGTAGTCCTTTGTCGAGAACCACTTGGACTTCCAGTCGGTTGCGACACCCAGTCGGAATGAATAGGGGTGCGTCTTTTGACCCATCAGTTCACCTCCTCGTTCATGTCCGACACCACGATCGTGATGTGGCTCGTTCGCTTGTTGATGCGGGTAGCGCGGCCCCGGGCACGGGGGCGATACCGCCTCAGGGTTGGCCCCTCATCGGCGAAGGCCTCGGCAACTATCAGATCCTCCGCGTCGAGGGCATGGTTGTGCTCGGCGTTGGCAACGGCAGAACGCAACGTCTTGGCGATCGGGTCGGCCGCTGACCGGTTGGTGAGACGCAGAACGTTCTCCGCCTCCTCGACAGGCAAACCTCTCACCAGGTCGAGGACACGGCGCACCTTGTATGGCGACTGCCGGATGAAACGGGTGTGAGCTCTCACCTTCATCGTCGTGACGCCGCCTTGTCGGCATGTCCCCGGAAAGTCCGCGTTGGTGCGAACTCACCGAGTTTGTGTCCGACCATCGACTCGGTGATGTAGACCGGCACATGCTTGCGGCCGTCGTGGACCGCGATGGTATGCCCGATGAACTCGGGGATGATCGTTGACCGTCTCGACCACGTGCGGATCACCCGCTTCTGATTCGAACGGTTGAGCTCGTCGACCTTGTTGGCGAGATGGTCGTCGACGAAGGGGCCCTTCTTGAGGGAACGCGCCATCAGCG
>DASTBQ010000147.1:0-17197 GCA_035711995.1 Acidimicrobiia bacterium | reverse complement strand
CTGCACATGGCGCGAGGCCGGCTCATCGAAGGTGGAGGAGATCACCTCGCCATGCACCGAACGCTGCATGTCGGTCACCTCTTCGGGACGCTCGTCGACCAGAACGACCATGAGATAGCACTCGGGGTTGTTGGTAGTGATGGACTGGGCGACTTCCTGGAGGACGGTCGTCTTGCCTGCCTTCGGGGGCGAGACGATCAGACCACGCTGGCCTTTCCCGATGGGCGAGATGAGGTCGATGATCCTGGTGAGGATGTTGTTCGACTTGCCCTCTACCTCGAGACGGAGCCGCTGATCAGGGAATAGCGGGGTGAGGCTCTCGAACTTGGGCCGTTTCATCGCCTCGTCCGGGTCCATCCCGTTGACCGCGCTGATGCGTACGACAGCGGGGAACTTCTCCTTGGAGCGGGGCGGGCGGATGGGGCCGGCGATTATGTCGCCCTTGCGAAGACGGAACTTGCGGACCTGATTGGCCGAAACGTATACGTCACGGTCGCCCGACTTGTAGCCGGTGACTCTGAGAAACCCGTATCCCTCGGGGAGGATGTCGAGGATGCCTTCACGCACCTCGAGTTGGTCCTCGGGGACACGCTCCTCGTTGTTGTCTCGACGGCGCCGATTGCGTTGGCGTCCCCCACCACCCTGGCTGCTGCTGTCGCCCCGGTTGTCACTCGAGTCGTCGAAGTCATAGCCCGACGGCGTCTCGGACCTGTCGGTGCGAGGCGTAGCCCTGGGGAGGTCGACTTCTTCGGTCGTGGTCGCTTCAGCTACCTCGCCGGCGTCCATGAGGGCCGCGATCAGCTTCGACTTCTGCAAACCATCGGTCTCGATGCCTGCCGCGGATGCGACTTCACGGAGTTCGTCGATTGATTTGCTCTGGAGTTGAGCTCGTGTCGTCATTGGATCCTTAGATGATCTGTCCCCACAGAGGGATTCTTGGATCGGAGGTCCCCCGGCGCGTCATGCAAGGCGCCCATACGGGTGTTCCCTGGATGGTGTGCGGGGATGCGGGCACGTCCTGTGCCGGCACTCACATGCTAGCCGCTCACTTTGCCTTCGCAAAGCAGCGACAGATGACTCATCGGATCATGGGCTCCAACTCTGAAATGTCGGGGTCGATCGTGGCGTAACTCTCCTCGAGACCGTCGAGGGAAGGGAACCACTCGGGCGGGGCCACGGTATCGTCGAATTTCGCAGGATGGGCTGTGGCCGCAACCAGTTGGGGACGGTCGCTTCGGGTCTCGTCGCCCGCCCGCCAGGCGGTGGCGGTGTGGGGGTCCAGTCGATAGTGATGACGCTCCCAAACCGCACTGATCGTGTCCTCGATCTGCTTGTCGTCTGACCAGCTCGCCTTGAATTCACTGCTCGGGTCGGCGACGAATCTCTCCAAGTTCGACGGCACCTGAATGTCCATCGCCGGAGCCAACGTGGAGACCACCGGTGCCTCGGTTCGCTGACCCGTGTTGACCAGGTCGCTCACCATGTGATTGGCATTATTGGCGATCGTGATCGTCTCGATCGGAGCGCCCATCTGCCTCGCGACCCACGCCGCCAGGACATGACCGAAGTTGCCGGTCGGGATGACCAGGTCGTAGCTGCCTCCCATGCGGCCGGCCGCAAACACGTGGAATCCGGTTTGGACCGCAACCCTGGCCCAGTTGATCGAGTTGATGGCCAGGAGGTCCGGGGCTCTGGAGAACGCCTCTTTCACGAGACGCTGACAATCGTCGAAGGTCCCCCTGACAGCCACCGCCCTCGTGTTGGCACCGACCGTCGTCATCTGGCGACGTTGGAAGTCGGAGACGCGCCCTTCGGGGAACAATATGACGACCCTCAGGTTGGCTCTCCCTCTACAGGCCTCGATCGCGGCGGCACCGGTATCACCGCTGGTGGCACCAAGGATCAGCCCGTCTGAAACGTCCCGATCCAACAGGCGTGCCAGGACCTGCAGGGCATGGTCTTTGAAAGCAAGTGTCGGCCCCCAGAACAGTTCCAAGAGTTTCCGATCCGCTATCTGGACGATTGGGGCGATCTCAGGATGATGGAAGCGTGATGCCGAGTCGGCGACCAGTTCGGCGACATTCTCCGCCCCGAAGAGACGTAGGACCGAGGCAACCGCTTCGGTATAGGACCACCGTTCCCACCCGGCTGGGAGAAGGGGATAGTCCTCCGGGACGTAGAGCCCGCCGTCGGGAGCGAGACCCGCAATCAGGGCGCCGGTGAAGTCGACCGACTCGGCCTCGCCTCTGGTCGACGTGTATTTCATTCCGGTTCGATCCGACGACCCACAGAGAGGTCTTCCACGAGACCGGGGATCTTCTCCATGAAGACCGGATCGGGCAGGGTGCCGGTGGCGTCGAGCACCTTCGAGAAGAAGCTACGGGCTGCAGCTGCCGCAGCCACGTCGAAGATCTCGGCATCGGTGAGACCGTGGCCACGAAGCTCCTCGATGTCAGTCTCGGTGACCGAAGAAGCGTCCCCGGTCACCTTGGCCGCATAGCGCACGATTGCGGACTCATCCGGAGAAAGGTCTTCACCAAAGTCTGGAGCGGTGAGCGATCTGACCTCATCCTCTGTCCAGCCCAGACCCAGGAGCTTCTCACCGTGAGCCAGCGTGCAGTAACTCGAGCGCAGCGTGATTGCGGCGCCCATAGTCGCCAACTCGTAACGACGCGGATCCATCACCGAGCTGACGTTCTTGACGAGGTTGGTCCACGCCCTGTACAGCTCGGGGCGATGACTGAAAGTCCGTGTGTAGTTGGGCACGTACCCCAGCGCCTCTTGGGCGGACGTGTAGATCGCTGAAAGATCATCACCGGCGCTCGACTCCGGGACAGTGGCGATGAAGGTCACGGAACCCTCCTTTTGTGTCAGTTTTCTCTCGAGCCGCCAATCGCAGCTCCGATGGCTATCCCGACACCGGCGCCAACGGCGATCCAGTAGGCATCGCCAGTCGACGCCATGAGCGCTGCCCCCACACCGACGCCAATCGCAATTCCAGCACCGAGACCGAACGGTCTGCTGTCCGGCGGCCCGGAGGCGCCGTGACCCGAGTCCCCCTGTGCGCCCTGGTCAGACATAGGAGACCGAGGGTAACAACGACGGGTTGGAGTGTTTCGCCGACTAGGGCGTACCATCACCTGTGCCCGCCCCCGTAGCTCAGGGGATAGAGCACCGGCCTCCGGAGCCGGGTGCGCAGGTTCGAATCCTGCCGGGGGCACAATCAAGAGGAACCGGTTGGGTGACGCACCAGTCAGGACTTCTTCAGGCGCTCACGTCGGGTCGATCTGTTTGACCTCATCCCACTCAGATCGGTTCTACGAACTCCGCCCGCCAAGACGGGGCGTCCAATTTCGGCGCCCAGTAATCGCTGATTCTCGAGATCTGGTCTCCGTCGAAATGGATGAGATGGAGGATTGCGCCGTCGGGCTTGGGTGTTCGTAGCTCCACGAGGGCTGACCCTCCGAGGACCCAACGTTGGTGAACGACAGCAGTGCGGATCGGGGAAGACGAATAGAGATCCGAGATGTCGGAGCGGCCTCTCACAGCGTCGAAGGTTTGAGGAAACTGGATCGTTGTGTTCTCGCTCAGGACTTCTGAAGGGGAGACGCCGCTCGCCAACGACGAATAGAACCGGTCGAGGGTCCGCTCGTGCCGCTTCTGATCGGCGGGCGAGCCTGACGACTCGTGAAAGCCAGACTGCACTTCCCCCATAGGCACAGTCAGCCGATCGCGCCGCTCGATCGAAACGTCGGTCGGGCAGAACCAGGCGGTCTCTTTCCAGATGCGGTCGCCTTTGACCTCACAGGCCACCACACCCAACCATGTCGAGTCGGGATAGGTCAGGGTGATCTCTGCGAACCAAGTGTCACCGCCTCCTGAGATCCTCACCCAGCGCCCCGGGTATCCGGGCAGAAGGGCATTGAGGTACATCCACTCTGGGCCATGCCCTTCGACGCTCTTGATCGTGTGGCCGGGATATCCGGGATAGTTGAGATGGATCGCGACGTCCGATACATGATTCGGGATTCTTTCGCCGGTCTGGGGCCACTCGCCATGCCATTCCGCATGCCTCAACTCCCCGAGACGTGCCGGATCGAATGGATCTTGCGCTCGGATGTAGCTCTCGATCAGTAGTTGGTCGTTCAGATTCTGCCTCGATGGAAACGTAGCGACGGGAACCGCCCCCGGCCGCTCAGGGCGAAGATAGATTCGGATGGGTGAATCATGAGACCCTGCTGATGGAACGGATAATCCCTTGGGCGACCGAGCGTGATGACGTCAGGGGGCTTGCCGAGGTCGGTTCCAGGACTTCGACCGTGCCGGCAGACGAGTGGGCCGACATGGACCTCATGCTCCTGGTCCGAGATCCGAGAGTCTTCCATGACTCTGACGATTGGATACGCGAGATCGGTCCGTCGTGGCTGAGCCTGAAACACCCCGGGCCATTCGAGGGACTCCCCGTCCGCCAGGTGCTCTTCGAGCACGCGCTCGATTTCGACATCGTGGCGATCTCAGCCGGAACCTTGGCGATGAGGCTCGAGGTTCCCGCCGTCGCCTTCTTGCTGGGTGGCGGGTTTCAAGGTGGGTTTCGCCCTCTCGTCGACAAGGACGGTGAGATCGAAAGCCTCGAGCTCCCCCACCACCCGGCCGGGCCTGAATCTTCCGGCATCTCGGCGGACGACTTCGACTTTGTCGTCAATGATTTCCTGTTTCAGGTCGTTTGGGCATCGAAGCATCTCCGTCGTGGCGAGTTGTGGGCGGCCAAAGACGATGTCGACGGTTACATGAAAGCCGACCTGGCTCGGGTCATCGAATGGCATACCCTCACGATGAGGCCCGGCACCGACACCAGGAGCGGAGGGCGGTATTTGGAGCGCTGGGCCGATCCCTCGATCGTGGAGCGGCTAGCCGACACATTTGCGACATACGACGCCGCGGACATCGCTCGAGCTTTGCTCGCGATGCTCCAACTCTTCAGAGATGTTGCCTCTGAAACAGCCGCCGCTCTCGGTTTCAGCTACCCGGACCGATCTCACGCGGCTGTTCACGACTGGGCCCTCGAGACTCTTTCTCCCCTGACGAACGGCTTGAATGCGTGACATGAGCTCGAATGACCCCGACACACGTCTGTGCTCGGTGCATGATCGGCTATCGCATCGCTTCCTGGATCGCGGTCCACACCCTGTGCGGACGCAGCGGCATGGCGAGATCTGTCACCCCGTGAGGAGCGAGGGCGTCCAGTGTCGCATTGACGATCGCCGGTGGAGCGCCGATACAGCCCGACTCCCCGGTCCCTTTCACACCCAAGGGGTTGGACGGCGCCGGACTGACCGTTCGTCCGAGGGTGAATCGGGGCACGTCCATGGCTGCCGGTATCAGATAGTCCATGAACGACGAGGTCAACGGGTCACCTGCCTCGGAGAACTCCATTCCCTCCAAAAGCGCCTGACCGAATCCCTGGGCCAGTGATCCCACCACCTGACCGTCGACGATCATCGGGTTGAGTACGACGCCACAGTCGTCGACTGCGGCGAACCGAATCACCTTCACTTCACCCGTCTCCAGCGACACCTCGACCACAGCTACGTGGACACCGAACGGAAAAGCTTGGGCTTCGGGTACGAACATCTCGGCCGACCGGAGTGGCGTTCCCCCATCCCGCGCGAGTCGAGCCACCTCGGACAGAGACAACCCGGATTCGGGGTCGCCCACGACGTGGATTCGACCTCCCTCTACCACGAGGTCGTCAGCGCTTGCCTCGAGTGCTTCGGCTGCAATCTGTTTCGCCTGGTCGACAACGACGATCGAAGTGCGGTGGACCGCTGACGCCCCGATTTGTGCCGATCGGCTGCCATACGTACCAACCCCTTGTTCTACCTCCCCCGTGTCCCCGGCGATGACGATCACCCCCTCGGCGGGGATATCGAAGAGATCCGCGGCCACCTGGGCCCAGACTGTCTCCTGACCCTGACCGGACGCCGTGGAACCGGTGCGTACCACCACTTTTCCGTCGTCGGCCACTTCGACCTGGCCGAATTCACCGCTCCCCAATGCGCCGCCAGAACGCTCGACGAAAGCCCCGACACCGATCCCGATCGGATCCATTCCCCCACGCAGTCGTTTTTCCTGCTCGGTCTTCACCCAGCCCACGTCGATCAGATCGAGGGCAGTCTCCAGGGCAGCGCGGTAGTCGCCACTGTCATAGATCGCACCGGTGTGGGTCGTGTAGGGGAGCGATTCGGCACGGATGAGGCTCTTGCGCCTGACTTCGATCGGGTCGACACCCGCAACCCGTGCGAATACGTCTACGGCCCGTTCTATCGCGTATGCCGCCTCAGGGCGGCCGGCCCCACGGTACGAGCCGGTCGGTGCCCGGTTGGTGACGACGTTCGTCATCTCCACTCGCAGTTCTTCGAGGTCATAAAGACCCTGGGCGACAAAAGCAGACACGTTGGGCACCAGGGATCCCGCGTGGGGATAGGCCCCGATATCAGCGAGGATCTCGATGCGCCCTCTTCGAATCGTGCCATCGGGGTCCCCTTCCAGGGTCACCACGTGATCCTGGGATCGGCCATGAACCCCGCTGGCGAAGTGCTCACGCCGCTCCTCCACCCAAACCACGGGCTCGCCGAGTCGAATGGCAGCAGCGCAGGTCACGATGTACTCGGGGAAGAGCATGCCCTTCATCCCGAATGCGCCACCGACATCGGGCACGATCACCCGGATCAGATCCGCTTCGATCTCCAGTTGAATGGCGAGTTGTCCCCGGAAACGATGTGGGGCCTGATGGCCGACCTGGACGACGAGACCACCTTCCGACGTTGGGACTGCCCTGATGGCGAGACCCTCTATCGCCGCCGGCGCCAGCCTCTGGTTTCGTACGCTGACGGTCGCCGAAACCGGGTACTCCCTGTCCGACCACCCGCCGATCACTCGATGAGCGGTGACGTTGCCGTCCTCGAAAAGCGGCTCACCTGAGATCGAGCTCCTCGGGTCCACCACGACCGGGAGGGGGTCGATGTCGGCCCACACCAACTCCGAACCGTCGGCAGCATGGGCGGGAGTGTCCGCGATGACAGCTGCGATTGGGTCGCCCACATAGCGGACCTTGCCCGAGGCCAGCAGCGGTCTCTCGAAGCCACCTTCGACCAGCGGTCCGCTCGGTATCGGGGGCAGGTCGATGTCTGCTCCGGTGATCACGAGACGCACACCGCTGGCTGAAGCGGCTGTCTCGACATCGACGCCGGTCAAAGTGCCATGAGCGATGGCGCTTCGATGGAAGTGGATGTGGAGATCGTCGGCTTCGACCAGATCAGCGACGTAACGACCCGTGCCGGTGATCAGCCTGGGGTCTTCTCGACGGCGGTAGCTGCGGGCTGTCATCGGGGCGAGTTCACGTTACACAGAACCTCGAAACGCCCATGAAGACGACAATTGGCCGATGGCTGACCCATACGGATTCGTCTACACGACACGCAAGAACGGTGATGTTGTGATCACCCATCACGGTCGCACTGCTGCGACGCTGCGTGGGTCGGACGCTCGGGAGTTCCTGGTTCGAGTCGCAACATACGACCCACAGCTGCTCATGGCCCGGGTGACCGGTAACTACAAACGGGGTAACGAGCGACGGACCCAGCCGTCGAGACGTCTCAGCACCTCGTGACCACGCGGGGACAACTCGTAGCCAGGCGAGTGACTGATGGTCAGACCAAGCGTCTTGAGCTTGGCAACGTTGTTCTTGAAGTCCATCTTCTCCCAACCGAGACCATCCGCGAGGTCCTGAGCCCTCACGTTGGGGTTCTGGTCGATGAGACCAAGAAAGACCCTGGTCCATGATCCCCGCCTCGAAAGCTGATCGAGCCGATCGAGACGGGCGACCACCGCGGCGAACTCCTCATCCGAAAGCACTTTGCTTTCCCGCAACACCACCCTGGGATCGGTCATAAAGCCGCCAAGCACGACTCGGTAAACCTCCCCTTGCTGCTTTGCCTGGAGGAAGGCACGCAGTTCCTCGAGTTCGAGTCCGGCGCGTTGAGCATCCTCCTCGGTGATTTCGCCGAGGTCGACCGGTGTCACCGAATCGATCCGCAGCATCCCTGCTTGCGTCCGAAGCGTCCCGCCGGCCTTAACGGTGGGCCGAACCCAGCGCCGGAATGCAAGATCGACCTCGCCGGCGACGATCCGATCGAGCATCTCCTTGCGCATCAGCACCGGGCGAGAATACCGGCATCGAAAAGTGTCCCCCAGGACGCATAGAATCGTGATATGCCCAGAGCCATTTGGAAAGGCGCCATCAACTTCGGGCTGGTGACGATCCCGGTCGGGATGTACACCGCAACCGACAACAAGACGCCGAAGTTCAAGCAGCTCCGTAAGAGCGATCACTCCCCAATCCGTTACAAGCGAGTCGCCGAGACCGACGGTGAAGAAGTCCAGTGGGACGAAATCGTCAAGGGGTACGAGTTCGAGAAAGACCGCTACGTCGTGTTCACCGATGAAGAACTGTCGGCAGCCAACCCAGACGGGGACAAGCTCGTGGACGTCGTCCAATTCGTCGACGAGTCCGAGATCGACCCGATGATGTACCAGAAGGCCTACTACCTCGCCCCGGAGAAGACCGGGATAAAGGCTTATCGCATTCTCAAAGAGGCCCTGGCGAAGAAAGGCAGGGTCGGCATCGCCAAGGTCTCGATCAGGGAGAAGCAGCAGCTCGCCACGATTCGAGTCAAGGACGATGTGATCGTCATGGAAACGATGTTCTGGCCTGACGAGATCAGGGAAGCCGAGTTCGACGAGCTCGGAGCGAACGTCGAGATTCGGCCTGAAGAGGTAGAGATGGCCAGCACCATCATCGACAACCTCACCAAGCCATTCGATGGAGAGGCCTACGTCGACAGGACCCGGGAAGCCGTCGAGGACCTGGCCAAGAAAAAGGTCGAAGGGGAGGAGATCGTCGCTCCGGCATCACCCGAGCCAACCAAGGTCGTCGATCTACTCGAAGCGCTCAAGGCATCGGTGGAAGCCACCAAGGAGAAGCAGGCCAAAGCCGGGTGAGCGGGGAGTGTGCCGCCAATTCCCCGATGGCGCTGCATGCCACGATGGTGAGACTTCAGCCCTTTACCGAGCCGGCGAGCAGCCCGCGCACGAAGTAGCGCTGGAGTGAGAGGAAGACGATCAGCGGCACCACCATCGAGACGAAGGCAGCCGCAGTCAACAGGTGGAAGGCCTCGCCACGTGAGCCCACGATCGAGGCCAGCTCGATGGTGAGGACTCCGACATCAGACGACGTCCCGAGAAAGACCGCGGCAACCAGGAAGTCATTCCACACCCAGAGGAACTGAAAGATTGCAAACGAGGCCAGAGCCGGTACCGAGAGAGGGAGCACCAGCTTGGTGAAGGCGGTGAAGGGTGTGGCGCCGTCGATGTAGGCAGACTCGAAGATGTCCTGGGGCAGTTGGGAGATGAATCCGTAGAGCAGGAACACAGCGAGTGGTAGCCCGAACCCGGTATGGGCCAGCCAGATCCCTATGAAGCTCCCGGTGAGCCCGGTGGATTGGTAGATCTGGAGTAGCGGGACCAGCGCGATCTGAAGGGGGACGACCAGTAGGCCAACGATGATGGCGAACAGCAGACTCCGACCCTTGAAACGCATCCAGGCAAAGCCGTAGGCGGCGAAGGCGGCCAGCGTGATTGGGATGACGGTGGCGGGGATCGTCACGATCAGGCTGTTGATGAAGGCATCGAACATGCCACCCGACGTGAGGACGTTCACGTAGTTGTCGATCGTCCACTCGGTCTGAAACGGGTTGAACAACGACGTCCACCACCCGGTCGAACTGCTATCCGCCGCGGGTCGGAACGAGTTGATGAACAACCCGAGAGTGGGGATCGTCCACATCGTGACGATCACGAGCACTGCGATTCGGACGAACCAATTGGCCCGCTCCGTCCCATCGCGAGGACGACGGCTGCGCTGGGCCCGGGTGACCTCCTGAACCGTCTCTTTGTCAGCAATGACCGTCATGCTCCGATTCCCTGCCTTCTCAGATTGCGAAGGTTGACCACCATGATCGGGATCACGGCGACGAGGAGGATCACCGCCAGCGTCGCAGCGAAGCCGAGGTTTCGGAATCGGAACATCTGTTGGTACATCTCGACGGCGATCACCGAGGTGTCCAGATTCCCTCCGGTGGTGACAAAGATCAGGTCGAAGACTTTCAAGACCGCAATTGCGATAGTGGTGTAGACCACCAGCAGTGCGCCCCTTATCGACGGGATCGTGATCTTGAAGAAGATCTGACGTTCGGAAGCCCCGTCGATCCGCGCAGCCTCGGTCATTTCGGTGGGCACTCCCTTGATAGCCGCCGAGAGCACGACCATCGCAAACCCGACCTGGAGCCAGATCATTATCACCATCAAGGCGAAATTGTTCATCGGGGTCTCGAACAGCCAGGGGATGGGCTCCACTTCTGAGATGATGCCCCAGTCGACCAGGAAGCCGCCGGCCCACATCCAGAAGGCGTTGAGAATCCCGATCTGAGGCTGACCCGCTGGTTTCCAGGCATAGACGAATTGCCAGATGACCGCGGCGCCGACGAAAGAGATCGCCAGGGGTAGGAAGACGAAGGACTTGGCCAGGGACTCGAGTTTGATTCGATCGACCAGACCGGCGAACACTAGACCGAACACGACCGAGACGATCGGGACGATGAGAAGCCACATCAGGTTGTTGCGGAGGATGATGAGCATCTCCGGATTTGTGAACGCCTCTGCGTAGTTGAAGAGGGCGCCTTCACCCTCGGGCCGGTCGGTGATGCTCTGGGTGATGGTCCCAACGGCGGGGTAGATCAGATAGACACCCACCACCACGAGAGCCGGCACAACGAATAGATACGGCCGGAAAAACTCGGAAGCCTTGCCGGGAAGCGCCTCGATGATTGTGTTTCCGGCGTAGAAGAGTGCCCATATGCCGATGACTCCGAGCACGACTGCGATCAGTGCCTGGACCAGTTTGGAGAGGGTTGGAGAGAGATTTACGAAGAGGTCAGGTTGAGAGAGCAGCCCGAACCCGTACCAGAGAACCGCGACCACCACCGCCACGATCAGGAGCGCGCGAAGGACCTCGGTCCCTGTGCGATTCACGGGCGCGGCTTGTGTTGCCAGGTCGCTCCTCCTTTGGTTTCGGCCGGGTTGCGAGCGGGTCCCGGGTTTTTCAACCCGGGACCCTACTCATTCGCTCAGACGGCTAGCCGGGCCAACTGTCTTCTATCTGCTGGAAGACCTCTTCGGTGTTCTCACCGTTGGCGGCCACCCAGTCGATCATGCCGGACCAGAACGAACCTGCACCCACTTCGGCGGGCATCAGGTCTGATGCGTCGAAGCCCAACGACGTTGCGTTGTTGACGATCTCGGAGAGACCGACATTCGGATAGGTGTACCAGTCGGCGGGCACGGTCGTCAGAGGTGACAGGAAGCCACCGGCCTCGATCCACACTTGGGCGCCTTCGGGTGTGGCGAGCCACTCCAGCAGGGCCTGGACCTCGGGACGGTCCTCGAACATGACGAACATGTCACCCGAACCCAACGCCGGCGTACCGAACTCTTCTTCGATCATCGGGAAGTAGAAGAAGTCGGCGTCCTCACCGGGGACGTTCGGCCACTCACTCGGAGGTGCCTCCGGGTTGTTGGCCACGAAGTCCTTGTTCTCTCCCCAGAAGCCGGGGATCCAGGCTGCCTGCTTCTGCATCCAGCACTGTGGTCCGGCCGCGTCGAACATCGGGTCCTGCGTGTCGCCGATCCACGTGGCGTTTATGTAGGTGCTGCCTCCATAGGCGTAACCCTCCGTGAACCAGATCTGACTCATGTACTCAGCAGCCTCGAGAACCTCGGGGTCGTTGAACGGGATCTCGTGGTTGTACCACGCCTGATAGGTCTCGATGGGAGCGGTCCGCAACAGGATGTCTTCCATCCAGTCGGTTGCGACCCATCCGTCTGCCTCTTGGCTCTCGATCGAGATACACCAGGGGCTGCCGTTGCCATCAGCGACTATCTGGTCACTGAGGGCAATCAGGTCATCCCAGGTCTCGGGCACCTCGTAACCGGCGTCGGCAAAGGCCTGCACGGGGTACCACACGATCGACTTGACGTCGGTCTTGTAGAAGATGCCGTACAACGTGTCGTTGTAGTGACCGAGGTCCACGAACGCTTCACCCATGGAACCCTCGAGGGCCTCCATATTCCAAAAGGAACCGAGATCGACCAACTGGCCGGCCTCTGCGTACTGGTGCATCTTGCCGGGCTGGGCGATCTGGGCGATGTCGGGGGCGTTGCCGCCGTCGACCGCGACCTGTAGCGCCGTCTCGTAGTCCGGGGTCGGCTGGAAGTTCACGTCGATGCCAGTGGCATCGCGGAACGGCTGCAGCGTCGCGTCGAAGTTGATTGCCTCGACCGATTCAGGCAACCATTGTGCCCAGATCTCGACAGTCGTCCCGTCGAATTCGCCGGCGAGCGCCTGATCGAGTGCCTCGTATCCGGTGCCCTCGCCGGGCGCAGCCGTGGTCCCGTCACCACCGCCTTCGGTTGTGCTGGGGCCTCCTTCAGCGGGTTCTGTCGTGTCCGGGGTTTCGGCCCCCGTCGTGTCGGTGGTATCGCCCCCACCGCCACAGGCGGCGAGCACGAGACCCAACACGAGCAACAGAGCCAGCCAGGTACGGTTTTTCATATCCGCTCCTCCTGTTTCCTGCTCATTGGTTGTTTGCTTTCTTTGCTGCGGGCAGGTTGACCCGCTCTCTGAACATATCATCAACCGCGATGAGGGCGGCTCCTCGGGGACCCGGTGGGTCGGAAATGTCGGCGAGTACCACCTGGTCGGGCCGAAGCCGACGCGCCGCCAGCTCGGAGCCGGCGGCCCGGTGGGATATCTGGTCGCGAATCACCTCGAGAAAAGCTGCTCCTGTCGAGGATACGCCGCCAGCCAGGACGATCATCTCGGGATCGTAGGTGGCGGCCATCCAGACGAGGGCGGTGGCGAGGTGAGATGTGACGCGATCGGCGACTCGTCGCGCGGCAGGATCACCATCGGCGACAGCAGCGAACAACGCTGTGGCCGCGACGCCACTCTCTCCCTTGGGCCACGCCCTGCCGATGGCGGGACCTGCAGACATCGTTTCCAAACATCCACGTTGACCACATGGACAGAGTGGCCCGTCTTCGTTGACCACGACGTGCCCGATTTCGCCGGCCATCCCTGTTGCCCCTCGGACGAGAGTGCCGTCGGCAATGACACCAGCGGATATCCCGGTTCCGATGCTGAGCAGCGCAAGATCGTCCACCGTCTGTCCGGCAAGCCGAAGAGTCTCTCTTGCACCAAGCACGGCAGCCCGCACATCGTTCTCCACCGCGACCGGCAAGTCGATCTCTGCGGCGACGGCCTCGGCCAGGCCGAAACCCTCGGGGCCGATGCCCAGGTTCACCGCGAGTTTCACCTCGCCCGTCTCACGGTCAACGTGTCCGGGCACGCCAAGCCCTACCCCGACGACATCGTTGACTCCTAACGCGTCAAATGCGGCGACGGCTGCGGTGACGACACTGGGGCCACCGTCCATCGTCGACCTGACCTGGTGACGGTTCAGGATCTCGGCTGAATCCACCGACCGTACGACTGCCACGACCGATGAGCCCCCGATGTCTATACCGATGGTGACGCTCATCTGAGAACTGCTCCGAGTCTGTCGACGAGCACGGCGGAGGCGGCACCCATCAGGACGAGATCGCCGCCGAGTTGGGTGGCTTCGACTTCGACCATCTCAGCGGTGGAAGGAAGTATGCGAGAACTCAGCTCCTCCCTCACTACTTCGACCAGGATGTCACTCCCGTTCAACAGCTCGGGGGCGAGGACGACGTGCGCAACGTCGAGGGCGGCGACGACACTGGCCATGGCCGTCCCGATTGCCCGACCCGCTTCGACCAAGGCCTCCCGGACAACCGTCTCGCCGAAAGCACCGGCAAGAGCCAATGCATCCCACTCGGTGGTCTCCGGATCGGCGCCGAGACGACGCAAGATCGCGGGGATACTCGCCACTGTTTCGAGACAGCCGTTGTGGCCACACCTACAGGGAAGTCCGCCGGTTCCGAGTCGGACATGCCCGATCTCCCCGGCAGCGGAGTGCTGCCCCCGAAAGACCGACCCATTCAGGACCAGACCAGATCCCACTCCGTTGCCGAGCTTGATCAGGATGAGGTTCCTGTCGGTGGGGTGACGTCGGAACTCGGCAAGTGCGGCCATCGAAGCGTCATTTGCGATCGAAACCGGAATGTCGAACCGGGAACGAAGTTCGGCCCCGAGGTCGAACCCATGCCATGCCAGGTTGGAAGCCTCGAGAACCCTGCCGTCGAACTCGATGACGCCAGGTACCCCCACCCCGATGCCGAGCACGGGAGCCGTGGCTTGGCTGATCATTTCGCCGATCAAGGAGGCGGCGGATTCGACCGCGTCTGCGCCGGTGGGCTGACCGGCCACCAGGTCGGCCTGAGCCCGTGTGTGGAGGCGGCCTGACAGGTCGACGAGAGCGGCCGCAAATGGCCGGTGACCGAGGTCGATCGTTACGATGTCACGCGCCTTCTCGTTCAGAGCGAGGAGCGTCGGCGGCTTGCCGCCTGCCGACTCCCCCTGTCCGAGCTCGCGGAGGAGGTTCTGATCGATGAGCTCGTTGACCAACGAGGAAACCGCAGCCCTGGAGAGACCTGTCCGACGGGCTATCTCCGCCCGGCTGGTCGCACCTTGACTCGACACGAGCTCCAACGTCGTCTTTAGATTGCTGCGACGGGAGTCGTGCTTGGTGGCCTTGGCGTGACGTCTATCTACCACGCCACCAGCTCGCCTTCATCTTCCTCCTCAATATGAAAGTTTTGTGAACTTACAAAGTCTGAACCGCTCTTGTCAAGGGACCGGTCTGCCACTGCGGCGATTTAACCTCCGATCGAGATGACCATCTACGGAGCCGTCGAACTCGGTGGCACCAAGACCGACGTGGCGTTCGGAACATCGCCGGCGGACATGTCGCCACCCCAGCGGATAGCAACAACCGGTCCTGACGAGACCTTCGCCGAGGTCTTCGAGATCATCGGACGCGAGAGTGTCGCCGCCATCGGCGTCGCCTGCTTCGGACCACTCCGGCTGTCTCCCCAAGACCCCGACTTCGGGACGATGCTGGCTACCCCCAAACCGGGATGGAGTGGAGTGGCCGTCTACCGCAGATTCGCCGAATTGATTCCAGGACCTGTAGTCCTCGACACTGACGTCAACGGAGCGGCCGTTGGGGAGGGACGATGGGGGGCAGCCCAAGGCATGTCCGACTACGTCTACATGACGGTGGGAACCGGGATCGGGGCCGGTGTCGTGGTCCGTGGGCAGACGGTACGCGGCCAGCGTCATCCCGAGGCCGGGCACGTCCCGGTGGCGCGACAACCTGACGATAGGTACGAGGGGGGCTGCCCATACCACGGAGACTGCCTCGAGGGTCTCGCCGCCGGTCCGGCTCTCGAAGCCAGGTTTGGCTCGCCGGAAGGTTGGGCCGGCAACGACACCGTCGTCGATCTGGCCACGTCGTATGTCGCCCGTGGAGTCGTCAGTCTGGTGTATGCCGTGGCTCCAGAGCGGGTCATAGTCGGCGGAGGTGTGTCATCACTGCCCGGATTCCACGAACGTCTCCGCCACCATGTCGGAATTCTGCTCGGCGGATACCCGGATGAGCCGGACTTGGATCTGCTGGTGTCCCGCCCCGGTCTCGGCGACAGGTCGGGTCTCGCCGGGGCGCTGGCTATGGCGGCGGATGTGGTCAGCTGATGGGCGCTCCCAAACTCCAGGTCAGACCGGGCAATCCGGACTTTCTGGATCTCCCTTGGGAGACACGTCTCGACGACTGGAGTCACGAACGTTTGGTTTCGATGCCCACGGGTGTCCACCGACATCCGGTCGCCTTCGTGGCATATGACGAGGGGGTCTACGCAATAAAGGAACTGTCCCGTCGGCTCGCCGAGAACGAGTACCGAGTTCTGCGTTTCCTAGAGGAAGAGAGCCATCGAGCCGCACGGCCGGTTGGTCTGGTCGAGCGTGACTGGCTGGACGCTCACGCGGAAGGTGCTGGGGCGGTGATCACTCGCTACGTGGAGCACTCTTTCCCATACCGCCGACTGGTGTCGGGCGCCGGCTTCGGTGACCGGCGCACCCAGATGCTCGACGCCCTGGCGGGACTGCTCGTCGAACTTCACATGGTGGGTCTCTACTGGGGCGACTGCTCTCTGTCCAACGTGCTTTACAGGTTCGATGCCGGTGAAATCGAGGCGATCATGATCGACGGTGAGACCTCCGAGCTTCACACGTCGCTGAGCGACGGTCAGCGAACTGAGGACATCGAGGTCATGAAGGAGAACGTCGCCGGAGAGATGACTGACATCGCCGCTGAGATCGGTGAGGACCTCGACAGTGCCGACATCAACCTGGGATTCGACATCGAAAGACGTTACAACGCACTCTGGAGTGAGCTGACCAGCGAGCTCTTGATCACCCGTGACGACGCCTATCGGATCCGGGAGAGGATCGCCCGGATCAACGATCTCGGTTTCTCGGTCCACGACATCGAAATGACACCAATGGACGGCGGGAGTCTGGTGCGACTGATCACCCATGTAGGCGGGCGCACCTTCAACTCGGACACGCTACGACACCGGACCGGGATCGAAGCGTCGGAGAACCAGGCGAAGCTGATCCTCAGCGACCTCAATTACTACCTGGCAAAACACGGCGACGTCTCGACTACCGGCAAGAGCGTCGGAACCTTCAAGTGGATGACCTCATACTTCGAGCCGACAATCGCGGCGATACGGGCGGAATGGCACGGTGACGACCCGCTGCAGGGGTACTGCGACTACCTGAATCATCGGTGGCAACTCGCAAACGAAGGAGGCGCTGATGTCGACCGGGATGTCGCCTATCGATCCTGGGTAGCTTTCGGCTTCCCAGGGTTCCCCCCGGTGGCCTGATTCATCCGACCTGACCCAGCCGTACCGACGGCTAGGTTCTGAGCCATGCACCGGGCACACCCAGAAGTTCTGGCAATGGTCCTCGCCGGTGGGCGCGGCAGCCGACTGATGCCGCTGACGAGGGACCGGGCAAAACCGGCTGTCCCCTACG
>DASTBQ010000146.1:0-9787 GCA_035711995.1 Acidimicrobiia bacterium | reverse complement strand
TTCTGCTGAAAGCGGGTGGCGTCCTCGATGTTGGTCCAGTGGATCGCCGTGATGGCCATGGGTTCGAGGAACGTGAACCTGATCTCGATACCGGTCTCCTGATTCTCGATCCAGCTGACCTGGTATTCGTCTGGTGTTCCGGACGTGAGGTTGGCGCAGATGAGACTTCCGATCCCGTCGGGAGTGCAGGTCTCGTCGAGGACGTCGATCGGGGCCGGCTCGAGGGGCGGAGCAGTGGTGGTAGGTGTGGTCGTGCTGGAATTCACAACCTCGGGGTCTTCCCCGGTGAAGATGTTGAAGAAGAGGGCAATGAGGATCACACCGAGGAGGAGTCCACTGATCGCCAGCGCCGCTCTCACTCCAGCTGTCGCCTGGACTGCGGGTCGTGGTGCGGTGGGCAGAGGGCCCTGCTTGAGACGGGCACCACATTCCTGACAGTGTCGGTTGTTGCCCGGGTTCACTGCACCACACGAAGGGCATTCGACAGGTGTCCCGTTTCCGTTGCCGTTCCGACCACGTGCCGGAGGAGGCGTCTCGGCCCGGCCTTCGCGACCAGGCGGTTCGTCGAGAGAGAATTCCTCGTAGCCGCTGTCCGAGTTCTTGGTGTTCCCGTCTGAGCTGATGGAGATCACCTTGTCGGACGATCTCGCCGTACGCGGGCGCGGCTGGGAGGCGCTCATGGGATCCATGAACGAACCACATGACGGGCAGAACTGCTCGTCACCGGCGACTATCGCGCCACAGTGCTCACACGTCTGTGAAGCCACATCCCTCCTTCGGGGTTATTGTGCCACGGCATGCTGATCGTGGCCGTGAGGACCTATGAGCCATGGACCCTTGGCACTGTCCTGGGCGCTTTGGTCCTATCGGCATGTCTCCTGGGGGTCTTGATTTTCGCAGTGCGACGCAGCAACCGTTAACTCTAAATGGCAGGATCTTCCACGTTCAGTTGTGCCTCATGCGGTTACCGCTCCCCGAAATGGATGGGCTTTTGCCCACAGTGCGGTGTCTCCGACCCTCTCACAGAGACCAGTGGCCCGCCTCTTTCGTCGAACCAGCGTATGGCAACCTCCATTTCCATCCCGGAAGCTACTTCCTCACAACTAGACAGGCTGATCACAGGTTGGGGCGAGGTGGATCGGGTGCTCGGTGGGGGTCTGGTGGAAGGCTCGGTGGTCTTGCTGGGCGGCGAGCCCGGCGTCGGAAAATCGACACTTCTTCTTCAGATGGCCGGAGGGCTGGCGCGAAGGGATGCGAGCGTCGTCATCGCCAGCGCTGAGGAGTCGGCGGGTCAGGTCGCCCTGCGGGCTGAGCGGATTGGTGTGACCTCCAACATGGTCGAACTCGTCTCGGATGACGACGTCGATGCGATCATCGCCCTCACCTCGCACCGGTCGCCGACGGTCCTGGTCATTGATTCGATCCAGACAGTTGGTGTCCCCGAGATCCCGTCGGCGCCAGGTGGCGTCGCTCAGGTGAGGGAGAGTGCGGCTCGTCTGATCAGATTCGCCAAGACGACTGGCGTCGTAGTCGTTCTGGTGGGGCATGTCACCAAGGAGGGCGGACTCGCCGGTCCCAAGATCCTCGAGCACATGGTGGATGTGGTGCTCAGCCTGGAAGGCGACCCGGACCGTGGGTTCCGTGTCCTTCGCAGCAACAAGAACAGGTTCGGCGCCACACATGTCGCCGGGATGTTCGACATGCAAGGCGATGGCTTGATAGAAGTCGACGATCCATCGAAGGTCTTTCTCGATGGGTGGGAGACCACAGTCCCCGGGACAATCGTCTACCCGGCCGTCGAAGGGCGACGATCGGTCCTCGTCGAGATCCAGGCCCTTGTCGCCCCGACCAGCCTGGCCCAACCGCGTCGATCGGTCCGCGGGCTCGACTCGGCGCGGGTCAATCAGGTCGTGGCCGTCCTGGAGAGACATGCCGGCATACCAGTCCAGGACAAGGAGATCTACGTCAATGTCGTGGGTGGTTGGCGTCTCGATGAGCCCGGGTGCGACCTGGCGGTCGCGCTCGCCCTGGCTTCGTCGGTGACTGACAAGCCATTGGGACGTCTCGCCGCTTGGGGAGAGGTCGGTCTGGCGGGTGAGGTCAGGGCGGTCCCGTTCGAGACGAGGCGGACCGAGGAACTCGACAGGATGGGGCTCGATAAGCGTGTCGCACCTGTCGGGGGCGCCCCGATGCGGTTACTTGATGCGATCCGTGAGGCCGGGATTGGCCCCGAGTGATAGCCTGAGCTATGTGGGCGGTCCATCGATAAACGAGACACTGGAGCGTCTGGCGCCGGGCACAACGATGCGTCATGCACTGGATCGGATAATCCAGCAGGGGAGGGGCGGGCTCCTCGTTCTCGGTCAAAACCAGAAGGTGTCCGCGGCCAGCTCCGGCGGTTTCGAGTTGACCGGAGCCCATTTCACCCCTGCTCGTCTCTCCGAACTCTCCAAGATGGACGGTGGCATCGTCCTCGACGACACGTGGACCGAGATCCTCGCGGCAAACGTGCACTTCATACCGGACGGGTCCATCGAAACCGACGAGACGGGTGCCCGTCATCGCACCGCAGAACGTCTCGCCAAAGAAACAGACACCCCGGTGGTCGCGGTCAGCGAGGGTCGGCGTGTGGCCACCTTGTTCTACGGGGAGCAGAAGATCGAGTTGGCAGCCCCGACGGAGGTGGCCGCCTACGTCAATCAGGAGCTACAAGCGTTGGAGAGACTCCGCGGTCGTCTCGAGGAGGCGGAGAACAGACTCAGTCGTCTCGAGGTCACCGGTCTCGCCAGCTATCGGGCGGTGGTGACCGTCATCCAACGTGCCGAGCTCGTCGACAGGCTCGGAGCGGTGATTCGCGACAGGACCCGAACCCTCGGTGACGAAGGTCGGATTGCCACCCTCCAGCTCAATGATCTGCTTTCCGGTGTCGTCAATACCGAGAGACTCGTTCTCGAGGACTATCTGAAGCCACTGCGTGGTGGTGCTGTGCACAAGGCGATGGAACGGCTCGACGAGATGTCGACACCTGATCTGGAGGATTCGGCTCGGGTCGCCAAGGAGCTTGGTTTCTCGGATCTCGATGATCCCGCCGAGGCGCGTGGACATCGGTTGCTCTCCCACGTGGGTCGTCTCCCCGATGTCGTGCGTGAGGACCTGGTGCGTCATTTCGGATCCGTGACCCGACTCATCCAAGCTTCGGAGGGCCAGCTCATCGATGTCGAAGGTGTCGGTGAGACCAGGGCAGAACAGCTTCTCAGTTTCTTCCACCGTCTCGAGGCTGCCGCCCACGAGTGGGAGACCGTGCTGGATTGATCCGGCCCGTCAGTACACTGCGCCCCCTTCTATGGCTGAATCGACCAAGTTCTCAGTAGGTGACAAAGTGGTGCACCCCCAACATGGGGCTGCCACCATCGAAAAGAAGATCCGTCAGGAGTTCGGCGGCGAGAAGAAGGATTACTACATCCTCGACATCGCAACCGAGCAGTTGACGGTCATGGTGCCGCTGGAGAGGGTCGACGACCTGATTCGCCCGGTCATCTCCAAGACCAAATCACGTGAGGTGCTCAAGTCGTTGAAGGGCGAGCCCGAGGAAGCGGGGTCGAACTGGAGCCGCTGGTACAAGGTGTTGAACGAGAAGATGGTCTCCGGGGACATATTCCAGGTCGCAGAGGTGGTGCGTGACCTCTCTTACGCCCAGCAGACCAAGGGGATCAGCCCTGCCCTCAAGCGAATGCTTTCCAAGGCGAGGCTGACGCTCAGTTCTGAACTCGCCTTCAGTCTCGAGGTGGACGAGGAAGAGGCGATCAGGAAGCTGGACCGGGCCCTTCCCAGGGTCGACCCGGTCGAGGAGTGACCTCCAGAGTCGGTTGGGGCTTCGATGCCCACCGTCTCGGCGGTGAGCCACCGCTGAAGCTCGGTGGCGTCGTCGTGTCCTATTCAGTCGGGGTGTCAGCGACCTCTGATGGTGACGTTCTTGCCCACGCCGTGATCGATGCCCTGATGGGAGCCTGCGTGCTCGGCGACATCGGCGAATACTTTCCCTCCCACGATCCAGCCATGGATGGGGTCGACTCGATGTACCTGCTGGGCAAGGCACAGGCAATGGCAGAGGCCGATGGATGGCGTGTTGCCCATGCCGACGTCACCGTCATCGCCGAGCAAGTCCGTGTGGCCCCCCATCGTGAGGCCATCGTGGCGAGTCTCACCGAGGTCCTCGCCGCCGACCTCGGAACGGTGTCTGTCAAGGCCACCTCCACAGACGGGCTCGGGTTCGTGGGGGCCGGGCAAGGTATCGTCGTTGCCGCAGTGGTCACCGTCGAGGCGCTTTCTAACATCGACGCATGATCCGGGTCCACAACACGATGGGACGAAGCCAGGTCGACTTCGTCCCCAGGGACGAGGGCAAGGTCGGCATCTACGTCTGCGGCCCGACGGTCCAGTCCGATCCGCACGTGGGCCATGGTCGCTACGCCGTCAGCTTCGACGTCATCCGCAGATACCTGACGTGGAGAGGCTTCGATGTCGCCTACATATCGAACGTCACCGACGTCGAGGACAAGATCATCGCAGCCGCCGAGGAGACCGGGAGGCCGGTAGACGAACTGGCGATCGAGATGGGGGAGCGGTTCAGCGAGGCATTCAGTCAACTCGGTGTGCTGCCACCCGACGTCGAGCCCAAGGCGACCGAGCACATCCCGGAGATGCTCGATCTCATCGAGCGTCTGATCGATCGTGGCCTCGCCTACGAGCGCCACGGTGACGTCTACTTCTCGGTAAAGAGTCTCGAAGGATATGGCCGGCTCTCCGGTCGCAAACCTGACGAGTTGCGCTCGGGGTATCGAATCGAAGTCGACGAACGTAAAGCCGACCCGCTCGACTTCGCACTCTGGAAGACGGCCAAGCCGGGTGAGCCAACCTGGGAATCCCCTTGGGGGCCGGGTCGCCCCGGCTGGCACATCGAGTGCTCTGCAATGGCATCCAAGTACCTCGGTGACGGGTTTGACATCCATGGCGGTGGTCTCGACCTGGTCTTCCCCCACCACGAGAACGAGGTGGCACAGAGCGAGGGAGCGTCCGGGGAGACGTTCGCCCGGTTCTGGCTGCACAACGGGATGGTCAACCTCGGTGGGGAGAAGATGTCGAAGTCGACGGGGAATCTGGTCGATCTCCACTCGGTGCTGAAAGCACACGGGGGCCGCGGTCTTCGGATGCTCTACGCCCGGGCCCACTACAGGTCAGCAATCGAATACTCCGAAGATCTGCTCGCCGATGCCGAGGAGTCCGTCGAGCGCCTCGAACGATTCCGGGAGAGGGCTACAGCAGGAACGCCTGATCCGGAGGCGATCGACCGCTTTCAGGCCGCGATGGACGATGACTTCGGGACACCGCAAGCGGTTTCACTGCTCTTCGACCTCGTGCGGGAGGGAAATCGTCTTCTCGACGCCGGCGAAGATGCCTCCGCCGTGGCCGGCGCCGTCGAGGAGATAGTGGCGGTATTCGGCCTCGACGACGCCGCACCGGCACCGATCGGCTCTGCTCTCGTCGACGAAACGATCGAGGCGATGTTGGAGGAGCGGGAGACGGCACGCCGTGAGCGCAGGTTCGCCGACGCCGACGACATCAGAGATCGTCTCGCCACCGCAGGTGTGATCCTCGAGGATGGGCCAGATGGGACTCGGTGGATACGGAGATAAGGTCGAAGGTGTCCATGCAGTAGTCGCTGCTATCGCCGCGGGCAGGGTCGAGAAGCTATATGTCGAGCGGGGGCGGAGATCGAGACTCGCTGATCTGCTGAAGGGTGTAGACGAAGCTCGTCTCGTACTGGTCGACGATGTCAGATCGCTAGCCGAGACCGATGCCCCCCAAGGTGTGGTTGCCCAGTGCCGACCGCTGCGCCCGGTCTCGCTGGAGGAGTTATCGACTGATCATGCTGCAGTCCTGGTACTCGACCACATCGAGGACACCCACAACGTGGGGGCGGCTGCCCGCAGCGCTCTCGCCGCTGGGATGACCGGGATGGTGGTCTCCTCTCGGCGGGCGGCTCCGCTGTCGGCGGCGACCTTCAAGGCTGCCGCCGGTGCCCTGGAGAGCATCCCCGTCGGTGTCGTCAACTCCATCCCCGAAGCTCTGACCCGGCTCAAGGGCGGTGGGCTCTGGGTCGTGGGTCTCGACGCCACTGGGCCGGAGTCGTTATTCGGCCTGTCTTTGCTCACCGAGCCGGTGGCCGTGGTGGTGGGGGCCGAAGGCACCGGGCTCGCCGAGCTGAGTCGCAAACGTTGTGACCTGGTGGCACACATCCCGATGGGAGGGGGGACTGAGAGTCTCAACGCTTCAGTTTCCGCTGCCCTCGCCTGTTTTGAGATAATGAGAGTGCGCAACGTCCAAGCAGGAGATTCGTTGTAGCGAGCCGCAGGCAAGCTCAGGGGGATCTCCAAATGGCTTGGCACTTTGCACCACGCCGCGTTAGCTCAGCTGGTAGAGCAGCTGATTTGTAATCAGCAGGTCATCGGTTCGACTCCGGTACGCGGCTCCAGGAGAGCGAAACCCCTTTACGAGTTGATGATTTCTGCTGATCCTCCTCGCGTCGTCGGAGGAGAGCGGTGCGGAGGTAACTCACCGATATTCGAACCCAAATCCCAGGAATTGAAGAAACCCCCGGCAAACGGTCGGGGGTTTCCTCGTGACAGTCCGTTGTGAGGGCTAAGTATCCACACACTGGGTGAAGTAGATGCCGAGATTCGTCATTCCGCGACATGCCGGACCTGCGAATTGTGCTTCAAGGGGGATCTCCCCATCGGGCCCAACCCCAATGTAGGTGCTGGCGTCGGCCACACCGTCACCGTCAAAGTCGAAAGCGATGAGCCCATGGAATCCTTCACCGGTTTCGAAGTCAACGAGGCCCTTGTCGATCCGGTTCTGCAGACCCTTACTCATGTACAGGACCTCGTCTTCAGAACCGAACACGAGTTGAGCTCCCGCCGCCGGATCGCTCTTGCTGACGTTGGTGCACTCGAACGCCAGGGCGGTTGAGGAAAACAACAGCACTAGGACAACACTCATTACTGCCACCGAAAGCGTCCTACGCATCTCGCCTCCTTGCTCTTAGGACGATCCCGAACCTACACCCAAAGCAACAGTCCGCGCCCGGACATATGCGCGCGGGAATCGCTGGCCCGGGGGTTTGTTGGGGAGGAGCTTCTACTTGATCAAGTGTGGTTTTCCCGGTGGCTTTCTCTTGAAGGGATGCTGGTGCCCAAGTAGCTTGTCGATTGGGTGCGGGCGTTTCACCTTGAGCCTGCGCCGGGCTGGGGAGGGGACCTGGCAATGGTCCCAAGCGGCTAGGTCCCTCCCCCCCACGAGGTGTGATGCCTGATTTCCCCATTCCAATTCGTCAACGCGCTCGAGAAACTGACGCCGGAGAGCCCACCCGCTTCGGCCTCTAGCCGACTTACTGCCTGAACGACCCCTATCGACTCAAAGCTGGCCAGTTGGCGTCCTGTTCGTGGCATCGACTTGTGTTGAGTCGGAGCAGCCCAAGGTACGCGTTCCCCGTGTTCCTCCAAGTCGTGTGAACAACAGTTGGCTTCCGTGTTCTGTGCTGGTTGGCCTGGGATTCACCCTGTGAGCACACCGGGCGATCTTCGCTCATCTGCAATCAGCAGGTCATCGGTTCGACTCCGGTACGGGGCTCTGAATCGCAGGCTCGACACCGCCGTCGGTCTGCACACCTATCTCGGTGGCTTTGATCGCCACCCATATCCGGCTTCCGATTTCAAGGTGAAGTTCGTCGATCGACGCCGTGGTGACCTCGACGGTGAGTGGGAGCGGTGAGGTCGTGAGAAGACGCGTCCGTCTGCCGAGCCGTTCCACACGGTCGATGGTGGTCTGCCAGGTGTTGCGGGGGCTGCCTTCGGGATGGCTTTTGTGGATCGAGATCGCCGCCGGGTGGATCGTCAGAACCAGCGATCCATCGGGCACTGGATCGGCCAGGTGCAGGATGTGGTCGCCAGCGGTGACCAGACCGTTGTGCGCTTCGGCGAGGATGAAGTTGGCGCCCGCCAGATCTGCCGCATAACGAGTGCGTGGGCGAAGACGGATCTCTTCGGGTGTCCCCGATTGGGTGATGTCACCATGTTCGATGATGTGGACCTCGTCCGCGAGGAGGAACGCCTCGGTCGGATCGTGGGTGATGAGCAGGCGCGGGCCCCGGAATTCTCCGAGATGCTCACCCAAGGCCCGACGCATTTCAGTTCGTGTGGTTACGTCGAGGGCCGAGAGTGGTTCGTCGAGGAGAAGTAGGTCGGGCTCGGTGACCAGGGCACGGGCCAGTGCAACCCGCTGTGCCTGCCCACCGGACAGGCCGCCGGGCATGCGACCTGCCAACCCGGCGAGCCCCAATCTGGTCAACCACTCCCCTGCTGCGGTCAGGGCCCGGTCACGCCCGATACCACGGCTGCGAAGTCCAAAGGCCACGTTCTCGGCAACAGATAGATGTGGGAACAGCAGATAGTCCTGGAAAACCACCCCGATGCGACGCTGCTCGGCGGGCACGAAGACGTCTGAAACGGGATCGTCGAGGATGGCTTTGTCGAGGGAGATGTGCCCTGCCTCGATCGGGATCAGACCGGCGATGGCAGAGACGACAGTCGATTTGCCTGCTCCGTTGGGCCCGAGCAGAGCAACGGTGCGCCCCGGCTGAACGATTGTCGCGAACCGGAGCCGGAACGTGTCGCCGCGGCGAACTCTCAGATCGAGGTCGAGTCCCGACATCAAACCGAGTTCCACCAGCGATCACGCAACGCGATCAACACAACGAGTGAGATGACGACCATCACCAGGCTGATGGCGATCGCCACGTCGCGGTCACTCTCCAGTGCCACGAAGACAGCGAGTGGCAGCGTTTGGGTCCTGCCCTGGAGGTTTCCGGCAAAGGTGATTGTCGCTCCGAACTCACCGAACGCCCTGGCCCAGGTGAGAACGATGCCGGATAGGAGGGAAGGCCCGATCATGGGGAGAGTCACTCGTCGCAGGACCGTCCACCTGCTCGCTCCGAGTGTGGCGGCGGCGCCCTCGTAGCGGGTGTCGAGATTCCTGAGTGCCCCTTCGACTGTGATGATCATGAACGGCATCGCGACGAAGGTCGTGGCCAGTACGACACCCCACGTCGAGAAGGGGAGGAGGAGCCCGGTGAGCTCGCCGAGGGGCTCGCCGATGAGGCCCCGGCGGCCGAGTGCGAATAGGAGTGCAGTCCCTCCGACGACAGGGGGAAGCACCAGCGGGAGGGTAACGAGCCCCCTCACCACCGCCCGACCCGGGAACTCGGTGTTTGCCAGGATCCAGGCGAGGGGGACACCGAGCAGGAGGGAGATGGCGGTGGCTGCGAGTGATGCGACCAGCGACAGCCGAAGAGCGTCGGTAACGACATCACTCCTGAGCAGGGCGGGCAAATCCGACCACGGAACCCTTCCCAGTAGCCCGAGTAGGGGGACCACGACCAGGGCGAGCCCGACGCTGCCCAAGACGACCAGAATTGCTGGGGGTCGACCGAGGCTCTTACGGCTGCGTGTTCGCTGAGTCAAGGTGTCTCGAAGCCGTAGTCGGCCAGGATCTCCTGACCCTGTGTGGAGAGTACGAATTCGACGAATGTTGCCGCCGCTTCCGGATTGCGAGCGTTGGCCAGCGCAGCGATCGGGTAATCGGCGACCACGTTCAAGTCGTCGGGGATGTCGATGCCGTCGACCCCTCCATTTGTCGAGACGACATCGGTCACATACGTGATGCCGGCGTC
>DASTBQ010000145.1:0-2349 GCA_035711995.1 Acidimicrobiia bacterium | reverse complement strand
TTGCGTCGGATCAAGAATCGTTTCGACACGGAGGGAATCTCGATACCGTTCCCGCAGATCACGATCAATCAGCGAGATTGAGGCCCGAGATCACCCGCAGGCTATCGGGCTCCCAGACCGCGGTCCCCCCGTCGACCAACCCCAGGTTTTCACCGTCCGCCTGAGCCGGAACCGGTGGGTCTGCATCGATCTCGACACTCTTGACATGGGGCCACAGCTCGAATCCTTCGATATCGCCTAGCTCTCGATGTGTCAACGCACCCAGGAAGATCTTCGGGATGCGACGTCGTCTGAGACGTTCCAGGATCAGGACCGACATGGGCTCTGGGACCGCATCACCGAAGCGGAGGGCGATCTTGCCAAAGTACGTGTACACCGAGCGGAACTGGATGAGTGCTGACGTTCCCATCTTCGACCGCCCCTCGGAGCTTATGGTCACGTGGGGTTTCACAGAGGGGAAGACACGGAAACCGACGCCGAGGGCAGACCGCGCGTAGTGGATCGATCCGAACCGGTACTTCCGATACGGGTCCGAGTCTGCGACCCGGACCACCTCGGCGTCCAGACCGAATCCACAAGCGAAGATCGCATGATGGATCGTCTCGACTTCACCACGCTCCAGTGTGAGTTTGACGGTTCCGACCGGTTCCGGCGTTTCAGCCCTGGCGATCAGACGCGCCGCTTTCACCTGGCGGGATGGGACGTGGAAGAGACGGGCGACGACGTTTGTGGTGCCGGCCGGGATGATGCCGAGGGCGACGTCTGTCCCGACCAGGGCTTGGGCGACATGATGGACTATTCCGTCCCCGCCCATGGCCACAACCGCGTCGAATCTGTCTGAGACGGCCTGTTCGGCTGCTGCCGTGGCCTCGACCGCCGAACCGGGCCAGACCGCCTCGACTTCGTGTGTCTTCGCCAGTTCGGCCATGACACTCCGGTGCGACCCCCCCGTGAACTGGGATGCCACCGGGTTGGCGATCACTGCGATCCGCTCCATTGCCCCGCGACGCTACAGAAGTACGCTGGCCTACCTATGCCCGAAATAGTCGACAAGCCCGGCGAGGAGATCGGCTCGGAGGCACTGTTCACGGTCACGGCCGGTGAAGGCGACGGCTTCATGCTGGGTGTTGCCGCCGGCGACAGTGCAGGAGGGGCCTGGAACCTCGGATATTCGGCCATCACCGAGCAGGTGGTGATACTCGCCTATAGCCTGATAACCCGGCAACGCTTCGATCGTGACGAACTTGTGAGAAGTCTCCTCGAGATGGACGGGATCGATGAGGAAGAGCCGGTGTTTCGCTCCGAGACCCTTGAGTTCAGGGGTTGGCTGGACCGGGCCAGATCCGGCGCGCCCGTCCCGGGGACCGAGCCCTCCCTGGACGCTGCCTACCGCGCCGTCGTCCTTGGGGTTGCCTATCGCCACTCGCCTGCGATCCTCATCGAGGAATGTGTAGCGTTGGGTCGTCTCTTCCACGACGATGACCCGACGGTCCTCGCCGGTGTGATGGCGGGGGCGGCGGTGGCCGCGTCCTGCTACGCCCAGTCGGGTATGGACCTGATCGCCGGGGTGGCGGAGACGACCTCGCAAGCGTTAGATGTCATGGGCGCGTCTCGCACCCTCGAAACCACGCCCGATTTGGTGAGGTCGATGATGGGGAACGTCGGCATCACCGACGGGGAGGAGGCCTTGGAGGCGACAGGCGGCGGAGACCCGGTGAGGAAGGTGCTGGCGGGGGTTCTTCTCGCCGCCCCGGTTGCGCCTCGTCATCACGTCGCGATCGAGCAGGCTGCCCGTGTCGGGGGAAGCAGTCTCGGCGCCGTCGTAGGTGGGATTGTCGGGGCACGCGTCGGGATCCGAGCCTGGCCATGGGCCTTCGCGAACGACACATGGTTCGCCGAGATCGGACGACGTGTCGTTCGGGGCCCGGCCGAAGTCGCCGACCTACCGATTCCCTACGCCGTCGAACAACACCTGATGTCGGGTGGTCGCCCCGGGTTCCACTGATAAAACATGAGGGGGGACGACCCCCCTCGAACCCCCGCCCTCGCCGCCAGCGCTCGTGGCCAACGAACTCCTACGGTCATGTCACTACGTCGTCCGGAAAGGCGGAGTGTTGGTGCGCTCGACGAGTCGGTCCTCGATCGGCCACGCGCGGATTCGGTCGTCGACCCCTCGCAGTACGAACCAACCTGCTGCGACAGACCCGATCATCACAGTCATGGCGACAGTCCTGGGCAGTCCTGCGATGTCGACGACCAGAGCCCACACCAGTGGCCCCAGGATCGTCGCGAACCTGCCGACGGTTGCGTAGAGGCCATAGAACTCCCCTAGGTGTCTCGGGGGAGACA
>DASTBQ010000144.1:0-16275 GCA_035711995.1 Acidimicrobiia bacterium | reverse complement strand
CGGCCGGTGATCACGACATCCTGGCCGGTGCCGGCGTAGTGCTTGGCCACTTCCCGACCGATTCCGCAGGTGCCACCAACGATGAGGACCGTTCCTTCTGCCATCCACTCTCTCCTTGATCGAACAAGGCGAGGATATACCCAAACCAGCCCCGGCGTGCAGTGAGGGTGAACACAGATCGTCATCGGATCCCCAGTAGATCAGAGTTCGTCGCTTTCAATGTCGAGCCTGACGCAAACTGTGTAGTGTCACTGTTCAGTGAGTAGCGAAAGGCCGACTGTCGGGGTCATCGGCACCGGGCGGATGGGCGGCGCGATGGCCCGACGTCTCGCAGGTGTCGGTTTTGAGCCCTTGCTTTGGAACCGCGACCGGTCCAAGGCCGACTCTCTCGCTGCCGCCATTGGAGGCTCCTCGGTGGCCTCACCGTCTGAAGTGGCCGCCAAAGTCGACGTCCTCATCTCGAGCCTCTCGGACGACACGGCGCTGAGAGAGGTCTATCTCGGTGACGACGGCGTCGTGTCGGAGATCGGCGCCGGGACCATCGCCGTCGAGACCAGCACGGTCGATCCGACGACTGTGGTCGAGGTCGGTGAGGCCGTCGACGCCGCCGGAGCGGCTTTTCTCGACTGTCCGGTCTCGGGAAGTGTCTCCACGGTGGAGGCTGGTGGTCTGACGATCATGGCGGGCGGGGATGCCGACCTCATAGCCAAAGTCACCCCGGTGCTCGACCACCTCGCCGCCAGGATCGTGCCGGTTGGCGGTCGTGGTACCGGCGCGGCTACCAAGTTGGCCGTCAACAGCCTGGTGCACGGTCTCAACGTCGCACTGTCCGAGGCACTGGTTCTTGCCGAGAAGGCTGGAGTCCACCGTTCGACCGCATACGAGGTCTTCGCCAGTGGCGCAGCCGGAGCACCATTCGTCCAATACAAGAGGGCAGCGTTCGAGAGTCCAGACGACGCACCGGTTGCGTTCAGTCTCGACCTCATGGCCAAGGACTTGGAGTTGATCACCGCGTTGGGTGAACGCATCGGAGCGCCACTCAGCCAGGCCGCCACGACTCTCGCAATCGTGGAGGCGGCGATCGCCGCCGGATTGGGTGGCGAGGACATGAGTGCAATCGCCGTCTACTTGCGAAGCAAGGGCGCCTGATGTCGGTCCACATCGTCAAGAAGATTGGCGACCTCGAGTACGTCACGCCGCACGAGTTTGCTGACCGGAGCCGCGGCTACACCGCGGCTGAGGTGGTCGATGAGCCCGGCGGGTCCACTCAGATGGGGTTCAGATTGGGTCGCATCGAGCCCGGTGGCCACGCTGACACCCATGTCCATTCCTTCGAGGAGTCGCTGTTCGTCGTGGACGGATCGCTGACTGTTGACACACCGGAGGGGAGCTATCTCCTCGAACCCGGTGACTACGCCCTCCTCAACGTGGGCACCACTCATGCCTTCCGCAACACCTCGGACGCTACGGTCTCATTCGCCGAGATGAAGGCACCCCTGCCCCGGGAGCGCTTCGGCTACGACACCCAGTTCCCCGGCGCGATCGATCAGATGGATCCCAAACCGATCGACGTGCGCGACCCGCGGAACCGCTACTTCGGCCACATCGACCCGGAGAACATGGACCCCGGGATGCAGACCCAGGACCGACTCGCCTTGAGCGCGTCGATGCGGACCGCTTTGCTCGTTTACAGCGGGATCAGCGTCAAGATGATGGTCGATTCCGATTTAGGGGCAGACCTGTCGACGATGTTCATGGTCCAATACGATGAGGGAGGGTTTGCCGGCGCTCACGACCACCCCCTCGAGGAGGCTTATCTCATCCTCGACGGAGAGGTAGAGGCCCTGTTCGACGGGGTGCGATACCACCTCGAGCCCGGCGACGTGGCATGGGCCGGGGTCGGATGTGTTCACGAGTTCAAGAACGTGGGCGCCGGCACAGTGCGTTGGCTGGAGACCCAGGCACCCGCACCGCCCCCTCGTCACTCGTACCGGTTCGCGCGCGACTGGGCGTACTTGGAGAATGCACTGGCCGACGAGTCCGGTCGCTGAAGTAATCGAGGAGGATGAGATGGCCGAATTTCCGGTAGCAACTAGCCCCGCCCCCGGCGTGATGGCGGTGGATTGGGAAAACCGAGTCGACTTCGAACGACTCCGCCAGCACCGTCTCGAGCGTGTCCGGGTGATGCTCGACCAATTCGACCTGGGGGCGATCCTTCTCTTCGAGACTTCGAACATCCGCTACGCCACCGCCACCCAGATCGGGTACTGGGCGTTCAACAAGGGTGAGCGCTGGGCACTGGTGACCAAGGATGGCCGACCCAAGGTCTGGGATTTCGGGTCCGCGGCCAAGGCGCATCGACTCCAGCTGCCCCATCTCTACGACAAGGAGAACTCGATTGGCGGCAACACCGGGTTGCAGGGTGCCATCGGACCCGAGACCGGTCTCCATGCCCGAGCCGTGCGGGAGATAAAGGGCGCCCTCGAGGATGCCGGTGTGGCCAGCGAGAGGCTAGGGGTCGACATGGCGGAGACCGCGGTGTTTCTCGCCCTCCAGGACGCCGGCCTCACCGTGGTGGACGGACAGCAGGCGATGATGCGGGCAAGAGAGATCAAGAGTCAGGACGAGATCGTCCTACTCACCCAAGCGTGCGCCATGGTCGACGGGGTCTATCAGGACATCTTCGAGATGCTCAAACCCGGAGTCCGTGAGTCAGACGTCGTTGGTCTCGCCCACGCACGGCTGTTCGAGATGGGCTCGGAGTTCGTCGAGGCGATCAACTCGATAGCCGGGGAACGCTGCTCCCCCCACCCGCATGTCTTCAGCGACCGGATAATCCGCCCCGGTGACCAGGCCTACTTCGACATCATCCACGTCTTCAATGGGTATCGGACGTGTTACTACCGCACCTTCGTCGTGGGGCGGGCCACCCAGGCCCAGCGCGACGCGTTCAAACAGTCGCGGGAATGGATGGACGCAGCCATCGAGCTGGTGAAGCCGGGTGCCACCACCGACCAGATCGCCAAGGTGTGGCCCGAGGCTCAGGAGTTCGGGTTCGACGACGAGATGGACGCCTTCGGGCTCCAGTTCGGACACGGCGTTGGCGTTGGTCTCCACGAGCGGCCGATCATCAGTCGGCTCAACTCCATCGACGACCCGGTCGAGATCCAAGAAGGGATGGTCTTCGCTCTCGAGACCTACGCCCCTGCCGCCGACGGTCGGTCCGCTGCACGGATCGAAGAGGAGATCGTCGTCACCGCAGACGGGCCCAAGGTGATCACACTCTTCCCCTGTGAAGAGCTGATGGTGGCGAATGCCTATTAGCGACGGGCAGGCCCGCAGCGACTACGACTACGCCCTGCGCGAGCCGCGTCGCCCCCAACCTGTCGACTGGTCGTTGGCCGAGGCCGACATCGCCCTCGACACCAGGGTCGACATGTACCGCAAGCTCCAGGAGCTCAGACAGTTCGAGAAACGGGCGTATGACCTCTTCATGCAGAACCTGGTGAAGGGGACGAGCCACCTCTCGCTGGGAATGGAAGCGGTGGCCAGCGGATTCGGGGTTGCGATGCGACCCGACGACTACACCTTCGCCACCTACCGGGGCCATGCCCATTCCCTGGCTCGGGGAATGGAGATGGGTCCCGCCATGGCCGAGTTGCTCGGCCGGGAGAACGGCGTATTGGGAGGCAAGGGCGGTTCGATGCACTTGACCGACGTGTCCAAGGGGATGATGGGCTCTTACGCCATCATCGGCGCCCATCTATGTATCGCCAACGGTGCCGCCTGGTCGGCGCAGATGAGGGGCACAGATCAGGTGGCGGTCGCGTTCTTCGGTGACGGGACCACCAATATCGGGGCGTTCCACGAAGCCCTCAACATGGCGGTGGTCTGGAATCTGCCAGTGGTCTTCGTCTGTGAGAACAACCTCTACATGGAGTACACCCCGAGCGATCTGATCACAGCGGTGAAGAACCCGGCGGCCGACCGCGCCGCTGCGTACGGTCTGGAGTCGATCCTGATCGATGGCAACGATCCCGACCACGTCTACCTGGCCGCCAGCCGGGCCCTCGACCAGGCCCGATCCGGTGGAGGACCCTCGCTGATCGAAGCGGTCACCTACCGTTCCGGTGGGCACTCGCGGGCCGACCCCGGAAAGTATCGCCCCGTCGAAGAGGTGCAGGCCTGGGCCGAGCGCGACCCAATCCCCATGTATCACGACCGGCTCCTCTCCCTGGGGACCCCCGAGGAGCGTCTCAGCACCATCGAGAGAGAGGTAGCTGGCGCAGTCGACGCCGCGACCGAGTTCGCAAAGGCCGGAGCGGAGCCGGGCCAGGCCAAGCTGATGACCGAGGTCTACGCGGACGGGGGGTCGGCGTGGCGGAACTGAGCTATCGCGACGCGGTCGCCTACGGGATCGCCCAGGAGATGCGGCGCGACCCTTCGCTCGTGATGCTCGGTGAGGACATCGCTGCCGCCGGAGGCGTATTCAAGACCACGGTTGGACTCCTCGATGAGTTCGGTCCCAACCGGATCCGTGACACGCCGATCTCAGAGCAGGCGATCCTTGGAGCGGCGATGGGGGCGTCGATGACCGGGATCCCCGTGATCGCCGAGATCATGTTCTCCGACTTCCTCGCCGTCTGCTGGGACATCGTCGCCAACGAAATCGCAAAGAGCCGGTACATGACCGACGGTCAGGTCAGCTTCCCCCTCGTCATCCGGACAGCGAACGGGGGAGGCTCCAGGTTCGGGGCCCAGCACTCCCAGAGTGTCGAGAACTGGGCCATGATGATCCCCGGTCTCAAAGTCGTGGCCCCATCGACACCAGAGGATGTCGTCGGTCTGCTCGCCGCATCGATCCGAGACCCCGACCCCGTGATCTTCTTCGAGCACAAGTCGCTGATGGCAGGGAAGGCCGAGATCCCCGACGGCGAGATCGTCGATGAGCTCGGCAGGGCCAAGGTGCTCAGGGAGGGAACCGACGTGACGATCGCGGCCCTCGCCCTGATGGTCCCCCGTGCTCTCGAAGCGGCCGAGCGTCTCGCTGAGGAGGGCATCTCGGCAGAAGTCATCGACATTCGCACCCTCGTGCCTCTCGATACCCAGACGATCCTGGCCTCGGTGACCAAGACCGGTCAGCTCTTTACGGTCGAGGAGAACCCCCGGCTCTGTGGTTGGGGCGCCGAGATCGTCTCCATCATTGCTGAGGAAGCTTTCTGGGATCTCGACGGACCCAGCATCCGCATCACCACCCCCCACATCCCGCTTCCGTCGGCCGCGTCTCTCGAGGACCTCGCTATCCCCAGTTCCGACCGGATCTACAGGACTGTTCGCGAATTCGCGGACGTGGGGATACGCTGAGGTGACCGGGAGACTTCTCGTCAAGGGAGGCTGTGTCCTCTCGATGGACCGCTCGGTGGGCAACCACGCCGAGGCGGATGTCTTGATCGAGGATGGCGTGATCAGGGAGGTGGGTCCCGGTCTGCGTTCACGTGACGCGGAAGTGATCGATGCAGCCGACACGATCGTCATGCCGGGCTTCGTCGACACCCACCGTCACGCCTGGAAGACCCTGTTCAGAAATTTGGGTGGCGGTGGGGCCGGAGAGCGAAAGGTGGGTCCTGCGATCTACGGTCCCCATCACGGTCCGGAAGACGTCTACGCGGCCACGCTGGTGGGACTGCTCGGCGCGATCGAGTCGGGGATCACCACAGTCGTCGACTGGGCAGATGTGATGGTTGGCCCCCTCCATCGTGAGGCGATCCTCTCCGCTCATGCCGACGCCGGAGCCCGTACGGTGTTGGTGTATGCCGCCCCGTCGTGGGCGGACGCCGTCACTGTTGACATCGCCTCGATCGGTCGGCCGGAGCGTGAGGAGACCACGTTCGCATTCGGACCACCTGACCCGGGTGTGACCGGTGTCGACGACGTTGCGGGGGAGTGGTCTTTGGCACGGGAAAAGGGTCTCCGCATACACACTCATGTGGGTCGTGACACCGCAGATCGGGGTGTCGTGGCCGCACTCGGCTCCCGAGGTCTGCTCGGCGACGACGTCACTCTCGTCCATTGCACGAATCTCGGTGCCGAGGACCTCGACGCCATCTCGAGCACCGGGACGAGGGTCTCGCTGACCCCAGCCAGCGAGATGGCGGCTGGATACGGGGCGCCGCCACTGCAGGCCTTCATAGACCGCAACGTGAGGCCGGGTCTCGGTGTGGGCAACGAGATGGAGGCACCTGGTGATCTGTTCGCGCAGATGCGCGCCGCCAACTCACTGCAACACGCCACCCTGTTCGATCTCAAACTCGCCGGCAAGGCCGGCGTGCCCAATCTCCTCAGCACTCGAGAGGTCATCAGATACGCGACCATCGACGGTGCGCGGGCCGCCGGTCTGGCCGACGTCACGGGTTCGCTGACTCCCGGGAAGCGAGCCGACATCCTCGTGCTCCGGGCAGACACCCCAAACATCGCACCGATAAACGACCCGATTGGCGCTGTGGTTTGGGGCATGGACACGTCGAACATCGATTGGGTGCTGGTTGGTGGCGAGCCGCTCGTTCGGGAGGGATCCCTGGTTGCCGACGTTGCCGCAGTCCGACGAATCGCCAAGGAGTCCCAGCACCGGGTGGCCTCGGCCGCAGGTCTGCTGACAACGACCGGAGGTGGCACGTGATCGCCACCCGTGCCCCGTCTTCGGCGTTGACCAGGTTCGTGGTCGCCTCCCGTTACATGCCGGTTTACATCGCCTTGCTCCTTCTGGCGGTAGTGGCCGCGATCTGGGTCCCGGCCACTCTCAGCGGTGTGGCACTAGCCGCAATCGCACCCTTCGGGGCATTGCTCGGACTGGCGGCGCTGGGCCAGATGCTGGTGATCATGACCGCAGGAATCGACCTCTCGGTCCCGGGAACCATCACCATCTCAGCTCTCATCGTCGCGGGCGTCGGGCAGCAATCCGACGATCGGCTATGGCTGGCGATAGGAACGGCGATAGGAGTCGCAGCCCTCATCGGGTTGGTGAACGGGATCCTCATCGGGGGCATCAAGCTCAACGCCCTCATCGTGACTCTCGCCGTCGGCCAGGTGGTATTGGGTCTGGTGAGCCGTTACGTGCTGACCTTCCCGGTACAGAGCCTCGTGCCCCCCGCGCTCGTGGAGTGGACCTCGACGAGGATCTGGGGTCTCAGCCCTGTCTTCTGGGCTGGTGCTGCGGTCACCATCCTGCTCGCCGTTGCCCTCCGCTACACGACTCTCGGTCGCCGTTTCCAGATCGTCGGCGCCAATCCGGTGGCGTCGAATGTGGTGGGAGTTCGGGTGACCCTCAACCAGATCATGGTCTACGTGGTAGCGGCCATCTTCTATTCGATAGCCGGCATCCTCCTCGCCGGGATCCTGCGAAACCCCGGCGTGAACATCGCCTCGGCATACCTGCTCGGCCCAATCGCCGCCGTTGTGATAGGTGGGGCGTCCCTGACGGGTGGACTTGCCAGTCCTGTCTCCACTTTCGCCGCGGCGATGTTCCTCACCGGGCTCAACCAGATGATGAGGGCTCTGGGTCTGCCCACATCGCTCCAGTTCGTGGTGTTTGGGCTTGTGATCATCGGCGGCATGTTGGTTTCGGGCGACCGGATCATCAAAGTCGTGGAGCAGGTGCTCCGCGAACGGCGAAGACCCGGTCGAACGAAGACACGAGAACCCACGACATGAATGGGAGAGACGGTCGAGAAAGGAGACCGCTGACCCCGAGCTAGTTCCAAGTACAGGAACGGAAAGGGCCGCGCAACGGCCCATCAGGAGGAGGAAATGAAGAAAACCAAGATCATCGCACTTGTAGCCATCCTGGCGATCGTCGTCGCGGCTTGTGGAGGTGCTGACACCGAAGGCAGCACAACCACCGGGGCTACCGACGAGCCGACCACCACCGAGAGTATGGATGACACCACCACGACGGAGGCGGCGGGTGACACGACGACCAGTGCGGCAGAAGGCGGAGACAACCCGCTTGCCGACTACGGCGAAGACCCGACGGCCGCGGACCCGGCGTTGGTGGAGAAGGCGCTGGGCCCTGTAGAACCATCAGACGAGGCGAGCTGGAACATCGTTCTGGCTTCGATCGCACGGGCGACCCAGGACCTCGATCAGGCCACCATCGACATCGCGATGACCTGCTGGAACGAGCCGGAGTGTGACACCGGCACCGGGGGGGAGCTCGTGATGGGTTACGCAGACGGGGGCGGCAAGACCGTCAACGTCTGGCGTGGTGTCAGCCGCATGGAGGCGATTCTCCAGGCACTGACTTACCCCGAGATCGGCACGATCGTCACCACCGAGGCGAACTTCGACCAGGACCCAGCGGTTCACATCAATGGGATCAACTTCCTGGTGCAGTACCCGGTCGACTTCATCGTCGGTTACCCCGACTTTGGTGCCGCCCTGGCCCAGCCGATCCAGGCTGCCGAGGCCGCGGGCATCCCGTATGTCTCGTTCTCGGCCGGCTACGTCGGTCTGCCCGGGACCGAGGGGGCTCTCACCCCTGGCACTGACTACACGTCGGTGGTCGGTGAGAACCTCTGTGAGCTCGGTGAGAGCTTTGCCGAGGTCCTCAACGGGAACGTCGAGTCCGGCGGGCAGATCGGTCTGCTCGGAGGTACTCCCAACAACGCTCTGACCCTCGGTTGGCAGCAGTGCATCATCCCGGCCGTAGAAGAAGGCGGTCTGGTCGTTGCCAACCCGCCTGCCAACCCGGACACCACGACTGGAGACACGTTCTGGGTCAACAGCTTCGCTCTCGAGGCGATGCGAGGGATCCTGACCACCAATCCCGAACTCGGTGGCTGGGCCTATGAGTATGCCGATGGGATCCTCACCGGTCTTCAGGCATACGACGAGCTGGGTATCCCGGTTCAGAACCTGAGTGTGGCCCTGCGCACCGACGAGCAGTCGCTGTTCTGCGACTGGGCGGAGCGCAACGAGCCCACGTACAACATCTGGTTCTCGGCGGGTGGCAACTTCCAGTCCCGTACCGGTGTCACCACGGCAATGCTCGCCCTGCAAGATGCGGACGTGCCTGGTGAGGTCATCGTGCCTCATGTGATGCGTCAGGTCACCGCGGAAGACTGCGACCCCGACCGACCCAATGAGGTCGTCTCGGGCACGTCGCTGGTTCCCGACGAGGTGTTGGCGCTCATGTTCGGCGGCGGCGGGTGATCGAAAGCGATCACCGAGGGAACGAACTCGTCCTCGAACTGACGGGTGTTTCTCGTCAGTTCGGGGCGGTTCGTGCGTTGACCGACGTCAGTTTCGACTGCCGTGCCGGCGAGATACATGCGCTGGTCGGTGAGAACGGTTCGGGTAAGTCGACGCTCCTCGGGATCGCTTCAGGGTTTGTGGACCCCGATCTGGGCACAGTCCAGATCGGGGGCAAACCGCTCCGTACGGATTCACCGGCCCAGGCCCGCAAGCTCGGCCTGGCCATGGCCTACCAGGACGGCTCCTCGGTGGGCATGGAACCGGTCAAGAACAACTTCTACTTCGCTGCTCCACCCGATCAGCGACCCCCGTATTGGCGGCGGAAGAGGTGGGCCCGGAAGCTCCTCGCCGACTTCGACCTCGACATCGAGTTGTTCCCCGATGCTCCGGCCGGGTTCCTGACTATGGCCGAGCGTCAACTGTTCGAGGTGGCCAAGGCACTCGTCACGAATCCCAAGGTCCTCCTCCTCGACGAGCCGACAACGGCTCTCGGCCCCGACGAGGTCGAGGCCCTCCATCGGACCATCGTGGCTTGCAAGCAGCGCGGTGTTGGTGTCGTCTACGTCAGTCATCGTCTTCCCGAGGTGATCGAGGTCGCGGACCGGATAACTGTGCTCCGGGACGGACGTCACCAAGGGACCTTCGACGCGGCGGAAACCACAGAGGCTGAGCTCGTGGAGAGGATCGTCGGTCGGCCGTTCGAGGCTGCGTTCCCCGACCCCAAACATCGTGAGGGAGAGACGTCGGAAGTACTCGTGGTGGACAGTCTCCAAGGACAATCTTTCGGGCCGGTCACCTTCACACTGGGGAGCGGGGAGATAGTTGGCATCGCCGGGGCAGAGGGCAACGGACAGCAGCAGCTGTTCGACACCCTCGCCGGCCGCACCCCGCCTCGAACAGGACTGGTCAGAGTCGGTGATAAAGAGCTCTCGCTGGTGTCGACACATGAGACGGTGGGCGCCGGAATCATGCTCCTGCCCGGGAACCGGAAGACCGAGGCACTCATGGGGGTCCTCGGGGTTCGTGTCAACACCACGGTGCAGTCACTGAGACGTTTCTCGATGCTCGGTCTGCTCCGCCGAGGCGCGGAACGTAAGGCAGTCGGTGAGCTCGTGGACGAGTTGGAGATCCGCACGCCGTCGCTGGAACAGCCAGTCGAGTTTCTCTCAGGAGGCAATCAGCAGAAAGTCTCGGTAGCGAGATCGTTCCTCAAGGATCCCTCGGTGATCCTCGCCTATGAGCCCACCCAGGGAGTCGATGTCGGGTCCCGATTCGACATCTACAAGGCGCTGCGTACCCGTAGCGACGCCGGTGCGGCGATCCTGGTGAAGTCGAGTGACCCGATCGAGCTCGCCGGTCTCTGCGACAGGGTCTTTGTGATGTCACGGGGAACCATCGTCGAAGAGATCCCCGGTGACGAGCTCGAGGAGACACGAATCGTCGAGGCGATCGTCAGGGGCCCGGGGATGTCAAAGGCCGCCAGATCACCCCTGGGGGTGGCAATGCCCAAGGCTGCGGGTCGATGAACAGCGGGTATGCGGCAGAGGGCTGGGTCGAGCGGTCCCGTCAACAGGTGCGCAAGGTCGTACGCAACGCACGAGACAAGAACAAATGGCGCAAGGTCGTCAGGTTTCGGCTTTGGATGCCGGTCGCGCTCCAGATCCTGCTCATCACCGGACTGCTCTGGTACACGACGACCCGATTCGAGGGTTTCCTCAACGCCACGAACGTCTTCAACATCCTGATTCTCGCGCTGCCGCTGATGGTGGCGGCGATGGCGCAGACCCAGGCCATCCTCGTCGGATACCTCGACCTCTCGGTGGGGGCGATGATCAGCTTCGGGGTCGTAGCGGCTTCGTTCCTGATCGGGGCCGAGGCCTCCTCCTCTCAAATCCTCATGGGCAGCGCCGTGGTCCTCGCATCCGGTTTGGGTCTCGGGCTCGTCAACGCCGGACTGATCCGTGGGGTGAAGATCCCCTCGATCATCGCCACGCTTGCGACGCTCTCGATCCTCGACGGAATCTCGCTCACCCTTCGCCCCACTGCTCAGGGGATCATCAGCCCCGACCTCGTCACCTTCCTCACCGCAAAGGTTGGAGCCATCCCGATCGCCTTCTTCGTGATCCTCATCGCTGCCCTGGGTCTCGATCTCTGGCTGCACGCCTCCGGCTCCGGTCTCCAGGTGCGTGCAGTCGGTTTCGACGAGACCGCAGCGAAACGAGGAGGCATAAGGACCAACTGGGTGCGGGTCAGGGCTCTCCTTCTCTGCAGCCTCTTTGCCGCCATCGCCGCGTTCTTCGTGATGGCGAGGTCACCATTGGGCAACGCCCAGATCGGTTCGTCGTTCGCGCTCAACAGCATCACCGCTGCCGTTCTCGGTGGAGCCTCCCTGGCCGGCGGCCGTGCCACTTTCGTCGGCAGCGCGATCGCCGGAGTGCTGCTCGCACTCATCATCACGGTGCTTCCGTTCCTGGGATTGTCACCCGCCGACGGGCAGATGATCATCGGGGCACTGGTCCTCGCCGGGATCATCCTCTTCCAGCTGGGTGATCTGAAGGAACTGATCAAGCGAAACTATCGCCGGGCGCGACGGCTCGTCCTGGGCAGTCGGGTGCAGGAAGTCGCAGACGTCCCCGACTTCTACCCGGCCGGCACCGACTTCAAGGTGGTCACCACCGGCCGCAAGCTCTTGAAGGGGGGGACCGTCCTCTCGATGGATCCATCTGTAGGAGATTTCGACGTCGGCGACGTCCTGATCGAAGACGACCGCATAGTCATGGTGGGCAAGAGCATCGACGCCGGCGAGAGCGCCGAAGTCATCGACGTGGCAGATCAAATCGTCCTCCCCGGTTTCGTCGACACCCACCGTCACATCTGGGAGGGTGTCCTCCGCAACATCGGAGCCGACGTCCCTCTCGAGGGCAGGACCAGCTACATCTCGTTCGTACTGCACAAGCTGGCCCCGGCCTTCCGACCCGAAGATGCGTACGTCGGCAACCTGGTGTCTGCTCTCGGAGCCATGGACGCCGGGATTACGACACTGCTCGACTGGTCACACATCCAGGGGTCGCCCGCGCACACCGATGCCGTGGTCAAGGCCTTGGAGGATTCGGGAATGCGGGCCGTCTTTGCTTACGGGTTCCCGTGGTGGGGGAAGTGGGAAGAGCGTCAGCCCAGCTGGTTCGTGCGCGCTGCGACAGAGCACTTCTCGAGTCCGGACCAAATGCTGACGCTGGCACTCGCCGCCCCCGGCCCCGAGTTCACCGACTTCGAGGTGTCCCGGGACCACTGGAAGCTCGCCCGGGAGACCGGTGCGCGCATCTCGACTCATGTCGGGGTGGGCAGTTATGGGCTCGACGCCAAGGTGCAGGAGATGGGGGAGGCGGGTCTGCTCGGTCCCGACACCACCTACATCCATTGCACGACGCTCAACGACACCGAGATCCAAATGATCGTGGACACCGGGGGGACTGTCTCTCTGGCCTCGCCCGTGGAGATGATGATGGGTCATGGCATGCCCCCGATCCAGAAGTTCCTCGACCGGGGTCTCCGTCCCAGCCTCAGCATCGATGTCGAGACAAACGTCCCTGGTGACATGTTCAACCAGATGAGGTCGGTCCTCGCCCTTCAGCGGACGCAGGCGGCGGCCCAGGGCAAGCCGGGGATCACTACTCAGGAGGTGTTGTCCTGCGCCACCATCGACGGAGCCCGGGCCAACGGTCTCGATCACAAGACGGGGAGTCTCACTCCTGGCAAGCAGGCAGACATCGTGACGCTTCGCACCGATCGTCTCAACGTGACTCCGCTGAACGACCCGGCGACCGCGGTGGTCACCGGGATGGACACCGGCAACGTCGACACAGTCCTCATCGCCGGACGAGTGATGAAACGCAACGGCCGGCTCGAGCACGTCGACTGGGCGGCCGTGAAACGCGCCGTCGACGAATCCCGCGACTACGTCATCGAGAAGTCCGGATTCAAGCTCCCCAAGATCTGAGCGAGTCCTCCGACTCGAATCGCGTCCCGCTCGGCGATGCGTTGGGATGGGAGACGAGAACTACCGTGCTCGCTCCGATATGAGACGACCCGCCGCAGAGAACAGACCCATCGTGGTCAAGATCGGTTCGTCTTCTCTGACTTCCGAGCACGGTGGCATCGACCCGGGCGCGATAGCTCATGTGGTGGCAAACGTCGTCGCTTCATGGGATCTCGGTCGTCCGGCCGTACTGGTCAGTTCGGGAGCGATCGCGGCCGGTTTCCCGGTTCTCGGGCTGGCGACACGTCCCACTGATCTTCCCGGTCTTCAGGTCGCCGCCTCCGTGGGACAGGGACGGCTGATGGCGATGTACTCAGCCGAGTTCGGTGCTCGGGACCGACAGGTCGGCCAGGTCCTCCTCACCCGGGACGTGCTCGCCCGACGCGAGCAGTACCTCAACGCCCGGACCGCGCTGGAGCGGATGCTCGGTCTGGGAGTCGTGCCGATAGTGAACGAGAACGACACGGTCGTGGTCGACGAAGTCAAAGTGGGCGACAACGACAGCCTCGCCGCGATCGTGTCTCACCTCGTGGGTGCGGGGATGATGATCCTGCTCACCGACACACCTGGGATCTATTCGAACGACCCACTGCTCTCGGACACTGTCGAGCTGCTCACTGCGGTCCGCGACACCGACGAGATCCTCGACCGTCTCCGTTCGAGCACCAGCAGAGGAGCGTTCGGATCCGGCGGGGTGGCCACCAAGATCGCTGCAGCTCGGATGGCTGCATGGTCCGGGGTCCCCACAGTCATCGCATCGGCGACCGAATCAGACGTGGTGGCCAGGGCGGTTGCGGGTGAGGATGTGGGGACCTGGATCGACCCCCGCGAGTCGGGGCTATCTGCCCGCAGACTCTGGATCGCATTCGGCACCCCATCGGAGGGGACCATCGAGATCGACGCCGGGGCAGCGAGCGCGCTCAGTCAAGGCGGCAAGTCGCTGCTGGCAGTGGGTGTCACCGCGGTGACAGGAGGCTTCGGGGCCGGGGCGGCGGTCGAGGTGGTCCATGCCGGCGAGCTGATCGCCAAGGGTCTCACCTCCCTCTCCTCCGAGCAGGTGAGGCAACACCGGGGAGCGCACTCCGCAGTCAGCGGCGGAGAGGTGATCCATCGCGACGATCTCGTGGTCCTGTCATAGGATTGACCTGGTGACAGAGGGTCTGCAACGTCTCGAGCCCGGCATGCCGATCGTCTATGGCGGGAACAAGGTCGCACGGGTCACCCCCGAACTCGCTGCCGCTTTCGCAGATGGCGATCGGCTGGTGGTGGTCCAGGACACAGGCGACTTGCTCCACATCCCGGCCGCTGATTGGGATAGGGCCTACCACGCAGTGACTGCGGCGTCAGATGCGTTCGCCGCCATGGGCACCGTGCGGGACGATCAGGTCGCCGCCTTCTTCGAGGCGTTCGCCAATTATCTGGCTGACGACGACGTCTTCGCTGCCATTGCATCAGCAAACACCGGAGACGTCGAGGAGGCCAAGACCCGGGGTCGCTCGACAACCCGTCTCACACTGGGCGAGCGCATGCGCGCCGACATGGTCGACGGGCTGCGCAATTGGGCGCACCTCGACGGTGGTCGTGGGGAAGTCATCGCCACCCACGAGCACGAGGGTTGGACCTTGGAGGAGGTGAGGTCGGGCCTCGGCGTCGTCGGCTTCGTATTCGAAGGCAGACCCAACGTCTTCGCCGATGCCGCTGGGGTGCTGAAAGGAGGGAACACCGTGGTCTTCAGGATCGGTTCGGACGCTCTGCGGACCGCCCGAGCGATGATGGACCACGCGCTCCGGCCCGCCCTGAAGGACGCAGGTATAACCGAAAGTGCGGTGTCATTGCTCGACGCCGCGTCTCACGCCGCGGGTTGGGCGATGTTCTCCGACTCTCGACTCTCCCTGGCCGTCGCCCGTGGCTCGGGAGCGGCAGTGTCCCAATTGGGCTCGGTGGCCCGTCAGGCTGGGGTCCCGGTGAGTCTCCATGGCACAGGTGGCGCTTGGATCGTGGCGGCAGAGTCGGCTGAGCCAGCTCGATTCGCATCAGCGGTCTATCAATCTCTCGATCGCAAGGTCTGTAACTCCCTGAACACAGCGTGTGTCGTGGCTTCCCGTGCCGAGGACCTGGTTCCGGTGTTTCTCGAAGCGCTTCATGAAGCGGGGGAGCGACGTTCTGCTGTCTCCAAGCTGCATGTGACGGCTCGGGCTCGGCCTTACGTGCCCGAACCATGGTTCGAGCCAGCAGCTATCACCCGGGCCGGAGGTGTGGTCACCGAGCCCCGAGCAGAGATGATCGGGGACGATGCGCTGGGTGTCGAGTGGGAGTGGGAGGAGAGCCCGGAGGTCACGCTGACCGTCGTCTCAGATGTCGGCGAAGCAATTTCATCTTTCAACACTCAGAGCCCCCACTTCGCGGCGAGTCTCATCTCGACCGATCCCGAGGAGCATGTCAGGTTCTTCGACTCGATCGACGCCCCTTTCGTGGGAAACGGGTTCACCAGATGGGTCGACGGCCAGTACGCACTAGACACGCCCGAGCTCGGACTCTCCAACTGGCAGTACGGACGTCTCTTCGGCCGGGGAGGAATCCTCTCCGGAGATTCGGTCTTCACAGTCCGCATGCGGGCCAACCAGACAGATCCGGACCTCGGCCGATAGGTGTTTCCACCCGACGACGAGACGCCCGATGACTGGTCCGACGAGGGCTGGGACCCGACCTGGGACGAGGCAGAGGAAGAGACCGGGTCACAGCTTCCGACATGGCGACGACCACTGCTGATCGCGGTGGCGGCTTTCACCGCGGTCGCCCTGGTCATTGTGCCTGTGTACAACCTGTTAGTCGATCGAGCAGCGGACAACGGTCTCGAGGTCTGCGGGTTCGACTACTGCATCGTCGAAGATGCGATGCGGGATGCCGGTCTAGAACTCGAAATGAGTTCTCTGTACAACACGATCCTCGGTGATGAGGAGGCCTCATCGTTGGCTCGTCAGCTCACCGAC